>CAJBVW010000082.1 GCA_903959175.1 uncultured Pseudomonadota bacterium
CGGCGGAGGCGCGGGCGGCGTGCCCGGCGAGCGGGAGGGGGTTGGCCTCCCAGTGCCGCCGGCTGGTGCCGCAGGCGCGGAGCAGCGAGCGGATGCGACGGTTGACGGGGCCCCACTCCTCCTCGGTGCCGCGGAACTCGGCGTGGACGAGGCGCAGGACGTCGTCGTTCGTGCGGACGATCTCCGGGAGGTGGACCGTGGGCGCGGAGAGCCAGACGTCGGGGAGGGTCATTACGGGGTGAACTCTGCGCCGACCTGCACCACGGTCAGGAACGGCGGCGCGGGGTTGGCGCAGGCGGTGCAGCGCAGCGCGACGAGCCAGAGAGCGCCCCCGCCGAAGCCCGAGAAGGCCTCGCCCGCGCTGTTGGTGGCGAGGGAGAGGTCCGCCTTGTAGTCGACGACGTCGTACACGTCCGCCGTGTAGAGGTCGCTCGCGATGCGGTCGACGTTGATGAAGTCGGCCTCGATGTCGTCGAGGGTCATGCCGTCGTACCGCGCGATCATGAGCTGATCGAGCGAGTTGAGCACGATGTCGTTGCCGTTCGCGTGGGTGGCGAGGGTGGACCAGTCCGCCGTGTAGGTGGCGGGCTCGCCGTAGAAGGCGAAGGGCGTGAGGGACTGGAGGTCCGCGTCGAAGTCGAGGGCTGCCGCGTCGGAGCCGAGGACGAAGGTGTGGTTCTCGCTGGTCTCGGTCGGGCGCGCGAAGGCGAGCATGCGGTTGGTGGAGGCGCCGGAGGTGGCGCGCACGAGCCAGGTGCCGGAGCCGTCGACGAAGTCGGTCTCGGGCTGGATGACGTTGTCCGGCGGGAACACGAACTCGGAGAGGAGCGCGGTTGTCGTGTCGGCGGGGTCGTTGTCGAACTGGACGTAGGGGCCCACGTCGAGCTGGAGGAGGCTGTCCGTCAGGATGGCGGCGACGACGTCGGCCTCGGAGAGGTTGGGGAACTGGACCATCCACACGAGGTCGACGTCGGTGGCGGGGTCCATCGCGTGGCCCAAGAGGTCCGTCGTGAGGCCGGACCAGTCGAAGGTCACGTCGTGGGCGAGCTGGACCTCCTGCGTGGTGACGTCGAGCGCGCTGGTGTAGCCGTAGTTGTTGGCGTCCGTAAGGACGAAGTTGCCGTCGAAGCCGGCGGCGGTGTCGTCGGTGTCGGGGCCGACACAGGCGAGGAGGAGCAGGAGTGTCATGGGGTCTCCACGCCGCCGAGCGCGTCGATGTGGTGGGTGAACCCGATGGCCGCGCCGATGGAGAGGCTCACCTGGAAGGCGGTCTCGCCGTCGGGCGTGACCTCGGTGATGGTGCCGCCGCTGCCCCACGCGATGAGCGTGTTGCCATTGGCGAGGCGCTCCACGTCACCGAGGAGGTACGAGGAGATCCGCTGCCCGAGGTCGTAGTGCCAGACCGGGGTGTAGGTGCGGGCGTCCATGTCGACGCTGTACTCGACGGCTTCGGAGTAGGCGTCGGGCGCGTTGATGTCGCCGTTGTCGAAGAGCATGAAGCGATCCGCGGCGATGAACTCGGGGGAGTGCTGGCCGACGAAGGCGCGGCCCTCGGTGCGCGTGAAGTCGCTCGCGACGCCGCCGAGGGTCCAGAGGAGGTCGCCGCTGGCGCGGTCGATCTGGGCGACGGCGTCCTCCTTGCGCACGGACATCACGTAGGTGCCGGTGTCCTCGTCGAACTTGAGGCTGTTGCTGTGCGTCCAGTCGAGGCCGAAGGGGTAGAAGTCGTCGTCTTCCGTGGGGCTGACGGCGACGGTGAGGTCGTCCCAGGTGGACCACACGGCGCGGTTCCCGGAGTCGTCCGTGGCGCCCTCGGGGACCTCCATCAGCGTGTCGCCGACGACGGTGTAGGTCAGCCCGTCGTCGGGGTTGACCCACTCCCGCGTGTCCGCCGCGATGTAGGCGAAGCCGCCCTCGGGAAGGCCCACGAAGTCGTGATGGCCCATGACGGTGCGGGTCGCGGAGAGCTGCTCGCCGTCGAGGCGGATGCGGCGGATCTCGCCGACATCCGTGCCGAAGTTGAGGCTGGCGACGTTGTAGAGGATGGAGGTGCCGTCCGGCGAGAGGCGCACTTGGGCGAAGACGGTGCCTTCGTCCGCCGCCTTCCACCACACCGGGTTCCCCTCCGTGTCGAACACGATCAGCCAGGCGTTGACGCCGAGGGAGGTCGTGATCGTGTAGCCGGGGAGGGCGAGGCTGGCGTCGTAGCTGGTGTTCTCGACCTCGGGCAGCTCGCGCGGCGCGACGCCCGTCTCGAGGCTCATCAGCTTGCTCTTGTGCAGCTCGCCGTCGATCTCCGTGACGGCGCGCCAGTACCACGTCGACCGGGGGCTCATGCCCGCGAGGAGCACGGCGTGCGCGGTGGAGGCGACCGTGCCGGGCACGGTCGTGCGGCCGAGGTCCTTCGTGGGGCCGTACTCGACCCAGGAGGTGCCGGGATCGTCCGTCTCCCAGCGGACCCACGCCACGGTGGGGATGTCGTCCTCCAACGTCGCTTCGGCGGCGAGGGCGGGGGCGTTGGTGTCATCCGGCTCGTCGGTCGGCCCGCAGGCGAGAGCGAGCAATACGAGCGGGAGCATCCGTCCTCGGGGGGCGACCCCAAGTGTAGCCCGTCGGGCCGCCCCGGTCAGAGCCCCGTGAGCATGTACCGCATGTGCCCCATCCAGATGACGCCGAACACGAGCAGCCCGGTCGCGAACAGGAACAGCAGCATCGCGGTGTTGGTCGAGACTTCGTCGGTCATGCGGTCCTCCGGCGATCGCTCCGACAAGCGTGGTGCAGGCGGCGGCGGCGGCGAGGGGCGGCGCGCGATCCGGTGGGCGACGCTACCGCGCGCCGAGGGGCGCCACGAGCGTTGCGATGCGCCCGGCGAGGCCGACGTCGTCGAGCGGATCCCAGCCGCGGCGGGTGACGGTGAGCAGGTGCTCGGTCACGATGGGGAGCAGCGGGTCGGCGCCGGGGGTGCGGGCCTCCGCGGTGAGCGTGGCGGCGACGGCGAGGGGGCGGAGCTCCTCCACGAGGTCGCGGACGTGGGCGGCGGCCTCGGCGTCGGGGAGCGCGAGGAGGCGGGCCCAGCGGGCGCGGGCGTGGTCGAGCGGGGCGCGGAGGGCGTCTCCGCCGAGGGTCGCGAGCAGGTCGAACATCGGCGCGTGCAGGGACTGCTTCTTCGCGTCGCGGAGGATCTGGGCGCAGAGCACGCCGTGGCCGCCCTCCCAGGCCTCGAGCACGAGGCTGTCGCGCAACAGGCGGGGCAGGACCGAGAAGTCCTCGATGGCGCCGTTGCCGCCGAGGACCTCGATCGCGTCCCGCATCGCGGCGGGGCAGGTGAGCGCGGTCCAGATCTTGTTGAGGTTCACGAGCATGCGCCACGCGGGGCTCGGCGTCTCGCCGGTGGCGGGTGCCTGGGACGCGAGGAGGAAGCTGACGGATCGGGCGGCGTAGGCCTCGACCTTGAGGCGCGCGACGGTGCGGGCGATGGAGGGGAACGCGAGGATCGGGCTGCCGAACGCCGTGCGGACGCGCGCGTAGCCGTCGGCCTCGCGCCAGGCGCGCTGGTGGAAGCCGGCCGCGCAGATGGCGTTGTAGAGGCGCGAGGTGTTGAGCACGATCTCGACGGTACGGCGGAAGTCGCCGACGGGGTGGGCGACGGCGCCGCGGAAGTCGACCTCGGCGGAGGCCATGGAGCGTGTGCCGAGCTTGTACTTGAGGCGCCGGATCTCGAAGTGGTTGACGGTGCCGTCGGGGAGGGCGCGCGGGACGACGAAGGCGCGGAGGCCCGCGGTGCCCGAGGCGGCGCCGTCGGGACGCGCGGTCACGAGGAAAAGGTGGGCGTCGATGACGGAGCAGAACCACTTCTCGCCGTGGACGGCCCAGCCGGACGCGGTCTCGCGCGCGACGAGCGCGTTGGCGCCGACGTCCGAGCCGCCCTGGACCTCGGTGAGGAACTGGCTGCCGTGGAAGTGGGTGTCGTAGTCGGGGTCGTAGAGGCGGGCGAGCCACTCGGGGTGGGCGTTCGCGGCCTGGAGGATCTTGATCATCCCGGCGGTGCACGCGAGGGGGCAGCAGTGGCCGGCCTCGCCGTCCTGGGCGAGCAGATAGACGAGGCCGAGGGTCTCTAATTCGCGGCCCGGCTCCGCGTACCGGCTCATGACCCCGGTGCGGTACACCGCGCGCCCGATCGCGTGGTAGTCGGGGTGGAAGACGACCGCCTCGACCCGGTTGCCGTGGCCGTCCCAGCGGCGGAGCTGGGGGAGGTGCTCGTCCCGGTTGGTCTCGACGACCATGCGGTCGAGGGGGCCGGCGCACGCGGCGCCGAAGGCCTGGAGCGCGGGCGCGGCGGCGGCGTGGCCGTGGTGGCGGAGGAGCGAGGCGAGGTGCGGATCGTCGTCCCACCAGGAGGTCAGCGAGGCCCGCCAGGCGGCGAAGGCGGCGCGGGCGGAGGCCGGGGTGGGCGGGGTGAGCATGCCGCCGATGTATCCCCCCTTGTCGCCGACGCCGCGTCGATGCCATCCTGCCGCGCATGGACCTCAAGCGCGCGCCGTTCGACGGCGTCCTCATCCTCGGAAAGGAGCTGCGCCGCGACGCGGAGCGCGCCCGCCGTGAGCTGCGTGCCCGCGCGGCCGCCGCCGCCGCCGCGTGGCGTGCCGGCGCCCCCTTCATCGCGACGCTGGAGGCCCGCCTGCGCGGCCAGGAGGACTCGGGGAGCGCGATCGTGGCGGGCTACCTCGCGGAGCTCGGCGTGCCCGAGAGCGCCATCGTCCGCATGGACAAGACGCGCTCCACCCGCGAGGAGGCGGTGGAGGGCGCGGCGCTGTTCGCGGCGAAGGGCGTGCGCCGGGGGCTCGTCGTGACCGCGCGGTACCATGTCCCGCGCGCGCGTAGGCTGTTCGCCGACACCTTCCGCGGTCAGCCGCCGGCGGTGATCCACGCGCCCGAGGGCTTGTGGCGCTTCGCGAACTCGACCGAGCGCGCGTGGATCGAGGGCGGCACGCCGGACGCCGCGGTGATGGCAGACGAGTGCCGGATCGAGGCGCTGCTCTCCACCCTCGCGCGGGGCCTCGCGGTGCTGCCCGTGCCGGTGCGGGCGCGGGTGGAGATCGTGGCGGGGGCGTGGTTCCGGGGCGTCTCGGACGCGGCGGCGGCGCGGGGGTAGCGCGGGCCGGGTCACTCCACCTCGATCGTGTCTCCCTCGTTCACGGTGCCGGTCTCCAGGATCTCCGCGCGCAATCCGCCGCGGTTGACCAGCGCGCGGAGGACGCCGGGGCGCGTCATCTCCTCGAGGTGCAGGCAGGGGTCGCACAGCTCGAGGCCGCGGGCGCGCATGGCGCCGATGCGGAAGGTGCGGCCCACGAGGTCGTTGAGGGGGACGCCGCGGGTGACGAGGTTGCGTCGCGACGCGCCCGGCGGGAGAGGCGGGCGGAGGCGGTCGAGGGCCTCACCCTCGATGAGGGTGAGCTGGTTCTCCGGCTTCTCGCACAGGCCGAAGAGGGAGGGCTGGGCCTGGTGGTGGTCGCCGTCCAGGCCGAGGCCGGCCACCGCGTGCGCCGAGGGGCGCCGGGAGGGGGCGCCGCCGCGGACGGGGAAGAGGTAGATCGCCTCGACGCGGGCCATCTACCAGCGGTCCTTCGCGGCGCGGAGGGCGCCGAAGACCGCGTCCGGGTCGGTGGGGTCGGCGCCGAGGCGGGCGGCGGCGGCCTGCACGGCGGGGGCGCCCCAGCGGACGAAGGGGTTGGTGGCGCGCTCGTCGGCGAGGGGGTGGCCGACGGTGGGCTCGCCGCGGGCGCGGAGGGCGCGGGCGGCGTCGAGACGGGCGGCGACGGCGGGCTCGGGCGCGAGGGCCTGCGCGAACTCGAGGTTCTTCACCGTGTACTCGTGGCCGCACCACACGCGGAGCGCGGGGTCGAGCGCGGCGAGGCGGTCGATCGAGGCGCGCATCGTCGGCATCGTGCCCTCGAACACGCGGCCGCAGCCGCCGGCGAAGAGGGTGTCCCCGGTGAAGAGCGCGCCGCCGATCTCGTAGGCGATGGCGCCGAGGGTGTGCCCCGGGATGTCGTGGACGCGGCCCTCCAGCGCGCCGAAGCGGACGGTGTCGCCCTGGCCGACGGCGACGGTCTGGCCGTGGATGCGCTGCTCCGCGAGGTCGTGGCGGCTGCCGACGACGGGGACCGCGCCGCGGGCGAGGAGGGCCTCGATGCCGCCGACGTGGTCCCAGTGGTGGTGGGTCAGCCAGATGGCGTCGAGCGTGAGGCCCTCGAGGGCCGCGAGGACGGGGGCGGCCTCGGAGGGGTCGACCACGACCGCGTGACCGTCCTGTACGAGGACATACGCGTAGTTGTCGGACAGGCAGGGGACGGCGCGCACGTTCATCCGGGAGAGATAACGAGGCCAATGGCAACCCGTTCATCCGGTAGGAACATCTTCGAGCGGCGCACCGCGATGCCGGTATCCTCGGACGCGCTCTACGCGTGGCACGCCGCCGATGGCGCGCTCCAGCGGCTCCTCCCCCCCTTCGACAAGGCCGAGGTGGTCGAGGCGAGCGGGCCCTTCGCCTCCCGCCGCGTCGTCATCCGCGTGAACGTGATGGGACCGGTCTGGCAGACGCTCGAGGCGAAGCACCAGAACGCCGTCCCCGGGGAGTCGTTCCAGGACGTCCAGGGCAACGGCCCCTTCTCGGTGTGGGAGCACACGCACTCGTTCCCCGCGACGAACGAGGGCAGCGAGCTGGTCGATCACATCGAGTACACCTTGCCGATGGGCATCCTCGGGCAGACCTTCGGGGGCGCCTTCGCGCGCGCCCGGATCGACCGGATGTTCGACTTCCGCCACCAGCGCACCCGCGAAGACCTCGCGCGCCACCAGGACGGCCCAACCATGCCCCTCCGCATCGCCATCACCGGCGCCTCCGGCCTCATCGGCACCCAGCTCGGCGCCTTCCTCCGCGCCGGCGGCCACACGGTGCTCCCGCTGGTGCGTCGCGACGCGAAGCCCGGGGAGATCGCGTGGGATCCGGCCCGCCGGACGATCGACACCCGCGCGCTCGAGGGGGTGGACGTCGTGGTGCACCTCGCCGGCGAGAACGTGGCGGGCGGTCGGTGGACGGAGAAGCGCAAGCGGGACGTGATGTCGAGCCGCGTGGACGGCACCCACACCATCGCGACCGCTGTGGCGCAGCTCGACAAGAAGCCGCTGCTGATCTCGGCCTCCGCCGTTGGCTACTACGGCGACACCGGCGACACCCTCGTGGACGAGTCCTCGCCCGCGGGCACGGGTTTTCTCGCCGACGTGTGCCGGGCGTGGGAGGCCGCCGCCGACCCCGCGCGCGCCGCGGGCGTCCGCGTCGTGCACCCGCGCATCGGCGTGGTGCTGTCCGGTGCGGGCGGCGCCGTCGGCGAGATGAAGACCCCGTTCCTCTTCGGCGCGGGCGGGCCGGTCGGCAGCGGCAAGCAGTGGTTCCCGTGGATCGCGATGGACGACACCGTGGGCGCCCTCCACCACCTGATGACCGCGGGCCTCGAGGGGCCGGTCAACCTCGTCGCGCCCGCGCCGGTGCGGCAGGCCGAGTTCGCCAAGGTGCTCGGACGCGTGCTCGGGCGCCCGGCGGTGCTGCCGCTGCCCGCGTTCGCGGTGCGGGCGATCTTCGGCGAGATGGGCGAGGGCGTGCTCCTCGCGGGGCAGCGCGTCGCGCCGAAGCGGCTCCTGGAGAGCCGGTTCCGCTACCTCCGCGAGGACCTCGAGCAGGCGCTGCGCTTCGAGCTCGGCAAGTAGCGAGGCCGCATCGGCACGCCTCCCGGCCCCCGCCGGGATAGCCGCGCGCCATGAAGTGGTACGCCGTCGCCCATCCCGGTCTCGAGCCCGTCGTCGCGCGGGAGCTCGCGATCCTCGGCGTCACGGGGACGCTCGCGCCCGGTGGCGTGCGGTTCGAGGCCACCCTGGAGCAGGGCGCCGCGCTCCTGCCGCGGCTGCGCACCCCGTCGCGCCTCCTCCTGGAGCTCGTCGAGGGCCCCGTCAACGCGACGGAGCAGCTCGTTTCCCTCACGCGGCGCGTGCAGTGGAAGACGTACCTGCCTCCCGACGCGCAGATCGACGTGTCCGCCTCCATCAAGACCTCGCGCATCCACTTCCGCGAGTCCGCCGAGAAGAAGGTGCTCCACCACATCCGCGAGGCGCTCAAGGGGCCCCGCGTGGTCGAGCGCACCCGCAAGCCGACGGTCCCCCAGCGCGTCGCGCTCCGCGTCGAGGAGGACCGGGCCACGCTCTCGCTGGACGCCGGTGGCGGCGAGCTCCTCCACTTCCGCGGCTGGCGCACCGAGCAGGGCCCCGCGTCGCTCCGCGAGAACCTCGCGGCCGCCATGCTCTACGCCGCCGGCTGGACCGGGGACGAGGCCCTGGTGGACCCCTTCTGCGGCTCCGGCACGCTCCCGATCGAGGCCGCGCTGCTCGCCTCCGCGCGGTCCCCCTTCGTGCGGCGCGTGTTCGCGGCGGACGAATGGCCCGCGCTCCAGAAGCAGAAGGCCGCGACGACCGTGCCCTCGCCCATCACCGTGCCGATCCTCGGCTACGACCGCGACGGCCGCGTGCTCAAGGCGGCGGTGGCCAACGCGAAGCGCGCGGGCGTCACCGTGCAGTTCGAGCAGCGCGAGGTCGCCGACCTCGGGCCGCCGGGCCCGCACGGGCTCGTCATCGCCAACCCGCCGTACGGCAAGCGCCTCGGCGAGGGCTCCGAGGGCCGCGCCTACGCCGAGTTCGGCGAGACGCTCCGCGGCCGTTTCGAGGGGTGGCGCGTGCTGTTCCTCTCGCCGGACGCCGGGCTCGCGGCGAAGGTGCATCGCGACGCGGAGCGCCTCCTGTTCTTCAGCAACGGCGGCGTGCGCGTCGGGATGTACGCGCTCGAAGTCCGGTGAGCGGCGCGGCCGAGCGCGCGCACGGGGAGAAGCCCCTGGGCTGAGCGGCTCGCGAAAATCGCTGTTCGGACATTTTATGGTCGCGTGAGGGGCTTACCTGTTCCCGTGGCGTGCTACCTGAGGCGGGTCATGCTGACCCACCTCCGCGTCCGCCGCTTCGCCATCATCGACCAGCTCGAGGTCGCCTTCGGCCCTGGGCTGAACGTGGTCACGGGCGAGACCGGCGCGGGGAAGTCCATCCTCGTCAGCGCGCTCCAGCTCGTGCTCGGGGCCAAGGCGCGCCCGGAGATGGTGCGCACGGGGGCCGAGCGCGCCGAGGTCGAGGCCCTGTTCGACATCCGGGACGACGGCGCCGCGCGCGCGCGCCTGCTCGCGATGGGCATCGAGGACGAGGAGCTGGTGGTGCGCCGCGTGGTCGAGGCCGAGGGCCGCACGCGCGCCTACGTCAACGGCAAGCTCGCCACCGCGGCGCAGCTCGCCGAGCTGGCGGCGGGGCTGGTGGACATCTCGTCGCAACACCAGCACCACACGCTGGCCGACTCGGGGACCCACCTCGGCTTCCTCGACGGCTTCGCCGGCCTGGGGCGGGAGCGCGCGGAGCTCGCGGAGCGTTGGCGGGCGTGGGTGGCGGCGCGGACGGTGGCGGACGAGGCCGACGCCGCGGCCCGGGCGCGCGGGGACCGCGAGGACCTCCTTCGCTTCCAACTCTCCGAGATCGGGAAGCTCGCGCCGAAGGACGGCGAGGAAGAGTCCCTGGCCGAGCAGATCGGGCGGCTGCGGCACGGGGCCCAGCTCGCGGGGCTCACGACGCGCGCCGAAGAGGCCCTCTACAGCGGCGAGGCCGACGTGGTGGGGCAGCTCGGACGCATTGTGGCCGACCTCGAGAGCGGCGCCCGGGTCGACCCCGCGCTGGCTCCCCTCGCGGAGCAGCTCGCGGGTGCGCGGGCCGAGGTGGAGGACGTGGGGCGGGAGCTCGGGCGCTACGGCCGCACGCTGCGCGCGGACCCCGAGCGGCTCGCCGAGCTGGAGGAGCGGCAGCACCAGCTCCGTCGCCTCGCGCGGAAGTTCGGCGGCACGCTGACCGCGGCGCTGGCGTACCGTGAGGTGGCGCAGGCCGAGCTCGACGCGCTGGGGGGCGCCGAGGAGCGCGCGGGGGTGCTGCGCGCCGCCGCGGACGCCGCGCTGGCGGAGGTGACGGTCCTCGCGCGCGTCGTGTCCGCGCGCCGCCACGCCGAGGCCGCGAAGCTCGGGGCCGCCATCACCGAGGAGCTCGCGTCGCTCGGGATGGGGGAGGCCCGGGTGGAGGTCGCCGTGGCGATGGAGGAGCGCCCGGGAGAGGTGCTGGTGGACGGCGGGCGCCTCGGCGCGACGGGCTTCGACCGCGTCGAGTTCCTCATCGCGACCAACCGCGGCGAGGCCCCGCGGCCGCTGCGGAAGGTGGCGAGCGGCGGGGAGCTCTCCCGCGCGCTCCTGGCGCTCAAGCGCGTGCTCGCGGCGCAGGGGCCCGTGGGCCTCTACGTCTTCGACGAGGTCGACACCGGCGTCGGCGGCGCCGTGGCCGAGGTCATCGGGCGCAAGTTGCACGAGGTGGCGCAGCACCACCAGGTGCTCTGCATCACCCACCTCGCGCAGATCGCGGTCTACGCGGACACCCACTTCCAGGTGCGGAAGGAGGTCGTGGACGACCGCACGCGCAGCGCCGTGCGGCCCCTCACTCCGCCCGAGCGGGACGACGAGATCGCCCGCATGGTGGGCGGGATCCACGTCGGCGAGGGCACGCGGCGCGCGGCGCGCGAGATGATGCGGGCGGCGCGCGGGGAGCGGCCGGGGGAGCAGGCGGCGGAGGGGTCGGCGAAGCAGCAGGGGGACAACGGATGACAGCCGGGCCCGCGGCTCCACCCTACCTCCGGGGGGTGGACCTCGAACCCGGAGCTACAGCGCATGTCGATCCTCATCGGGCTCCTGCTGGGGCTTCCCCTCTGCCCCTGGCACGCCGATCGGCGCGAGGAGCCCGCGCCGGGGCCCTCGGATCAGCCGGGCGCGTGGCTGTACGAGGAGGGCAGCATCCACGACTTCGCGTTCGAGCTCACGCCGGACGCCGTGGACCTGTTGGGCCGGGACGAGCCCGATGTGCACGCCCGCATGACCTACATGGGCGTGAGTTGGGACGTGGGCTTCAAGCTCAAGGGGAGCAGCACCTACCAGGACCTGGGCGGGAAGCCCTCCCTGAAGGTAGACCTCGAACAGTGGGTGGACGATCAGCAGGTCCTCGGCGTGCGGCGGTTCACGCTCAACGCCATGACCTTCGACTCCACGATGCTGCGCGAGCACGCGGCGTACCGGCTCTACGCCGCGATGGGAGTGCCGGCGCCGCGCCACGGCTGGGCGCGGGTGGCGATCAACGGCGAGGACTACGGCCTCTACGGCGTCATCGAGACGCTCGACGAGCAGTGGCTCCGCCGCAACTTCCCCGGTGACAGCGAGGGCAACCTCTACGACACCACCTTCACCTACGCCGACCTCACCGGCACCGGTCTGCCCAACTACACGCTGGAGGAGGGGAAGCCGCTCGAGCCCTACGCGGATCTGAAGGCGCTCGTCGACGACATCGACAGCATGGACATCCTGGAGCTGTTGGACACCCGCTTCGACCGCGAGGCCGTGCTGGGGATGTGGGCGGTGGACATCGCGACGCCGAACTGGGACGGGTACAGCCGGAACACAAATAACTACCTCCTCTATCACGCGACCGTCTCCGACCGTTGGTACTTCGTCCCCTGGGGCCAGGACACCGCGTTCCGGGGCGGGGGCTCGCTGTACGCGGGGGTTCGGGGGAGGCTGGTGACAGCCTGCCTCGGTGACCGTGCCTGCAGAGCGGCGCTCGAGGACAAGCTCGTGACGGTCGTCGATACGTGGGTGGGCATGGACCTCGCGGGCTACGCCGAGGCCGCCGGGCAGGACATCGCGGCCGACTGCGCCTCGGACCCCCGCCGATCCGGTAGGTGTGAGCCCGAGAAGCTGATTGAGGCGCTGCGCGAGCGCCCCGAGCAGGTGCGCGCGGAGCTCCCCTGATCGGGGGGCGTGCGGCGACCACGGCCGCGCTCGCGCTGACGATAACTTTCCGCTTCGATCCTTCCGCCTGCTCGCCGGTGCCGGCACCCGCCCTACGTTGTGCGTGGCATTCGTTTCGTGACACCAACGCGGAGGTGCAGCATGGCAGAAGACATCCCGGTCACCGGCCCGGGGAGCGCGGCCCCGCCGCACGCCGACTACAACGCGGCCGCGGCGCGGCTCGGTTATCCCTCGTACGTGGGGGTGCCGCCCGCCTCGGCGCAGCGCGTGTCCTGGGGCGCGATCTTCGCGGGGACCGTGGTGGCCCTCGTCGTGGAGCTGATGCTCGGCACGTTGGGGCTCGCGGTCGCGCTCGGCAACATCCACCCCGCGACCGAGACCCGCACCTTCGAAGGGATGGGCGTCGGCGCGGGCATCTGGTTCGTGGTGACCACGCTCGTGGCGCTGTACGCGGGGGGATGGACCGCCGGCCGCCTCGCCGGGATCCCGCGGCGCGCGGACGCGCTGCTCCACGGCGTCGTGACCTGGGGGCTCGTCACGTTGTTCTCGACGTGGCTCTTCAGCAACCTCGTGAGCGGCGTCGTGGGCGGCGCGGTCAGCGCGGTGGGTGCCACCCTCGGCGCCGTGGGGGAGGGCGTCGGCGCGGTGGCGAGCCAACAGTTGGGTCAGGCGGGCGGACCCAACGTGGGCAGTGAGATCGAGCGCTTCCTGCGCGAGACGGGCGATCCGCAGCTGCGCCCCGAGGCGCTGCGCCAGCGGGCGGTCGAGGCCCGGGGCGAGGCCGGTCAGGCCGCCGGGGAGGCCGCGCGGGCCGGCGGCACCGCGTTCGACGCGATCCAGGCGGCCCTCTCGGGCCTCGCCAAGACGGGCTCGGACGTCGTCAGCGAGGTCGACCGGCAGGACGCCATCAACGTCATCGTGGCGCGTTCGGACCTGTCGGAGGCTCAGGCCGGCCGGGTCGTCGATAACTGGGTCCAGAATTGGAACCAGCTCCGGGCCACGATCGGCACGACCACCGAGCAGGTCGGCCAGACCGCGGCGCAGGTCACGGAGGACGTGAGCGGTGCGCTCGGCGACGTGATGTTCTGGTCCTTCGCCGCGATGCTCCTCGGGCTCGGAGCGGCGGTGGTCGGGGGCTCGGCCGGCGCGCCGAAGTTCGTGCCGGTGGCGATGGCGCCCATCGGCGTGACCGCAGAGCACTGAACGGGCGCGGGAGGGCGCCCCGCGTGGCGCGCCCTCCCCGATCGCCGCCTACGCCAGGAGGCCGCCGAGGATGCGGCCTTCCGCCGTGTCCTCGACGAGCATCCGCAGCTCGGCCTTGCGGCCGGCGTCGTCGCCGCGCTCCACCCGCGCCAGGGCGCCGAGGGCCACGGAGGCGTGCGGGTCGGCGGCGCGCGCGTGCAGCCACGCCGCGGCCTTGTGCACCGCGCGCTTGCGGAGCCCCACGAGGCGCGTGTTGCCGAGCAGGACGAGGGCCAGGAGCGCCGACGCCGTGCGGTGGACGTCGCCGCCGTAGCTGCCGTCGGCCGACTGCGTGCGCGCGAGCTCGGCGCCCGGATCCGCGGCCGCCTGCTTCTTCGCGGCCTTCTCCTCGTCCTTCGCCGGGGCCTCGTCCCGCGCCGTGAGCATCGACCGCAGGGCCTCGCCCGCCATCGGGGCGGCCGAGGCCATCGCCGGCGGGGGCGCGCCGACGGGCTCCGCGCGGCCGCCGCGGCCGAGCACGGTGTCCACCACCTTGCCGACGGCGCGGCGGATGGGGCTCGGGGCCGGGGCGCGCGGCGCGGACATCCCGTCGATGCTCCCCGCGTCTTCGTCGGCCTCGACGTAGGATTCCGAGGCGGACTGCGGCGGCATCAGCGCGGACAGGCGCGAGTAAAGGACGGCGCCCGTGGCTGCGCCGACGGCCCCCCCGAACGCCCCGCTCCACCCGTGCGGCACCATGGCGGGCTGCACGACCTCCACGCGCTCGCCCGTCGTGCGCGTCGTCGCCTCCACCGCCACGAACGCCGTGAAGCGGGAGGCGATGTGGTGCTCGAGCGCCACGCGGAGGATCTCGCCGCGCAGGGCCTCCTCCTCGAAGGGACGGAGGGTGAGGCGGTCCTCGAGGTCGGCCACGCGCTCGCGGGCCCAGAGCGCGCCGAGCGGGAAGTCCACCTTGGTCGGGGTGATCGTGGCGGAGAGCGGGGCCCCGGACGTGCGGCCGCTCACCTGGACGGTGGCGGGCGCGCCGCGCAGGAGGGCCGTGACCGGGCGCCCGGCGAAGAGCACGCGCTCGGCGGGGCCGGCGAGCTCGCCGCCCTCGATGCGCACGCCTTCGGAGAGCGGCATGCCGAAGCGGGCCTCGATCTTGGCGATCACGGCCTCGATGTCGTCCGTGGGCGCGCAGAGCTCGCAGGTGCCGCCGCCCACGCGGGCCAGCCGCCCGAGGAGCGCGCCGTTGACCGCCGTGTCGATGCCGAGGCTGAAGAACCGCGCCCGGCCGCGCCGGTTCGCCACCGCGGCGACGAGCTCCTGCTCGTTGTGCGCCTGCCCGTCCGTGATGAAGAGCACCGTGCGGAGGCGGCCTTCCGGCGTGTCCCCGTCGAGGGAGGCCACGATTGCGGGGAGCATCTCGGTGCCGCCGCGCGGCTCGAGGCGGCCCACCCACGCGTCCGCCGCGGCGAGCGAGGCGTCGTCGTAGGTGGCGAACGCCTTGCGGAAGTGCTCGACGCGGTCGTCGAACGCCACGATCTGGAAGCGATCCCCGGGGAGCAGGCCGTGGAGGGCGCTCACGAGGGCGCGCTTGGCGGCCTCCATCTTCCCGCCGTCCATCGAGCCGGAGATATCGACCACGAACACCGCGTCTCGCGGGATCGGCGCGGGGAGGACGCTGCCCGGAGGGTCCACCACGACGAGCGTGTAGGCGCCGTCCGTGAAGGCCCGCGCGTCCGTGCGGTCGGCCACGGCGGTGGTCCAGGTGGAGACGAAGTCGCGGTCGACCGTGGCGCCGCCCTGGGGCGCGATCCGCACGCTCCCGTCGTCCAACGTCAGCTTCGCGACGTGGAGCGAGCACTCCACGGTGCGCACCGCGCCCACCACCTCGAGCTCGAGGTCGAGCCGCGCGCCGGGGCCGATGAGCACGGGCGGCTGGAGGCGGGAGGCGTCGGGCACGTGGTCCGTGTCCGGGAGGACGCCGGGGCCGGCGTGGCCGGTCTCGGTCCCGGGGAGGTAGCGGGGCGCGATGGTCGTGGGAAAGCGGAACTTCGTCCTGCCGTCCACCGTCTCGAGGCGCTCGACGACGACGATGCGGACGACCACCTCCGCCTTGGGGGGGAGGTTGGTGACGCGGAGGGTGTGGATGTCGGCGCGCTCGGCGGTGAGCAGCGCGGCGCGGTGCCCGGCCTGGCGCGCGGCCTCGAAGGTGGCCTCGGCCTCCTTGCGCTCGCGGCAGTCCGCACGGACGACGAGATCGCCGGCGCGAAGCTCCATCTCGACCACCGCGCCGTCCTCCGGCAGCGGGAAGAGGTGGATGGCCTCGAGCGCCACGTCGTAGGGGTTGGCGTAGCGCTGATCGATCACGATCCGGGCGCAATCCCCGAGGGCGCGGGCGCGGACGCGCACCTCGCGGAGGGGGAGCGGGCGCTCCTGTCCGTTCACGAGGGCGACGAGCCCGCCGAGGCCGCGGGGATCGGGGGTGGCGAGGGCGTGGAGGGCAGGGGTCATCGGGAGGCTCCGGGGGGCGAGGTGAGGGCGTGTGTAATGCGGGAGAGGACGGAGTCGGGGTCGGAGACGAGGCGTGGGTCGAGCGTGACGATCACCCCGGGGGCGACCTCACGGGTGACGAGGGCGCGAAGATGGGTGGGGACGGGCTCGGGAGTCATCGAGACGGTGGGTGCCACGGCGGGGAGCGGCGCGTCGCCGAGGGCCTCCCGCACGGCGGCCTCGAGCGCCTCCGTCGTGCGGCCGAGGAGGCTGCGCTGGACCTGCGCGAGGCTGTAGCCCTCGGCCTGGAGCAGCTTCGTCGCCACGGCCTGGAGGAGGTGCCGCTGGCCGTAGACGGCCTCCCGACCGTCGTGGCGGAGCGGGCGGTCGAGGATGCCGAGGGACTGGTAGTAGCGGATCGTCCGCGCGTCCGGAAAGCTGGATACCCGCTCGTCTCCCGAGGGAGAAGCAGGCGAACGGTGTCCCCCCGCGAGCAGCAGCGCGCGCGCCGCGGCCACGAGGGAGGCGAGGGTGTGCTCCGCCGTCGGGGGCGGCGCGGGGCCTCCGGACGGCGGGGTGCGGGGGGGCTCGAGGTTCATGGTGACACTGTAAAGTTGACAGCGATTACTGTCAACCTTGCTGCGCGAGGACCTCGAGCGTGCCCGGCGGGAGCGGTCGTGCCGGGGGCCGAATCCGTGGTGGTCCCCGCGGCCGTCCGTGCCGTCGGATAGGCCCCTGGGATGTGCGGACGCGCCAAGCTGGACAGCGACTGGAGCGAGCTGGTCGCCTACTTCGGCCTCGACCTCACCGACCTCGCCGACTTCGTCCCACGCTACAACATCGCCCCCACCGACCTCGTCCCCGTGATCACGGGCCGCCGGGGCGACCGCCACGCGCGCTGGGCCTCCTGGGGCTTCGTGCCGCACTGGGAGCGCACCGCGAAGCCGAAGGCCCGCCCCATCAACGCGATGGCCGAGACCGTCGCGACCAACGGCGTGTTCAAGGGCGCCTTCGGGCGCGGCCGCTGCGTCGTGCCCGCTACCGGCTTCTACGAGTGGGCCACCCTCCCCGCGGGCAAGCAGCCCTACCTCTTCTCCCGCGTCGACCGCCGCCCCCTCGCCCTCGCCGGGGTCTGCTCCTTCTGGCGCCCCGATCCCGCCGCGGTCGCCGAGGCCCTCGCCGCCGCCGCCGCCAAGGGCCGCGAGCCCGCCCCGTGGCTCCGCCTCCTCGGCGCCGAGGGCCGCCTCGCCACGTACGCTGTCCTCACCACGACCCCCAACGTCGTGACCCGCGCCGTCCACGACCGCATGCCCGTCGTGCTCCCCGACGCCGCCGCCATCGACGCGTGGCTCGACGAGACCGCCCCGGTGGACGCCCTCCTCCGCCCCGCGCCGGACGACCTCCTCGACGCCCGCCGCGTCAACCCCGCGATGGGCTCCGTGAAGGTCGACACGCCGGAAGGGTGCGCGATCCTGGATTAGGTCGGGGCCGCCGAGCGCGTCGCCGCGAGCATCCCGCACGCCGAGTTCTGGTCCTGCCCGACCGAGTAGCGGCGCACGACCGGCACCCCGAGCACCTGGAGGCGGTCGAGGAACGTCGCGAGTTCCGCGGGGGAGGCGCGCCGGAAGCCGTCGGGACGGTTGTCGTTCACGTCGATGAGGTTGATCCGCAGCTTCAGCTCGCCGAGCAGCGTGCGGAGGCCCTCGACCTCGTCGTCCCCCGTGTTCACGCCGCCGATGACCACCCACGCCACGGTGGTGCGGTCCTGCGCGACCTCCGAATATTCGCGGATCGCGGCCACGAGCTCCGCGAGGTCCGTCCGCCCGGCGACCGGCAGGAGCTCCACCCGCCGGCTCGCGACGGTGGAGGTGAGCGAGACGATGAGCTTGTACGGCTGCTTCTCGCGCGTGAAGCGGCGGATCTGCGGCACGAGGCCGACGGTGGAGATGGTGATGTTCTCCTTCGCGACGCGGCCGCCGGCGGGCTCGGAGAGGACGCGCGCGGTCTGGATGACGGCGTCGTAGGTGTGGAAGGGCTCGCCCTGCCCCATGAACACCGCCCCGCTCACCCGCCCCCCGAGCTCGTCGCGGGCCTCGTCGCGGATGGTGACGAACGCCGAGACGATCTCCCACGGCGCGAGGTTGCGCGTGAGCCCGAGGCGCCCGGTCGCGCAGAAGGCGCACTGCATCGCGCAGCCGACCTGGGACGAGAGGCAGACGGTGTAGTGGCCCGGCTTGTGGAGGCCGATGCGCACGGCCTCGGAGAGGGCGCCGTCGGGAGAGCGGAAGAGGTAGCGGACGCTCTTGCCCTCCTCGTCCGGGACGCGCTCGAGCACCTCGAGCCGGCCCCACGTCGTGTGGCGGTGCAGCGCCTGGACCAGCGCCTTGCGTGGCTCGCGCTTGGGCGTCGGGTCGGCCGAGCCCTCCGAGATCACGCGGGAGAGCACCTGGCGCGCCTCGGTGAGCGAGCAGCGCTCGCCCTGCGCTTCCATGTGGGCGACGAGGTCGGCGGGGAGGAGGCCGAAGAGGTGGAGGGGCGTCATGGAGCGGTCGGACTAACGCGGAGGCGGCGGCACCATCAGGCGCGCGGTACGACCTCCCCCCGAAGCATCCCCGCCCGCGCCCGGAACACGTCGGTGATGTGGCGGAGCACGGCCCGGATGCGCGCGATGCGCTGCACGTCCTGGTGCACGGCGGTCCACACGTCGAGCGTCGCGACGGTCTCCTGGGGGAGGACGCGCCGGAGGGCGGGGTCCATCTCGCCGAGAAAGCAGGGGATGACGGCGAGGCCGACGCCCTCGGAGGCGGCGGTGGCGACCGAGAGGATGGTGTTGCCGCGGAACACGCAGCGGCCGGTGGTCGCGACGTTCGCCATCCAGCGCGCGGCCGCGAGGTAGCCGAGGGCGTCGCTGTAGCCGATGAGATCGTGGCGATCGAGGTCGTCCAGGGTGGCGGGGACGCCGGCGCGGGCGAGGTACTCCTCCGTCGCGTAGAGGCCGAACGCGGCCACGCCGATCTTCTTGACGACGATGTTCTCCTGGGCGTTGCGACGCGCGCGCACGGCGATGTCGGCCTCGCCGTGGCCGAGGTCGAGCATGCGGGAATCAGAGATGATCTCGATGCGGATGGCGGGGTGGCGGCGGCGCAGGGCGGGGAGGCTCGGCAGGAGGAGGCGGTTGGCGAAGGCCTCGTTGGTGGTCACGCGGACCTCTCCCTCGAGCCGGGCGTCGTCCCCCTCCACGGCGCGGGCGAGGGAGAGCATGGCCTCCTCCACGCGCTCGGCCGTCGGGAGGATGGCGTCACCCGCCGGCGTGAGCGTGAAGTCACGTGTCTGCCGAGAGAAGAGCCGCGCGCCGAGCGCGGCCTCGATCGCCGCGAGTCGCCGCCCTACCGTCGTCTGGTCGACCTTGAGGTGCCGCCCCGCCCCCGACAGCGTGCGGGTGCGGTGGATCGCGAGAAAATACCGGAGGTCGTTCCAGTCTAGCATGTCTGCATTCTTGCATGGGTAGCCTGCGATAATCGACCCTTCCCTGCCGGGGCCCGCGGACGCACATTGGAGGGGTATTCCTCTTCGCCGATACCGGCGGCCACGGACCTCGCGGGGGGACCACGGAGCCCCGCCCGTGCCGCTTACGGCACTCTGCGTCTCGGGCAACTTCGAGACGTGGCCGCTGGTACCGGCGAGTCAACTCGCCGTGTTGTCTCGCAACACGACCTCTGGCAACACGACCTCTCGCAACACGAGAAGCTTGGCGCGGCGCGCATCTCCCGGTGCCGCGCCCCGACGCCCGCACGCAGGCACTCCTGGCCGCGCACCCCGGCCCGCGGCTCACCAAGCCCTTCGGCTTGCGTGCCCTGCGCGAAGTGCTGCGCGAGGTCGCCTCGGCTCCCTCCCCCGCTTAGACGCGGCGGATGCGCGTCTTCCTCCCCCTCGTCCTCCTGTCCGCCTGCGCGGACGGCTCCGGCTCCTCCGACGTCTGCCGCTCGACGGACGATCTCGACGCGGGGGCCGCCGTCGCCACGGTGGACGGCACCATGTGGGTCACCACCGCCGACTGGTTGTGGCAGGGCGAGAGCCTCCAGATCAACGCCTCCCCGGCGGACGGCTGGTCGATCAGCTTCGTCGGCCAGCTCACGGCCGAGGGCGACAGCTTCAAGGCCGCGGCGGACGCCGGCGCCCTCCCCATCACCGTGCCCCTCGACGAATCCAGCGCCTGGGCCCTCGTCTATCCGACGGACGGCGACAGCTACGACTCGCGAAACGGCGCGGGCGGCACCTTGACCGTCACCGACGTGGGAGACGAGCTGCTCGCCTGCTTCGACTTCGACGCCGCGACCGACGGCGGGGACACCGTTTCGATGAGCGACGGCGCGCTCCGGGCGACGCTCTCGCCGTTCGCCGAGTAGGAGCCCGGGCCCTTCCCGGGGACCGTCGCCGTCGCTATCTCCGAGGAGCCGGGTTCGATCCGGCCGTTCGGGGGGACGCTTGCGCATTGCGATGATTGCTCCGCCCTTCGTGGCGGTGCCCCCTCCGAGGTACGGAGGGACGGAGCTGGTGGTCGCCGGGCTCGTGGACGGGTTGGTGGCGCTCGGGCACGCGGTCACGCTCTACGCGGCCGGTGACTCGACGAGCGGCAGCACGCTCCGGGCCCACTACGCCCAGGCCGTGTGGCCGCCCAACCCCACCCGGGAGCTGGTGCACGCCGCCACGTCGGTGTGGGACATCCTGGAACGGCGGGAGGTCGACCTGGTGCACGTCCACTGCCCGGCCGCGCTGGCGTTCGCGCCGCTCGTGCCGCTGCCGATGATCTACACGGTGCACCACGCCCGCGACGAAGCCATCTGCGAGCTCATCGAGAGCGTCAAGCGCGCACAGCTCACGACGATAGCCATCAGCTACCGCCAGCGCGCGCTCCTCGGGTGCGGCGAGGCCACGGTCATCCACCACGGGCTGCCCCCCGCGCGCTACGCCTTCGGGGCCGGAGCGGGCGGCTACGCCGTCTTCCTCGGCCGCTTCTCCCGGGACAAGGGCGTCGCCGAGGCCCTGGACGCCGCGGCCCGCGCGTCGGTGCCGCTCCGCCTCGCCGGGCGCCCCCATCCGGAGGACGCCGACTACTTCCGGGACCAGCTCGCGTCCCGGCTCGCGCGCGAGGGCGTGCGCTGGTTCGGCGAGGTCGGCCCCGAGGCGAAGGCCCGGCTGCTCGGGGGCGCCGTCGCCACGCTGTTCCCCGCGACGTGGGAGGAGCCGTTCGGGCTCGTGATGATCGAGTCGATGTTGTGCGGCACACCGGTGATCGCCTTCCCGCGCGGGAGCGTGGCGGAGGTGGTGGAGGAGGGGGTGACGGGTTTTGTCGTGGACTCGGTGGACGCCATGGCGGAGCGCGTCCGGGCGCTCGTGTCCGGCGCCCCCTTCGACCGCGCGCGGTGCCGCGCCGTCGCCGTCTCGCGCTTCGGCGTCGACCGGATGGTGGCCGCCTACGCCGCGCTCTATGCGGCCACCGTCGCCCGACCGGCGCTCGCGGAGGCCAGATGAGCGAGGCCGAAGACCTCCCCGGGGGCCCCGCGCCCGCGGTACCAATGTCCCCGCCGCTCGAGCTCCCCCACGCCCTCGGCGTCTCCCGCCTCGTGCTCTCCCGCGGCAACCTCTTCGCGGTCACGGCCGCCGCCGGCAACATCGCGCCGGCCGGGGCGCGCGAGCTCGGCGTCTTCTTCCAGGACACCCGCCACCTGTCCTACTACGAGCTCCTCCTGCCGGGGCACCCGCCCACGCTCCTCTCCTCGGAGACGGAGTCCTCGCTCGCCGCCCAGATCGACCTCACCACCACGGACGAGGAGTTCGGCGGCCTCCTCGGCGAGCCCATCAACGTGCTCCACATCCGGCGGCGGCAGCTCCTCGACGGCGACTTCATCGACCAGATCGCGCTCACCAACCACATGGGCCGGCTCGTCGAGATCGAGTTCTCCGTCGCCTTCGCGGCGGACTTCGCCGACGTATTCGAGGTGCGCGGCGCGCGGCGGCCGGGGCGCGGCGCCATCCAGCCGCCCGAGCTCCGCGGCGACATGGTCCAGCTCGGCTACCACGGCCTCGACGGCGAGTCCTACCGCACCTGCCTCCACTTCCACCCCGCGCCGGACCGGCTCGAGGGGGGCGCCGCCCACTTTCGCGTGCTCCTGCCGCCGGGCGCGACGCACACGGTCGAGGTGACCGTGCGGTGCTCCCGCGGCGCGCTCAAGGCCCCGCGCCAGCGTCGCTCCTTCGGGACCCGCCTCTCGCTCGTCCGCGGCGAGGTCTGCCACTTCCTCGCCGACTGCACCCGCATCCGGTGCGACAACGAGCTGGTGCTCCGCGGCCTGGAGCGCTCCCTCGGCGACGTGTTCGCCCTCCGCATCCAGGAGGGGGGCCGGTGGATGGTCGGGGCGGGCATCCCCTGGTTCGCCGCGCCGTTCGGGCGGGACGCGCTCATCACCTCCGCGCAGGTGCTCGCCTTCGCGCCCCACCTCGCGGCGGAGACGCTCCGCTTCCTGGCCGCCTACCAGGGGAAGCAGGACGACCCCTACCGCGAGGAGGAGCCCGGCAAGATCATGCACGAGCTGCGCCGCGGCGAGATGGTGCGCACGCGGGAGATCCCTCACGCGCCTTACTACGGCACCGTGGACGCGACGCCGCTCTTCGTCGTGCTCGCCGGCGAGTACCTCAACTGGACCGGCGATCTCGGGCTCATCGACGAGCTCTGGCCCGCGCTCCTGGCCGCGGTGGGCCACCTCGACCGCTCCACCGCGGAGGGCGGCGACTTCCTGCGGTACCAACGCCGGAGCCCGCGCGGCCTGGACAACCAGGGGTGGAAGGACAGCCGCGACGGCGTCTCGCACCCCGACGGCACCCACGCGGTCGGCCCCATCGCGCTCGTGGAGGTGCAGGGCTACGCGGTGGACGCGTGGCGGCACGCGGCGCGGATGGCGACGATGCGCGGGCTCGGGGACCTCGCGCGGACCTGGACCGAGCGCGCCGCCGCCTTCGGGGTGGCGGTCGAGCGCGCGTTCTGGAGCGAGGAGCAGGGCTACTACGCGCTCGCGGTGGACGGGAACGGGGTGCGGGTGCCGACGGTCACCTCCAACCCCGGGCACCTCCTCTGGAGCCGCGCCATCGGCGAGGACCGCGCGCGACGCGTCGTGAACATGCTGCTCTCGCACGACATGTACTCGGGCTGGGCCATCCGCACGCTCGCGCGGGGGCAGCGCGTCTACAACCCGCTGAGCTACCACAACGGCAGCGTCTGGCCGCACGACAACGCGATCGCGGCGATGGGGATGTCCCGCTACGGCATGGGGCGCTCGGCGCAGCGCGTGTTCGCCGGGCTCCTCGCCGCGTCGGACCACTTCCGGCACCAGCGCCTCCCCGAGCTCTTCTGCGGGATGGACCGCGGAGAGCGGGAGTTCCTCGTCCACTATCCGGTGTCGTGCAGCCCCCAGGCCTGGGCCTCCGGCTCGCTCCTGATGATGCTCCAGGCGGTCCTCGGCCTCGAACCGGACGCCTTCGCCGGCCGCCTCGTCATCCGGAACCCGCGGCTCCCGCCCGGCATCGCGCGGCTCGATCTGCTCGGCATGCGCGTGGGGACCGCGCACGTCGACCTGCGCTTCGTGACCGTGGACCACCACACGCACGCCGAGGTGCTCGACATCCGGGACGGTCCGATGCGCGTGGAGATCGAGGTCAGCCCATCGCTCCGGGACTGATACATCGGTCGTGTGTCACGGCTGTATCAGCCCGCCCCCGGGGGCCTCACAGCCCCGCGCAGCCGCTCGCGCCGTCCACCCGCCACATCGCGAAGGTCGACCGCTTCATGTCCGGCCGCGTGTCGGGCGTGAAGTCGAACACGCGGTGGCTCGCGCCGAGGGTCGCCTGGGCCATCTCGACGATGACCACGCTGCCCTCGACGCGGTCGGGGCCCACCACGCGCCCGGCGAGGCGGCTGTGGCCGCGCTGCGCGATGTAGACCTCGCCCTTGCCGAAGCCCGGCACCTCGATGATCACGGTGGCGCCGGGGCGGCCGTCCTTGTCGGCGTCGAGCACGTTGGCGTCCGTGCCGCGGGTGGGGAGGGCGCCGCGGGCCTCGTCGTAGCCGATGGTCTGCAGGCCGGTGTCGGCGGCGTAGGCCCAGCCGTCCCCCTCGGCGGTGAGGGTGAGCGGGTACGAGCGCGGCTGCATCACGTCGACCCATGCGGGCGGGAGCACGGCCTTCGCCAGCTTGGACCCTCCCTCCATCCACGTCCGGCACACCGTCTGGGACTGCGTCCACGCGGGAAGGGCGGCGGCGGCGTCCGCGGTGACGGTCACGAGCATGCGCGTCTTCGAGGTGCTGTGCGTCTCCCCGATGATGGGCGCCTTGGAGACCGTGCCGATGACGACCTCGAGGGCCCAGGTTCCGGTCAGGTCGGGAGGGAGATCGAGCGGCATCAGCGGGGCCCCGTGAAGAGGGAGAGGAGGCGCGCGCCGAGGCCCCGATCCGCACGCGCCGCGGGTGCGGGGGTGAGCGGGTGGAAGCCGGGCGCGCCGGTGTCGAGGAATTGATCGACACGGGCCAGCCCCTCGACGAGGGCAGACTCGAGGTCCGCCGGGGGGACCGGGGCCCCGAAGTGGAGGAAGGCGGCGGGGGCGGCGTCCTCGCGGAAGGCGTAGGTGAGCGCGACGGGCACGACCGGCGCGTTGGAGATCCGCGCGACGAGGGCGGTGCCCGGCCGCACGTCGAGGGGGCGGAGCCAGGCGGGGCGCTGCCGGCCCTGAGGGTAGATCCAAAGGGCCCGGCCGGGGCGATCGAGGACCTCCGCCGCGGCGCGGATGCCGGAGCGCGCCCGGGCGCCGCCGGTGCGGTCCACCGCGAGGGCGCCGACGCGCGCGAGCCACGGGAGGCGGGCGAGGGTCGGGGCGTCGACCAGCACGAAGTCCTCGGCGCCGAGGGCCGCCCCGGCGAGGGTCACGAGGAGGCCGTCCCACCACGCGACGTGGGTGGCCGCGAGGATGAGCGGGCCGTCCGCGAGCCGCGCGCGCGTCTCTTCCAGGCCGGAGACCCACACGCCCCCGAGCGAGCGGCGGACGCGCCACCGGCAGTAGCCGCGCCAGAGGCGTACGGCCGTTGGGTTGCGACGAAGGGGCGGGGCGGGCGGGCTCATGCGCCTCCCCGGGCGCCGCGGGCCGCGTAGATGCGCCCCCGCCAGCGGATCGTCCCGCTGCGGCTCCACCGCCACGAGTTCACCGCGAGCGCGAGGAGGGCGAGGACCCCGACGGGGTGCGCAGGGACGACCCACGCCGCGTGCCGGAAGCGCACGGCGAGCAGGACGCGCTGGGTGAGGTTGGCGAGCACGCCGACTGCCGCCGGGATCGGCGCGAAGGGGAGGGCGAACCAGGGGAGCAGGAAGCATGTCGCGTAGAGCGCGAGCGTGAGGGCGAGCGCCCCGGCGCTGGCGCCGATGCCCTCGTACAGGTTCTTGGAGAAGCCCTCCCACGCCTCGCGCCCCGACCGATACATACGACACGTGGCGATACATGCGCCGTCCACGAAGGCCACGCGCAGGCCCGCACGCTTGGCAGCGCGGCAGAACGCCATGTCGTCGACCACCTCGCTCGCGACCGAGCCGTAGCCCCCGAAGCGCGCGTAGGCCTCCCGGCGGACGGCCATGATCTGGCCGTTGGCGGCGAGGATCCGCGGGTCGGACAGGGCGCGCACGAGGCGGAGCGGCAGCCAGCTCGTGTACGTGAGGTGGAGGAGCGGGACGACCAGCCCCTCGCCGGCGCTGCCCGTCTGCTGGAGGGGGAGGAAGGAGACGACGTCGGCGTCCGCGACGGCGGCGGAGACGCGCTCGAGGGCGTGGGGCTGGAGGATCGTGTCGGCGTCGACGAACACGAGGAGGTCACCCGAGGCGGCGGAGGCGAGCTGATGGCAGGCGTGGGCCTTCCCGACGCGGCCCGCCGGGAGGGGCACGCCCTGGAGCACGCGGAGGCGCGGCTCGCGCGCGGCGAGGGCGGCGAGGATCTCGGGCGTCGTGTCCGTGGAGCGATCGTCGCAGACGATGATCTCGGTGAAAGGCTCGCGGAGCAGGGCCTCGACACACGCGGCGATGCCGCCCTCCTCGTTCCGGGCAGGCACCAGGGCGCTCGCGCGGAGGGGCGGGGCGCGGGTGGTCGCCGGGCGCCAGGTAGCAAGGTTGATCGCGGTGATCGCGAGGGGAACCAGCGGCGGGGCGACGAGGAGCAGCCAGGCGGTCATCGGATCTCCGTGCTTGCACACTCTGTGCAGGAGTTGTATAAGGTTTGTATGGAGTTTGCACAACTCTTCGCGGAGGCGGAATGCGCTACGATCGGATCGAGAGGGCGGGGCTGAGCGTCGCGGACGAGCAGGAGATCGACCCTCCCGGGCTCTGGGCGGCGGACGGCCTCTCCGAGGTCGAGGAGGTCATGAGCCAACTCGCCGTGGGTACGCGCCTCGAACGCTCCGGCCACATCGTGCAGGAGCACCTCGCGACGGGCGGGAAGCGGCTCCGCGCCCGGCTCGCGCTGTCTACCCTCGAGGCCCTCGGCGGCCGGCGGAGCGGCGGGATCGGCTGGGCCGCCGCGTGCGAGCTGGTGCACAACGCCACGCTGATCCACGACGACCTCCAGGACGGCGACACCGTGCGCCGCGGGCACCCCACCACCTGGGTGCGTCACGGCGCGGCCCAGGCGGTGAACGCGGGGGACCTCCTCCTCATGTTGCCGTTCCTCGCGCTCGACTCCGTCGCGGTGGACGGCGCCGTGCGCTGGCAGCTCTCCCGCTCCATCGCCAAGCGGGCCGAGGCCACCGTGCGCGGGCAGTCGCTCGAGCTCGAGCTCCTCGCCGGCCGCCGCACCGACTGGGACACCTGGATCCGCGCGATCGAGGGCAAGACCGGCGCGCTGCTCGCCCTCCCCGTCGAGGGCGCGGCGCTCATCACCGGCCTCTCCCCCGAGGCCGCCGCGGCGTTCGGCCAGGAGTTCATTCGGATCGGCGTGCTCTACCAGCTCGCGGACGACGTGGTCGACCTCTTCGGAGACAAGGGCCGCGACGCCCGCGGCAGCGATCTGCGCGAGGGCAAGGTCAGCGCCCTCGTCGTCGAGCACCTCCGCCTCCACCCGGAGGACGCCGCGTGGCTCCTCGGCGTGCTCGAGGCCCCCCGCGAGCTCACCCTCGCCGCGGACGTGGCCAACACCATCGAGCGCTTCCGCGACGGCGGCGCCCTCGCCGGCGTGCTCGCCCGCTACGCCGCCTACGAGTCCCGCATCCTCGACGCGCCGCTCCTGCGCGCCGTCCCCGATCTCCACGCCGTGGCGCGCGCGCTCTGCGCCCAGATCCGCTCCACCCTCCCCGAGGTTCGCTCCACATGAAGCCCACCGTCGTCATCGGCGCCGGGTTCGCCGGCCTCGCCTCCGCGATCCGCCTCCGCGCCCAGGGTCACAACGTCCTCGTGCTCGAAGCCACCGACCAGGCGGGGGGGCGCGCGAGCGTCTTCAAGCAGGACGGCTTCGCCTTCGACGCCGGCCCGACCGTCATCACCGCGCCCTACCTCTTCGCCGAGCTCTTCGAGCTCGTGGGCCGCGACCCCGCCGACTACATCACGCTCCTCCCGGTCGACCCCTTCTACCGGGTCGAGTTTCCGGACGGCTCGCGCTTCGACTACGTCGGCGACGAGGACCGCATCCTCGCCCAGATCCAGGAGATGTCGCCCCGCGACGTCGACGGCTACCGCCGCCTCGCCGCCCAGTCCAAGCGCATCTTCGACGTGGGCTACACCCAGCTCGTCGATCAGCCCTTCGACCGCTTCTGGGACATGGCGAAGATCGTCCCGCAGATGATGCAGCTCCGCAGCTTCCAGACCGTGTACGGCATGGTCGCGAGCTACCTGAAGGACGAGCGCCTGCGCCAGGTGTTCACGTTCCAGCCGCTGCTCGTCGGCGGCAGCCCCTTCTCCACGACCTCCATCTACATGCTGATCCACTGGCTCGAGCGCAAGTGGGGCGTGTGGTTCGCGAAGGGCGGCACGGGCGCCCTCGTCGACGCGATGGTCAAGCTGCTCGCCGAGCTCGACGTCGAGGTGCGGCTGAACAGCCCGGTCGAGGAGATCGAGGTCGAGAACGGCAAGGCCACGGCCGTGCGCATCACCGGCGGCCAGCGCATCGAGTGCGACACCGTCGTGTGCAACGCCGACCCCTCCTTTGTCTACACGAAGATGATCAAGCCGGAGCACCGCCGCACCCACACGGACGCCGCGGTGAAGCGCAAGAGCCCGTCGATGAGCCTGTTCGTCGCCTACTTCGGCGCCGAGCGGACCTACCCGGACCTCGCCCACCACACGATCATCCTCGGGCCCCGCTACAAGGGCCTGCTGCACGATATCTTCAACCGGAAGGTGCTCGCGGACGACTTCTCGCTCTACCTGCACGCGCCCGCGCGCACCGACCCGTCCATGGCGCCCCCGGGGAAGGAGGCGTTCTACGTCCTCTCCCCGATCCCGAACGACCGCAGCGGCCTCGATTGGGAGACCATCGAGCCGGAGTACACCGACCGCATCATGAGCTACCTCGACCGGACGCACGTGCCCGGGATCAAGGCGGACCTCTCGACGATAAAGACCGTCGACCCCCGCTACTTCCGGAACAACCTCCGCTCGGTGGATGGCGCGGCGTTCGGCATCGAGCCGACGCTCACGCAGTCGGCGTACTTCCGCTACCACAACCGATCGGAGGACGTGGACGGCTTGTTCTTCGTCGGCGCCAGCACCCATCCGGGGGCGGGGGTCCCCGGCGTGTTGAACTCGGCGAAGGTGTTGGAGAAGGTGGTGCCGCGGCCGGCGCATCCCGTGCCGCTGCCGCCGTCCCTCCGCGTCGTCGCGTCGTAGGGGGCGACATGGGCTACCGCGTGAAGACGGTCTCCGCGATGACGGGCATCCCGCGTCCGACGCTGCTGGCGTGGGAGCGGAGGCACGACATCCTCGAGCCGTCCCGGTCGCCCGCCGGGTACCGCGAGTACTCCGACGCGGACGTCGCCGCGTTACGACGGCTCAAGGCGCTGGTGGACAGCGGGTACAGCATCGGAGAGTCCGTGGAGCTCGCCCGGAGCGCGTCGCCGCCGCCCTCCCGCGAGCCCGTGCGCGCCCCGCCGATGGTGGTCGCGGAGCCACTCTTCGCCGACCACGGGCTGGTGGTCCACGCCATCCTCCGCGCGCTCCTCGCCTTCGACCGCGCCACCGCCGACCGCCTCCTCCCGAAGCTGGGGCAGGTGTCCTTCGCCGTCGCGATCGACCGCGTGTTCGTGCCGGTGATGTACGCGCTCGCGGAGAAGTGCGACCGCGGCGAGGTCTCCATCGCGCAGGAGCACTTCGTCTCCGGCTTCTGCCGGGAGCACCTCCTCGCGATGTATCACGAGCTCGGCGGAGGCCCCGAGGGGGGCGTCACCGTCGCCTGCGCCACGCCGTCGGGAGAGCGCCACGAGTTCGGCCTGCTCGTGCTCGCGCTCAAGCTCGCCCTCGCCGGGCACCGCGTCCTGTGGCTCGGCATCGAGCTCCCCACCGCAGACCTCTGCGCGTTCCTCGCCGCCCAGCGCCCCCGCTTCCTGTGCCTCTCCTTCACGGGGCCCATCGCCAAGGAAGAGCTGGTCCGCTTCGGGCGGTCGCTCCGCGAGGGCGCCCCGGCCGACACCGAGATCGTCTTCGGCGGGCCCGGCGTGCACGATCACGTCGGCACCCTCGCCGAGGGCGTCGTGGTCTTCGGCACGGTCGCCGAGCTCGAGGCGCGCGTGGGCCGCGCGGAGCCCGAGTCGTGGCGCAGCCGCGTCGTGCGGGAACCGCGTGCGTCCGGCTGACGCGGCCGCCGGTGATACATCGGGCGATGTATCAGTCGGTGTCCGTCCCGGGCAGGCCCTCGAGGCCGACGTGCAACGCCCGCTCGTGCGGAGGCGCCTGCACCCACCCGGCGACCCTCGGGCGGAGCGCCGCGAGCAGGCCCAGGCTGGCCCAGACGCCCTTCTCCCACCACGGCACGATGGTGCGGCCGGCCCAGGTGTCCGCGCCGTTGCGCAGCAGGCGACGCCCGATCGCGCGGTAGACACGGCTCGCGACGAGGATGGCGAGGCGGCTGCGCCAGGGGATGTGGCGCATCGCGTCGTCCGCGCTGGCGTAGTAGCGCTCGGCCAGCGCGAGCAGCTCCCGGACCACGCCGACCAGCTTCGCGCGGTCGACGTCGCCGGCGGCGAGGCGCTCGGGGTCGATCCCGGCGGCGCGCAGGCGGGTCGCGGGGAGGTAGACGCGGCCGAGGCCGGCGTCCTCCCGCACGTCGCGGCAGATGTTGGTGATCTGCATGCCGATGCCGAGGTCGACCGCGTGGGCGAGGGCGCCGCGGTGGGTGACGCCGATGACGCCGCACATCATCAGGCCGACCGTGCCGGCGACGCGGTAGCAGTAGCGGAGCAGCGCGGCGTCGTCCGGGACGCGCACGGCGCCCTGGTCCGAGCCGATGCCGACGTTCAGCTCGTGGGCGCTCGCGAGGTCGATGCCGCGGCGGCGGGCCACGGCGTGCAGGGCGGCGACGAGCGGGCGCGGCGGGGCGGTGCCGAGCAGCTCGGCGTCGAGCTGGGCCAGGTCCGCGGCGCCGACGGCGGGATCCTCGGCTTCATCCACCAGATCGTCCGCGAGGCGGCAGAAGGCGTAGACGACGGCGGCGTCGTCTCGCGCATCTGCTGGCAGGAACACCGATGCCCAGCGGAAGGAGCGGGCGTGGGTCGCGAGCACGTCGCGGCTGGACGCGACGATGTCCGTCGTCTCGGGTTCGGCCGCCATGCCGCCCCGCTAACGCGCCCCCGGCCCGGCCGAGCGCCGACGGCCCCGCAGGAGCCCGCATGCTGTCGTTGACCCGCGCCGACGTCCCCCCGCGCCGCGCGACGCTGGACGCGCCCGGCGGCTTCTCCTGGTGGTATGGCGACATCGTGGACGCCGCGGGCAACGGCCTCGTCGTCATCGGGGCCTGGGGCCTGCCGTTCCTCCCCGGCTACGCGGCGGCGGCGCGGCGGGGCGCCCCCGAACGCGCGGGGAGCCGCCCCTCGCTCAACCTCGCGCTCTACGAGGGAGGGCGGCCGGTGGCCTACCTCCTCCAGGAGACGCCGGGCGAGTGGGTCAGCGACACGTGTTGGCGCTTCGGCGACAGCGTGCTCACCAGCGAGATCGTGAACGGCGAGCGCCGCCTACACGCGACGATCGACTGCCCCGTGGCCGGCACCTCCGCGCGCATGGTCGGCGCGCTCGAGATCGTCGGCCGCCCGCGCGTGTCCGGCCCCGACGAGCCCGCCGACGGCCCCCACCGATGGACGCCCCTCGCGACACCCGCGCGTGGAGAGGCGAGCTTCTCCCTGGGAGACGGCTTCCGCTTCGCCGTGGCCGGCCGCGCCTACCACGACCGCAACGAGTGCGAGGTCCCCCTCGCCGCCCTCGGCATCGGCGAGTGGTTGTGGGGCCGCGCGCCGCTCGGAGACGACGAGGTCGTGTGGTACCTGCTCTGGCCTGAGGGCGGCGGCGCGCCGACCGCGTGGGGCCTGCGCCTCTCCCCGGACGGGCGGACCACGCCCGTCGAGGGCCTGACCGTGCGGCTGGCCGAGCGCCGCCGCAGCGTCTACGGCCTGGCGTGGTGGGACCATGTATCACTCGATGTATCAGGTGATACATGGCTCACCGTCCGTCACGGCACGCCGGTGGAGGACGGGCCCTTCTACCTGCGCTTCTTCCCGGTGGTGGAGGGGGCCGGCCTGAGCGGTCGAGGCGTGGCCGAGCTCGTGCGGCCGGATCGCGTGGACCTCGACTGGATGCGCCCGTTCGTGCGGATGCGTGTCCGCCCGCCGGGCGCCGGCGCGTCGATGTGGCTGCCGCTGTTCGAGGGCCCCGCGGTGGGGCGGGCCGGGCGTCTGCTGGGGTTCGGCGGTGGCTGAGCGCGACGCCATCGTGGTCGGCGCGGGCCTCGGCGGGCTGGCGGCCGCCATCGAGCTCGCGGCGCGCGGCTGGCGCGTGCGGGTGCTGGAGGGGGCGTCGGTGCCGGGCGGGAAGGCGGGCGTGGTGACGGTGGACGGCGTCGAGGCCGACACCGGACCGAGCGTGCTCACCCTGCCGGACGTGCTGGACGCCGTGCTGCGCGCGGGTGGATCGTCGCTGGCGGACGAGCTGGAGCTGCGCGCGCCCTCGCCGGCGTTCCGCTACCTCTGGCCGGACGGCGCCGCCCTCGACGTGGCGCACCGCGCGGACGAGACCCTCGCCAACGTGGGCGCGGCGCTCGGCGGGGCGGCGGAGCGGGAGCTGTCGAGCTTCCTCGCCTATTCGAAGCGCATCTGGGACGCGGCGGCGCCGAACTTCGTGCTCGGTCCGGCGCCGTCGGTGCTGGGCGTGGCGAAGCTCGGCTTGCGCGCCTTCGCGCTGGTGGCCGACATCGACAGCCTGCGCGCGATGGAGCGCGCCATCACGACGCGCGTGCGCGATCCGCACCTGCGCGACCTCCTCGGGCGCTACGCGACCTACAACGGCTCGGACCTGCGCGCGGCCCCCGCGACGCTCAACTGCATCGCCCACCTCGAGCTCGTGGGCGGCGGCTTCGGCGTGACCGGCGGCATGTACGCGGTGGTGCGCGCCCTCGTGCGCGTGGCGGAGCGGCAGGGCGTGGAGGTCCGGTGCGGCTGCCCGGTGACGCGCATCCTCGTCGAGGGCGGCCGCGTGACGGGCGTGGAGGCCGGCGGCGAGCGGCTGGACGCCGCGGTCGTCGTGGTGAACGCGGACGTGGGGGCGCTCCTGCCCGGAGCGCCCGGCGGCCTGCTCGGGCCCGAGGTGCGGAGCGGCCTCGCGATCGAGGCGCCGCGGTCGATGTCGGGGTGGACGGGCATCCTCCGCGCGCGGCGGGGCGCGCCCCGGGCGGCCCACACCGTGCTCTTCCCCGGGCGGTCCTACGCCGAGGAGTTCGCCGACATCTTCGACCGGGACCAGCCCCCGGTCGAGCCGACCGTGTACCTCTGCGCGCAGGAGGCGTGCCACGGCCGCGCCGGGTGGGCCGCGGAGGAGCCCGTGTTCGTGATGGTGAACGCGCCGGCCGAGCCCGCGACGGGCGCGCGGGACCCCGCCCTCTGGGCGCGCGTGGAGGCGACGGCGATGGCGCGGCTGCGAGGCGCCGGGCTGGCGGACGCGACGGACACCCTCGTCTGGCGCCGCACCCCCGCCGAGCTGGCGGCGCGCTTCCCGGGCAGCCGCGGTGCGCTCTACGGCGCGGCGAGCAACACGACCTTCTCGGCCTTCCGGCGGCCCGCCAACACGGTTCCCAAGGTCCCGGGCCTGTTCCTCGCGTCCGGGAGCGCGCATCCGGGCGGGGGCATGCCGCTCTGCCTCCAGTCCGGGCGGCAGGCCGCGGCCGAGGTCGGCGCCCCGACCGGGTAGGATCCGCCGGTGTCCCCGCTCCTCCCCGCCGATGTCCCGCCCCCGCCGCCCGTGGCCGGCGACTGGTTCGTGTACGTCCTCTGGTCGGACGCGCTCGGGCGCAGCTACGTCGGCATCGCGGTGGATGTCGCGCGCCGGCTCCGCCAGCACGGCGGGCAGCTCGTGGGCGGGGCGAGGGCGACGCGCGCGGGCCGGCCGTGGCGACTCGCGGCCTGGTACGGGCCGTTTCCCGATCGCGGCGGCGCGACGCGGGCCGAGCGGAGCGTCAAGGCGCTGCGCGGGCCGGCGCGGCTCGGCTGGGGTGGTGTGAACAAAGTTCGTGAATGACGACCATAATATGTCCGCGTGGGCTTACGGCGGCGGACGCCGTGTGTGTCGCCCTCACCCCGGGCGGCATAGCGGTCGCGCATCCGTACGCCGCGCGGATCGGCGCCAGCCGGCACGCCCTCGCCCGGGGCCCCGTGGTTCCTCGCGCGCCCCGGCTCAGAACCGCCCGAACACCACGACGCCCGCGCCGGCCGGGGCCACGTGGAGCTCGAGGCTCCTCTGCGGCGAGGCGGACGCGCCCGGCATGGGCGGCGCCATGCGCGGGCCGGGGCTGCCGGGGGCCGGTGTGGCCGTCGGGGCGGGGGCGGCGCCGGGGGGCGCCTCGGTGGTCACGGCGGCCGGCTTCGGCTTGGTGGTTGCCCACAACACGCCGGCGGTGACCGCGCTCGCAGCGGAGGCGCCGATGAACGCGTAGGAGAGCGTCCGGGGCGCCGCGACCTCGTTCGCGTAGAAGTTCTCGGGCTCGTCCGCGTAGGTGAGGTCGGCGTAGGTGGCGTAGTTGTCCACCGCGCGGTCGTACTGGAAGTACCCCGCGATACCGAAGCCGATCGCCGCGGCGCTCACGCCGGCGTCGAGCCCTACGCGCCCCCAGTACTCGGGCGCACGCGGCCCCTTGGCAGCCTTCACGGGCTTGGGTGCCAACTCCAGGGTGCTCCGGACGATCTGGTAGGGGAGCACGGTCACCTTCTGCTCGGCGGGCAGGTAGCCGTCGAGCGAGGCGGACACGGTGTGGACGCCGGCAGAGAGCCCGTCCACCGTCATGGGGCCCGTGCCCTTCGTGGCGCCGTCGACGAACACCTCGGCTTCGAAGGGCGTCGGGGTGATGGCGATCGAGCCGATGGCCGCGGCGGGGAGATCCAGCCGCACGTCCACATGCCCCCGCAACGAGACCTCCACGGTGTAGGTCACCGTCTGCCGGCCGGGCGCGGTGGCCACCAAAGTGTGGGTGCCACACCCGAGCGGCACCGGACCGAAGCTGCCCGCACCCAAGCGGACCCCGCCATCGGTCACCTCCGCCTCCGGCGGGGTCGCTTCCACCTTCACCGTGCCCGTGCCCGGTGTCAGGGCGAGCGTCACGCGCTCGATGGCGTTCACCCGCACGGTGACATCCGTGGTGCCGGTCTTGCAGCCTTCATCCACGCGGATCGTGTGCGTGCCCGGCGGGACGCCGCGGATCACCCCGGGCGCGATGATCCCCGTGGTCGCACCGTCCAGGAACACCAGCCCACCGCCGCCGGTGACGCTCACGAACACGTCACCCACGGCGTCCTCTGCGTGCGCGGGGGGAGCGAGCAGCAGCGCAACAGGAAAGAGCAGGGACATCGCAGCAACCGTTTGCATGGCAAACCTCGGCGGCCGGTATACCATGGGGCCACCTCTACCCGCGTGCGCCCGATGCTCCGTTCCTCCGCCTTCCTCGTCCTCCTCGCGGGCTGCACCCCCATGCCCGAGCTGGCGTTCAACACCCCACCGAGCGCGCTGGTGCTCCACATCGAGCCGGCGTCGCCCACCACGTCGGACACGCTGATCGGGACGATCGACGCGGACTCGATCGACGCCGAAGGCGACGACATCGGCTACGAGTTCGCCTGGTACAAGGACGGGGTGGCCACCGGGATCGAGGCGCGGACGATCGACCCCGCCTCCACCGCCAAGGGCCAGGTGTGGGAGCTCGTAATCGTCGCGACCGACGGCGAGTTCGCCGGCGAGGAGGCCCGCGCCTCGGTGATCATCGTGAACTCGCCGCCCGTGGTCGACCGCGTCGAGATCTCGCCCGCCGCCCCCGCCACGACGGACGACCTCGCGCTCTCCACCGTCGCGACAGACGCCGACGGGGACGTGGTCACCTGGAGCATCGTCTGGTCCCGGGACGACGTCCCGCTGTCCGCCTACGGCGGCGCCACGTCGATCCCCGAGGCCGCCACGGGCACCCTCGAGGATTGGTCCGTGACGGCCACCCCCTCCGACGGGACCGACCGTGGCGAGACCACGAGCGTCAGCGTGTACATCGACAACACGACCCCCACGCTCGGCAGCCTCCGCGTGCTCCCCACCGCTCCCCAGGTGCAGGACGCCGTCATCGCCACCGTCCTCGACGTGACCGACCCCGACCAGCCCGGGCAGACCGTGAGCGTCGAGTTCGCCTGGTTCGTCAACGGGGTCGAGGCCCTGCGCGAGTCGCAGACGGACGGCAGCTCCTTCCTCTCGGACGGCTTCGCCAAGGGCGACGAGGTGACCGTCATCGCCACTCCGAGCGACGGCTACGCCATCGGGAGTCCGCTCACCAGCTCCCCGATCACGGTGGTGAACACCGCGCCCTCGCTCGACGTCGCGTCCCTCTCCCCGACCACCGCCTACGAGTCCACCACGTTGACGTGCGGCGCCGGCACCCCCTCGGATGAGGACGGGGACTCGGTCTCCTACGAATACGCCTGGTACGTGGACGGCACGCGTGTCTCCTCCGCCAGCTCGGACACCCTCACCGGCACCTCCTTCGGCAAGACGGACGAGGTCTACTGTGTCATGACGCCGGACGACGGCGACGACGCCGGCGATCCCGTCACGTCCAACACCGTCACCGTGTCCAACAGCGTCCCGACGTTCACCGGGGTGACACTCTCGCCCACCACTCCGACGGTCGCGACCACCGTCACCGCCAACGTCAGCGGCGGGGACGACGACGACGGCGACTCCATCAGCTACACCTACGCCTGGACCGTGAACGGCACCGCTGTCACCTCCACGTCCTCCCAGCTCTCCACGGGCAACTTCGTCCGCGGGGACTCGGTCCAGGTGACCGTGACCCCGGGGGACAGCAGCGGCTACGGCACCGCGCTCCCGTCCTCTGCCACCGAGATCCAGAACGCCCGGCCCACGGTCTCCTCCACCTCCATCACGCCGTCCACCGCCTACACGGACGACGATCTCGCCGTCGTCGTGTCGGGCTGGTCCGACGCCGACGGGGACTCCGCCAACTACACCTACCAGTGGTACAAGAACAGCGTGGCGATGTCCGGCGCCACCGGCCTCACCATCGGTGAGGAGAACACCACCAAGGGAGACCGCTTCTACTGCGCCGTCACCCCGAACGACGGCTACGAGGACGGCACGACGCGCAACACCTACGTCACGACGATCCAGAACAGCCCGCCGGCCACCTTCGCCGACGTGACGACAGGCCTGACCGCCAACGAGTGCGACGTCATCGAGATGGACGCCTCCGTCAGCACCGATGGCGACGATGACAGCCTCACCTACGCCTGGAGCCTGACCACCCGCCCCACCGGATCGAACGCCGCCACGGCAGACTTCTCCTCGACCACCGCCGAGGCGCCGAGCTTCCTCGTGGACTACGAGGGCAACTTCGTGTTCGCCGTCGCCGCGAACGACGGGTCGACGAGCGTGTCCGACAGCGTGACGGTCACCGTGTACGACGCCGCCGACAACGTGGCGCCCGTCTCCGCGCCCGACTCGACCGACCCTGACCTCGAGCAGACCACCGGGTGCAGCTCGAGCGGCTCCGGCTTCGTGTGTACGCCGTGCTCGGGCACCTTCACGATTGACGCGAGCGCCAGCTACGACGACGACGGGGACCCCCTCCACTACACCTGGAGCACCGCGAGCGGGTACGCCAGCATCACGTCCGCCACGGCGGAGTCCACCACGGTGGCGATGCGCAGCATGCCCGCCACGCACCTCACCACGCGCGACTATCAGGCCACCGTCACGCTGCGCGTGCAGGACTGCGCCGGCAACGTCTCCACCGAGGACCTCGTGCTCACCTACGCCTGCACCGGGAACTGACGCGCCGAGGGGGCGTGCATCCGCGCGCGCACGATGAGGAGCAGCGGGCGCTCGCTACGTCCACGCGGGCCGGCGCGGCGCGGGTCCCGCGCTCACTCCGCGACGAAGCCCTTCCACCGCCGCATGTAGGCGACGAAGGCGGGGGAGAGGCCCTGGTCGACGAGGTGCGCGGCGGAGAGGGGCGGCGTCGCGATCGGGGCGCCGCTGGCGGCGCGGCGGGGCCAGTCGAAGTTGGCGATGGCGGAGCGGCCGAGCGCGACGGCGTCGGCGCCGCGGGCGAGCTGGGCCTCTGCGTCCGCGCGCGTCCAGATGCCGCCGGCGACCACGATCGGGACGGCGGCGCCGACGGCCTCGCGGAAGAGCGGCGTGGCGTGGCTCTCGGGGCGCTTCACCGTGGTGGTGGCGGAGCGCCACAGGGACAGGTGGAGCACGTCCATGCCGTCCTCCGCGAGCCAGCGCGCGAGGGTGATCGTCTCGTCCAGGTCGATGCCCTTTGCCTGGCCGAAGTCCTCCGGGGAGAGGCGCACGAGCACGGCGAGCCCGGGTGCGGCGGCGCGGACGGCGCGCGTCGTCTCGCGGATCAGGCGGGCGCGGTTGACGAGGGAGCCGCCCCACGCGTCGCTGCGCTGGTTGTAGACGGTGCTCTGGAACTGGGAGAGCAGGTAGCCGTGGGCGCCGTGGAGCTCGACGGCGTCAAAGCCCGCGTCGGCGCAGCGGCGCGCGGCCGCGGCGAACTGCCCGATGACGCGGTGGAGGTCGTCCTCGGTGGCGGCGCGGGGCGAGGGGCAGCCCGGCTCGGCGTAGGCGCTGGCGCTCCAGGTGGGGAGGCCGCTCACGACGGGGTCGGCGCGGAGCCCCCCGTGGAACAGCTGGACGCAGGCGACGGGCCGCGGGCCGCCGTCCGCCGGGGCGTGGATGCGGGCGGCGAGGCGGGTCAGCCCGGGGAGCATCGCGTCGTCGTGCACGCCGAGCTCGCCGGCCCAGGCCTTGCCTTCCTGCGCGACGTGGGCCGCGCACGTCATCACCAGGCCGAAGCCCCCGTCCGCGCGGCGGCCGAGGAAGTGGGCCTCGGCGTCGGAGCAGGCGCCGTCGGGGTGGCTCTGCATGTTGGTGAGCGGGGCGAGCCACACGCGGTTGGGGGTGGTGACGCCGGGGCGGAGGGCGAGGGGGCTGAACATGGGGAGAGCTAACCTGGGGTCGCGACGGGGGCGCCTCGGGGCCCGGCCGACGTGCACCGCGTCTCCCGCGGATCGGACCGCCGCTCCGCCGGTGGCGCGGGCGCCCTACACGGGCGAGGCTGCGCGGAGGTCGAGGAGGGCGCCGGTGCCCCTCAACCGTGCCAACACGGGTGCAACATCCGACGATGACGGACCGGCCACAATCGCGGCGAGGTAGTCCTCGACACGTTTCGAAACCGACGTACCGGCAGCGGCGGCGTACATTTTGCGGCCGAAACGACGTGCGGGTCCACGCTGAGCGTCAGTTTTGCGGTCATGCACGTACTCTTGATGCTCGAGTCGTACGTGCGACTCACTCAGTCGCCAAGCCCACGGACGCGAATACGTTGTTCGTGTGGGAGACGTGAGCCGCGGCGACAGAACGGACGAGCCACCGTTTCGTGAACCCGACCTTCGCCGCCACTGTTTGTCCCGAAACCGTCGCATCGACTCCCCTCATTCAAGCTGTGCTTTCGGCTACCAAGACTCGTTTGCTCCGCCTTCGGTTGCTTGCGCGCGAAACTGTGGCTGGTGGAAGTGTGAGAGGGTGGCACGACCAAGATCGAGGTCGACTGCGCGTTCTCCGTCGCACGGTGCTGTTCCGACCGCCTGAGGCCGCAGCGCTACCCCGTCCTCCGCTCGAACCGAAGCGCGTGCGAGCGGATGTACTCGCTCCGGGACGCCTCACCCCGCCGCTGGTCGAGCTCGCGCAACTCCCGCTCGGTGAGCTTGACCTGCACGGTTCGGTTCCGGGGTTCCTGCGGCTTACGACCAGGCCGCTTCGCCTCGGGAATCTCCTCCCCGAAGGCCTCGCGCCAGGCTGCTCGGATCAGGGGGTCGTTCCGCTTCGCCTGCGCCTGATCGCTGAACGCGAACGGCCGGAAACCGTCCTCGGAGCGGCAGCCGGACTCGCACTCCCAGGTCTCCAAAGGCACCGACACGACGCGGTCGCCGCGCTTGATCCGGGTGGGGATCAGCACCGAGCGGGCCGGCTTCTCGCAGTAGGGACAGGTTTTCACGGCTTCATCCATCTCATCACCCTCGGTGAAAGCTGACGACGATCATGTGCTGGCGCTCGCACAGTCGGATCCAGATTCGCCCCTCGTCCGTCATCGGGACGAACACCCAGATCATTCCGCCCTCCTCGGCCGTGCTTGGCTCGGCGAGGTGGAAGTCCTCCTCCTCCAGCACGCGGAGCAACGAGAAGATCTCGCCCTCGTCCCAGCCGAACTGGTCGAGCGCGACGTCGCGCGCCTCTCGGGTCGTGAACACCCCGTCCGCGTCGAGGGCCTCGTCGAGTCGCTGGAGGAAGGAGACGGTAGCGGAGCGAGGCACGGCACCCCTATATCATAGTCACGCTTTCGGGGTGTGCGCGAGGAGTTCGTACGACGGGGATCGTCCGGTCGCCTACTCCGCTGGCGGCTCCGACGAGCCACCGTTTCGTGAACCTGGGTCGCGTCTCCACCGTCGGCGCCGAAACGGTCACTGGCCGCCCCTCATTCAAGCTGTGCTTTCGGCTACCATGACCCGTTTGCTTCGCCCTGGGGTTCAAGGGAACAATGCACCCATGTGCTCGACACGCCGGAGGTCCGCTCGCCACGAAACCGAGCGTGAACCTGTCAGATCGCGTCTTCGGAGTCGGGTTCCCGGTCGGGCACGCGGCTCAGCGCAGCCTCGAACTTCACGCGGTCACCCCGACGCGCTCGCGCTGCCAAGTGCTCCTCGGTCGCCCAGGCAGCGAGCTTCTCGCCCGCGGCGCTCGCGATGAACTGGTTGATGGAGATGCCCTCCCGCCGGGCGGCCTCGCGGATGCCGTCGTGAAGCGACTCTGGGAGGCGGATGCTGATCGTGCTCATGGGATTTCTCCGATCTCCTGAAGGTACTCACGCGGCGTCAGCGCGCGGATGCCGAAGCGATCGACGCCGACGAAGTCGCGAAGGTTGAAGGTGACGATGACCGGCGCTCCTGCGTCTACCGCGAGCTCCAACACCATGTCATCCTTGGGGTCGGGCAGCGTCGGCCGCCAGAGAAAGAAGATGGGGCGGTGGATGGCGACCGAGCAGAGGTAGTCGAGGATGTCCGAGAGGTCACCGGCCGAGACAGCGAGGTCGGCGAGCATCCGGTCGGCGACGCCCTCGTACTCGAGTACGAGCGGCACCGAGAGTGCGATGTCGAAGCGCCCGGTGCCGACCAGCGAGAGTAGCCGGAACGATGCTCCCCGCCGTGAGCGAAGGGCCGAGATGAGGACGTTCGTGTCGAGGATGATGACCACCTCGGTATCATAGGCGATACCAGAGCGTCGGTCAACCCCTTCTTGGTGCCGTCGGGGCCGAGAGAGGTCCGCTGCGGCGTGGTGCGGTCCCTGTGGCCATTGCCGCGATGGACCCAGCGGCTGGCCCAGTGCCGGGGCAAATCACATGGATCAAGGAAGCAGGCAGATTGTCGTTCACCAGCTCCCGCTGGGCCCGCCCGAGGGGTTCACGGGGACCATGGGAGACCGACCTCGTCGGCCGACGCTCTCGTGGCCCCTCGCCGTCGTGCGAGGCGGACTCGACCATCTTGGTCAGGTTCGCTATGCTCTATCCATGAACCCCGTGAATATCTACGACGCCAAGACCCACCTCTCTGAGCTCGTGCAGCGGGCTGCTGCCGGAGAGGAGATCGTGATCGCGCGCAACGGGAAGCCTGCGGCTCGGCTCGTCGCCTTGGCTGCGCCCCCCCCTCGCCGGCCAGGCGGCTGGGAGGGCCAGGTGTGGATGGCCCCGGACTTCGACGAAGCGGACGCCACGATCGCGGCGTTGATGCTCGATGGTGACACGTCCGAATGAGGCTGCTGCTCGACAGCCACGTATTCCTCTGGTGGAAAGCCCTGGATCCGCGCCTGTCCCCGGCGATGCTGCGCGCAATCGCTGAAGCGGACCAAGTCTACGTGAGCGCGGCCACGGCGTGGGAGTTGGGCCTGAAGATCTCCCTCGGGAAGCTCAGCCTCCCCGAGTCGGTGGAGGATGGCATCCTCGCGGCCGGGTTCACTGAGCTTCGGGTCGACTTCCGACACACGCGTCAGGCGGTCGTCTTGCCGCCCCACCATCACGATCCCGTCGATCGGATGCTGGTCGCGCAGGCGCTCTGTGAGGGCCTCACGCTCATGACGCACGACGACAAGATCACTCGATACGACGTGGCAGTCTTGCGGGTTCCGTGAGCTTCCGACGGCGGGCCGGCGCCGAGCACGAGGGCGTCGAACATGGGGGGATCGATCGCGGGCGACCGACGTGGGGCGCGGTCCCCGACGCCCCGAGCGGCGTCGACCGCGCCCGGTGAGCCTCGTCGCCAGCGCGGCCCTCCACCGTTGACAACCGGCCCCAACCCGGTGAAAGGCCCTCCCCCCCCTTCATCGAGGACAGATGCCGGTCGGCCCCTTCGACACGCGCTCCGCCCCGGCCCTGCTCACCGGCGCCGAGGCGCACGGGATGGACGCGCTGCTCGACGGCAACGTGCTCGATCTGCTCGGCGGCGCCACGCTCTCCGGCCGCGTGCGCGCGCTGGTCACCCGCCTCGCGATCACCCAGGGCTGCGGCACGCTCCGCACGCTGCTCTCCACGTCCAAGGTGTGGAACGCGCTCGGGCCCGCCATCACCGGCGAGGTCCTCGACGCCCTCGGCGCCGAGCTCACCGCGCGCGTCACCCCCGAGAGCGCCGCCCTCGCCGCCGCGGGCGGCCCCCCGCCGGCCCCCACGGTCACCGTCACCCCCGTCGACCCGCCGCGCGCTGCGTGGCGCGACCAGGACGCCCCCGGCGCCGACCCCGAGCCCCCTCGCCGCGCCCGCCCCGCCGTCGCCACGCCCTCGCCCACCCCCTCCACCAACGGCCCACCCGCCCTCGCCTCGGGCATGTCCGAGCCCGATCTGCGCGCCTGGGCCGACGCCCACGAGGTCACCGTCGACCTCGACAAGAGCGCCCGCGTGCTGGACGACCGCGTCTCCGGCCGCGCCCGCTACTGGTTCTGGCAGGGCAGCGACCAGAAGATCCTCGACGTCGTCATCACCCGCCGCAGCCGCCTCGCCCTCGGCGGCATGCCCCAGGAGGTCCAGGAGGCCGCGATCACCTGGCTCGAGGAGCGCGTCGTCCGCATGCAGCGCGCCCAGGCGGACGAGCGGACCGTCCTCACGACGGGCTCGCCCCCGGAGGAGCCGCTCCTGCGCGCCTTGTGGGACCGCGTCGAGGCCGCTCGTGCCGTCGTCCGCACCCTCGCCACGCCCACTCCGGCCGGCGAGCTCGTCCGCATGCAGGTCCAGACGCGGGACGACCCGCCCACCTGGGCCCTCCGCGACGGCTGGCCCGCCCTCTGCGGCAGCGCGGCCGGCGGCGCCACCAAGACCATCCAGATCCAGGCCGCCTCCGACGTCGATTTCATGGCGTGCGACTGCGCCCGCCCCGACCCGCGCTGCCCCCTCTCCCTCGTCGCCCTCGACCGCCTCCGCACCGCCATGGCCCGCCCCTCCGCCGAGCGGAAGTGGCTCCTCGACACCCTCGGCACCCCCGCCTGGGCCCGCGTCCTTCACGACCTCGACGCGCTGCTCGCCACCACCAAGACCGAGGCGGACGACCTCTCCCTCGGCTGGCGCGTCGATCTCGACGCGGGCACCCTCCTCCCCGTGGGCTGCCGCCCGAAAAAGCGCGGCGGCGGCTGGAAGGTCGCCAAGATGACCCTCGACGAGCTGCGCGAGCGCCCCGAGCGCTGCGCCCTCCCGAGCGACCACGAGGTCCGCGCCCTCGTCCTCGCCGAGCGCCCCGACGTCCAGCGCAGCGGCCAGGCCGTCTTCGCCACCCTCGCGCGCCTCGTCGGCCACCCCCGTGTCTTCGTCGGCACCGAGCTCGTCACCGTGCGCCGCGGCGTCGTCGAGACCGACTGGTCCCCCACGGAGGACGGCGGCGTGCGCCTCGGCGTCACCGTCGGCGGCCGCGAGCGGGACACCCGGGCCCTCCACGCCGCGGTCACCGCCGCCGGGCGGGGCGGCTGGTACGCCGTCCAGGACGACACCGTCGTGACCGTCTTCCCGGTAGACGCGCAGACCCTCGGCCTCCTCGGCACCCTCGTCCGCCGCGGCAACGTCTTCCCCCCCGAGGCCACCGCCGGCCTCCTCGCGCGCCTCGCCCCGCTCTCCCAGGTGGTCCCTGCGCGCGTCGCCGCCGAGCTCCGCGGCGCCGCCCGCCCCGCCGAGGAGACGCCCATCGTCCGCCTCGACACCCTCGCCGAGGGCGGCCTCTTCGTGCAGGTCCTCGTGCGGCCCCTCGTCGGCGGCCTCGCCTTCACCCCGGGCGAGGGCCCCGCCCAGCTCCACGCCGAGCTCCCGGAGGGCCGCGTCCACGTCGCCCGCGACCTCCCCGCCGAGCCCGCCCGCGTGCGCGCCGCCCTCGCGACGATCCCGCTCCCTTCCGAGCTGGAGGCGCCCCCCTTCTCGTGGATGCTCACCGACAGCGACACCGCGCTGGACGTGATCTCCGCCCTCCAGGCCGGCGCCTTCGCCGTCGAGTGGGCGGATCCCGAGCGCCGCCGCGCCACCCGCCAGGCCGACACGAAGAACCTCACCATCCGTGTCAAGTCCAAGCGGGATTGGTTCGCGGTCGAGGGTGAGGTGTCGGTGGGGGAGGCCTCCGTCGAATTGGCGGCGGTGCTCGCCGCGGTCCTCGCGGGCCGGCGCTACGTCGCGGTAGACGGTGACACCTGGATCCGCCTCGGGGATCGCCTCTCCGAGCAGCTCTCCGGCGTGGCCGAGGCCGTCCACGGCGGCCGCGCCGGGCTCGAGGTCCCCGCCCTCGCCGCCCCGTTGGTCGACGCGCTGAAGGAGGCCGGCGCCACCCTCGACACCCCCGCCGGCTGGGCGGACGTGCTCGACCGTGTCCGCGCCGCCGACGGCTACGCCCCCGCCCTCCCCGACGGCTTCACCGCCGAGCTACGCGCCTACCAGCTCGCGGGTTTTCAGTGGCTCGCCCGCCTCGCGACCTGGGCCCCCGGCGCCTGCCTCGCGGACGACATGGGCCTCGGCAAGACCGTCCAGGCCCTGGCGTTGCTCGCCCACCGCGCCGAGCTCGGCCCCGCCCTCGTCGTCGCGCCCACCTCCGTCGGCTTCAATTGGCTGCGCGAGGCCGCCCGCTTCGCCCCCACCCTCCGCGTCCGCGCCTACCGCGGCGCCGCGCGCCAGGCCCTCCTCCCCACCCTCGCTCCCGGTGACGTGCTGGTCACCAGTTGGGACCTCCTCCCCCGCGACGGTGAGGTCCTCGCCGCCGTGCCCTTCGCCACCCTCGTGTTGGACGAGGCCCAGGCGATGAAGAACGCCGGCACCGCCCGCGCCAAGGCCGCCGCCGCTCTGAACGCCGGCTTTCGTGTTGCGCTCACTGGCACCCCCGTCGAGAACCGCGTCGGCGAGCTCTGGAGCCTCTTCCGTGTCATCGCCCCCGGCCTCCTCGGCAGTTGGGAGCGCTTCCGCGACCGCTTCGCCACCGCCATCGAGCGCGACGGCGACACCCGCCGCCGCGCCGCCCTCGCAAAGCTCATCCGGCCCTTCCTCCTCCGCCGACTCAAGTCCGAGGTCGCCACCGAGCTCCCCCAACGCTCCGACGTCAACGTCGATATCGTCCTCTCCCGCGAGGAGCGCGTCCTCTACGATCACGCCCGCGCCGCCCTCCTCGACGACCTCTCCGCCGAGTCCGGCCCCCCCGAGCAGCAGCGCTTCAAGGTCCTCGCCGCCCTCACCCGCCTCCGTCAGTTGGCCTGTCACCCCCGCCTGCTCGACCCCACCTCCGTCCTCCCCTCCGCCAAGCTCACCCGCCTGCGCGAGCTGGTCGCCGAGCTACGCGAGAACGGCCACCGCGCCCTGATCTTCAGCCAGTTCACCAAGCACCTCGCCCTCGTGCGCGAGGCCCTCGAGGCCGACGGCGTCTCCCTCCGCTACCTCGACGGCAGCACCCCCGAGTCCCAGCGCCGCGCCGAGGTCGACGCCTTCCAGGCCGGCCGCGGCGACGTGTTCCTCATCTCGCTCAAAGCCGGCGGCGTGGGCCTCAACCTCACCGCCGCCACCTACGTCCTCCACCTCGACCCCTGGTGGAACCCCGCCGTCGAGGACCAGGCGAGCGACCGCGCCCACCGCATCGGCCAGACCCAACCCGTCACCGTCTACCGCCTCGTCGCGCGCGGCACCATCGAGGAGCAGATCCTCGCCTTGCACGCAGAGAAGCGCGAGTTGGTCGCCGGCCTCCTCGACGGCACCGGCGCCGCCGCCGCGATGAAGACGGACGAGCTCCTGGCATTGTTACAGGCGGGAGAGGCGGACGAGCCGGAGGAGGGGGTGGCGGAGCCGAGCGAAGGCTGAGAGGCGGGGAACAGGGCGGATGGACCGCGCGCGGACGCGCGGCCCCCGCGGTGGCAGGGTGGGCGGGGCGGGGGAGGGCGCCCCCCACTCCTCCCCGCCCTTCGCTACACTCCCGCACCATGACCCTCCTCCTCCTCGCCGCCCCGCTCCTCGCGCTCTCCGCCCACGCCTCCGTGGGGGACGAGGGCCCGAACCTCCACGCGCTCCCGGGCACGCCCACCGCGGGCGAGGCCCCCGCGACGCCCCCCGGTGACGCGCCGAAGTCCACCTGGAAGGTCGACGATCCGCACGGCCCCACCCACCCCGTCTCCTTCGACCTGCGCGAGGGGACCTGGATGAGCGTGACCGTTCACGGCGACCGCGTCGTGTTCGATCTCCTCGGAGACCTCTGGTCGATGCCCCTCGCGGGGGGCGACGCGCTCCGCCTGACCTCCGGCGCGGCGTGGGACGCGCAGCCGCGCTTCAGCCCCGACGGCGCGCACATCGCCTTCGTGTCGGACCGCGGCGGCAACGAGCAGCTCTGGGTGATGGACGCGGACGGCACCGATGCCCGCGCGCTCACCGCCGAGGGCGAGGCCCGCGTGACCGAGCCCCTCTGGGACCCCGCCGGGGAGTGGATCATCGCGCGCCGCCGCACGGTGGACACGCGCAGCATCGGTGTCACCGAGCTGTGGCAGTACCACCTCGAGGGCGGCAACGGCTTCCGGCTCACCAGCCTCGACGCCCACCCCCACGCGGGCGAGGCCACGACGGACGGCCGCTTCGTTTGGTTCTCGTCGCGCAGCGGCCGCTTCGAGTACAACCACGATCCGCTCTCGAGCCTCTGGTCGGTGTGGCGGATGGACCGCAAGACCGGCGCACAACTGCCCATCCTGACCGGCGCGGGGAGCGCGTCCCGCCCCATGCTCACGCCCGACGGCAAGCAGATGGTCTTCATGTCGCGCGAGCGCAGCCAGTCCATCCTCGAGGTGCTCGATCTCGCCACGGGCAAGCGCCGCGTGCTCGCCGATTGGTTGGACCGCGACGAGATGGAGGCCTTCGCGCTTCACGGCACCTACCCGCAGATGGACTGGACGGACGACGGCCAGCTCGTGCTCTGGGCGAAGGGCAAGCTCTGGAAGCTCGCGCTCGACGGGACGAAGGCGGAGATCCCCTTCCACGCGAAGGGGGACTGGCAGTTCCGCGACGTGACGCGCTGGGCGCGCGCGGTGCCGGACACGGTCCAATCGAAGGTCCTGCGCTGGCCGGTGTGGGGCCCCGACGGCTCGGTCGCCTTCTCAGCGATGGGCGTGTTGTGGGTGCGGAAGCCGGACGGCACGGTCGAGCGCGTGAGCCCCGGCACCGGCTACGCGCCCGCCTGGAGCCCCGACGGCACCGCGCTCGCGTGGACCTCCTGGAGCGACACCGAGGGCGGCCGCCTGCACATCACGAAGATGGGCAAGAAGCGCACGGACGAGGTCCTCCCGCTGGAGGGCCAGCTCGTGAACCCCGCGTGGAGCAAGGACGGCTCCCAGTTGGTCGTGCTCCGCGGCGTGGGCGGGCAGACCTCCCCCGATCTCGGCAGCGAGAACTACTTCGAGATCGTGCTCGCCACCCGCGGCAAGAAGGCGTGGACGACACAGTTGGTCACCTCCGCCGCCAACCGCGGCAGCGCCGCGCGTGCTACCCGGCTGAACCTCCACGACAACCGCGTCTGGTACATGACGGACCTGCCGGGCGCCGGCCGCACGCCCGGGCAGACCGCGCTCGTGTCCGTCGCGCTCGACGGCACCGATTCGCGCACGCACCTCGTCTTCCAGGGCGCCGAGGAGATCGTCATCGCGCCCGACTTCCAGCGCGTCGCCTACAAGCTGGATCACCAGGCGTATGTCACCGCGCTCCCGATGTGGGGCAGCGCCGTGACGGTGGATGGGTCGGTGCCCACCCAGCAGCTCACGAACGTGGTCGGGGACTGGCTCGGCTGGACGCCCGACGGCGCCTCCGTCACCTGGGCGACCGGCCCCACCCTCTCCCGCAAGCTCGTCACGGGCGTCGGCGCCCTCCAGAAGGACCCCCTCACCGGCAAGGTCCCCGACGCCGACTACACGAAGGGCGTCGAGACCGTCGCGGTCACCCTCGCCGTGCCCCGCGCGCGCCCCGAGGGCGTCCTCGCGCTCACGCACGTGCGCGTGCTCACGATGAAGGGAGACGAAGCCCTTGAGGACACCACCGTCGTCATCGAGCGCGACCGCATCGTGTCCATCGGCGGCCCGGTGCCCGCAGGGGCGAAGGTGGTCGACTGCACCGGCAAGACCGTGATCCCCGGGTTGGTCGATGTCCACGCGCACCTCCACTACACCGCGGGGGACGTGCTCCCCGAGCAGGAGTGGCGCTACCAGACCTCGCTCGATTTTGGTGTCACCACCGTCACCGACCCGTCCGCGTCCACCGACACCGTCTTCACCCAGGCCGAGCGCGTGGAGGCCGGCTACGAGAAGGGGCCCCGCGTCTACTCGACGGGCGGCGTGCTCTACGGTGCGCTCTCGAACGACGGCGCGAAGACCCCCGACGAGGACGCCGCGCGGCACCACGTCACGCGTATGAAGGCGGCCGGCGCCACCAGCGTGAAGGTGTACCAACAGAGCCAGCGCGAGCGGCGCCAGTGGTTCGTCCAGGCGTGCAACGAGCTCGAGATCCTCTGCGTCCCCGAGGGCGGCGGGGACCTCTTCCAGAACCTCGGCATGGTGCAGGACGGCTTCCACGCCATCGAACACTCTCTCCCCATCTCGCCGGTGTACGCCGATGTCATCCAGTGGATGGCGGGCAACCACACCGCCACCAGCGCCGGCACCGCGTGGACGCCCACCCTGCTCGTCGCCTACGGCGGCATCATGGGCGAGAATTGGTTCTTCCAGTACGCCAACCCCCTGAACGACGCTCGGTTGTTGAAGCACTACCCGCGCCGCGCCCTGGACGCCCAATCCTGGCGCCGTGGCATCCTCGCGCAGGACACCGACTGGAACTTCATGGCCGCCGCGCGGGACGCCGCGAAGGTGGTCCGCGCGGGCGGGCTCGTGACGCTCGGGGCCCACGGGCAGCTCCAGGGCCTCGGCGCCCACTGGGAGCTCTGGTCCCTCGCCGGCGAGGGCGCGCTCACCCCGATGGAGGCCCTGCGCGCCGCGACCATCGGCGGCGCCACCTACCTCGGCCTCGACAAGCAGATCGGCACGGTGGAGGCCGGCAAGCTGGCTGACCTCGTGGTGCTCGACGCCGACCCGCGCGCCGACATCCACAACTCCGTCAAGATCGACTTCGTCGTGAAGAACGGTGAGATCTGGGAGTGAAGCCCGCTCCGGAGACGTGGATCCCCGCCCACTTCGAGGCCCTTCGCGCGTGCCGCCGGTGCCCCGCCATGGCGCCGCCGCCCATCGTGGGACGGCCCGTGGCGAGCCGCGTGTACCTCGTGGGGCAGGCGCCGGGCCCGCGGGAGGGCGCGTTGGGCCGCCCCTTCGGGTGGACGGCGGGGCGCACCCTGTTCACCTGGTTCGCGTCGCTCGGCCTGGACGAAGAGGCCTTCCGGTCGCGCGTCTACATCGCGGCGGTGTGCCGGTGTTTTCCCGGCAAGGCCACCGGCGGCGGCGACCGCGTCCCCAACCCGACGGAGATCGCCGCGTGCGCCGCGTGGATGGACGCCGAGCTCGATGTGTTGGATCCCGAGCTGATCCTCCCCATCGGCCGGCTCGCGATCTCGCGCTTCCTGCCGTCGGCGCCCCTCGATCGCATCATCGGTCGCGTGCACCGGGTCGAGGTCGGCGGCCGCGTTCGCGACGTGCTGCCGCTGCCGCACCCCTCGGGCGCCTCGACGTGGTTCCGCACGGAGCCCGGCAAGACCCTCCTCGCGGAGGCGCTCACCCGGCTGGGCGAGCACCCGGAGTGGCGAAGGTTGGTCGAAGGGTAGGCGCGGTGACAGGCGCGCGGTCGGCGCCGTCCGCGGCGCCGGGCACCGCGCAACACGCCTCCTTCAGCCCTACTTCGCCGCCGCCGCCTTGAGCTCGTCGAAGCCGGGCAGGTTGGAGAGGTCCGGCACGACCACGATCTCGATGCGGCGGTTGGCCGCCTTGCCCTCGGCCGTGTCGTTCGCGCCGACCGGCTTGTACTCCCCGTAGGACGCCGCGCTCACGCGGGTGTTGGGGAGGCCGGCGGTGATCATCGTGCGCACCACGGTCAGGGCGCGCGCGGACGCGAGCTCCCAGTTGGACGGGTACTTGTCCGTCTTGATGGGCACGTTGTCCGTGTGGCCCTCGACCTGGTAGGCGCGGTCGGGGATGGAGCCGAGCACCGCGGCGACCTCGGCGATGGCGCCGTTGCCGTCCGCGGAGAGGTCGGCCGAGCCGGACGCGAAGAGCACGTCCGTCGCGAGCGCGACGACCATGCGCCCGTCCACGATCTTGACGCGGAGCTTGCCGGCGTCGATGAGCTTCTTGAAGCGCACGAGCAGGGACTGGTACTCGGCGATGCGCGCCTCGGCGGCGTCGCGGCGGGCCTCGAGCTCCGAGAGCGCGGCCTTCATCTCGTCGACCGAGCCCTTGAGCTTGGCCTTGTCGGTCAGCAGCCCGGCCTTCTCGTCGAGGAGGGCCTTGGTGCGGGCCTCCTCGGCGGCGAGGGAGGCCTGGAGCGCGGTGTGTTGGGCGTCGAGCGCGGCGAGCTTCGCCTGCTCCTCGGCGAGGGCGCCCTCGAGGGTGGTGACCTTCTGGTCGCGCTCGGTGAGCTGGGCGCCGAGGGCCGCGCGGGTGGTGTCGAGCTCGGCCTGGAGGGCGTCGTACTTGCCCTTGCCCACGAGGCAGCCGCCGAGGAGCAGGGTGGTGAGGAAGGTCATGGGGCTTGCCTTGGGTGTGTGGGCGGCGTTGTAGCACGCATCCACGGCTGGGGATCCCCGGGGCCGCCGGGCGGCGGCGCGCCGGAGAGCGGCGGGCCGTTCGGGCCGGGGGCGGGCCGGCTGGGCGGGAGGAGCGTCAACGCGCACGCGACGGCGACGACCGCGCCGAGCCCGACGACGTCGCGGCGAGCGAGGGGGCCGGCCTCGTGGAGGGCGCGCGCGGCGGTGACCAGCCACACGGCCTCCGCGACGACCACCGCGCGGAACTGCGCCGGGTGCCCCGCGAACCAGTCGGGGCCGAACGTGGCGTAGGCGCCGAGCGCCACGAGCACCCCCACCACGCTCCACCGGGGGGCCCCCGCGGCGAGCGGCCAGACCGCCACCCACGCGAGGCTGGCGAGCCCCAGCGGCAGGTACAGCAGGTGTTGGGCGGAGGCGTCCGCCGCGAGCCACGCGTAGACCAGCGCCACGCCACCCACGAGCGCGCCGGGGCGCCGGCTCCAGCCCACCCGCGCGGCGATTACGACGGTGAGCAGTCCGAGCGGGAGGTGGCGGAGGGCGACGAGCGCGTTCATCCACTCCGGCGCGCCGGGCGGGAGGCCCGCGACCACGAAGCGCGACGCGTTCGACTGGTAGCCGAGCGTGTCCCACACCCCGAGGAACACGCGGGTGAGCGGCAACGAGAGGGCCGTCCACCCGAGGAGCGCCGCCCCGGTCACGACGGCGCCGACGAAGGCGCGGCGGTGGCGCGCGGCGATCAGCGGCCACGCCGCGAGCAGCGGGACGAGCTTCACCCCGGCGCCCAGCGCGAGGAGGGCGCCCGCGAGGCCCCCGAGGCCCACCGACAGGGCCAACTGGACGAGGCCGGCGCCCGCCGCGAGGAGGAGGTTGACCTGACCGAGCCGCGCGCACGTCAGGGCGACCGGGAAGCCCACCGTCGCGACGAGCGCCCCGAGCGCCGCCGCCAGCGGCCACCGCGCCCGGGGCACGCCCGCCATCGCGCCCGCGGCCCCCGCCACCACCGCGCTCCAGAGGAGCACGCCGTGCCACGCCATCGCGAACGTGGGCCAGCCCGGCGCCACGAAGGGGGCGAGGATCGCGGACGTGGTGCCCGGGTAGAGGGTGGAGAAGGTGTCGGCGACCACGCTGAGCTTCTCGCTCGCGTAGGTCTGGGCGAGCGCGGCGGCGGTGGTGGGGTCTCCGCCGCGGCGGAGGGTCTGGACGCCGAGGTAGAGCGGCAGGGCGTCCGCGGTGCCCTCCTGCGGCCAGGTCCCGGCGAGGGTGATGGCGCCGCGCATCCACCACGCGACCGCGCCGACCGCGCCCGCGGTCACCGCCCCCGCGAGGGCCGTGCGCGCGCGCGAGGAGACCGCCGGGACGTCGTGTTCATCGGGCACGGCGCACCGTAGCGCCGCCCGAGGGAAAGGCCAAGCGGGGCGCACGGGGCCTCCTACTCGGTCAGCTCCCGCTCCAGCTTGTCCAGCGCCTTGCCGGCGCGCGCGGCGCGCTCGTCGGTGCGGACGCGCGCGGGGTGGTCCGCGTCGATCGAGACCGCCACGAGGCCCAGCCCGTCGGCGTCGCCGCTGGTGAGCGTGACCTGCACGTCGAGGGCGTCGGCGAGGGCCGCGCCGAGCTGCTCGCGCCAGTCGGGGTCCGCGCCGTCGTAATCGAAGATCGCCACGCAGGGCCCGCCGACGCAGTCGATGTCGAACAGATCGACGCCGGGCACCGCGTCGAGCGCGGCCTCGAGGCGCTCCTCGTCGTCGAGGGTGGCGTGCTCGTCGGGGCGGCCGGTGCCGGGCTCGGCGTCGGGCGCGGCGGGCACGACCGTGGGGGAGGCGTGGGAGGGGGAGGCGAGGGTGGGGCTCGCGGCGACTGCCTCGGGCGCGGCGACCAC
>CAJBVW010000083.1 GCA_903959175.1 uncultured Pseudomonadota bacterium
GCCCCTTCGTAGGAGACAAAACCGCCCCTTTTGAGGATGCCCGGACGCCGGACCGCCCCTTTCCCGCGGTGCCGCCCCCCCCCACCACCGATTTACCGGCGTTCGTCCGTCGCGCCACCCGTCGCAAGGACAACTACACACGGACGCGAGTCTCCAACGAAGGGGCATAGCTCCGCGCGTGTCTCCCCCAAGGGGGCATAGGTGTCCGCGCCCCCCCCCCCCCGAACGTGGGGCCATGCCACCCGCTCCGAAGCGGCGCGTCCCTTCAACGGCCGTCTGCCCGAACGGGGGCGCCGCGTCGCCCCGGGGAAGCGGCGCGTCCACTCGACGGCCTCCCGCACGCACGCCGCCCGCCGCAGCGCCCCAAGCACCGGCCACCCCGCCTACTCCGCGCCCCCGCCCCGCTTCCGCGCGTACAAAACCGCCTCCGCCTGCCGCTCTCTCGCCAAGGCGCCGTCGGACTCGCCGGCGTCGATGAGCGACTTCGCCATCGCGACGGCCACGGGGTCCCGCTCGGCGATCTCGCGCGCCCACGCCAGCGCCTCCGCGCGCGGGTCGCTCACGACGCGGTGCACGATCCCCCAGGCCAGCGCCGCGTCCGCGTCCACCGTGCGGCCCGCGAGGATGACCTCCTTCGCGCGCGAGGGGCCCACCAGCCGCGTCAGCCGCGTGGTGCCGCCCGCCGACGGGAGGATGCCCAGCCGCGTCTCCGGCAGCGAGAACCGCGCCGCGGGCCCGGCCACGCGCAGGTCGCAGGCCAGGGCCAGCTCGAAGCCGCCCGCCACCGCCGCGCCCTGCACCGCCGCGATCGTCACCACCGGCAGCCGCGCCAGCGCGGTGAACACGCGTTGCGACCGCAGCTCCAGCGCGTCCAGCGGAGACGCGTGCTTCATCGCGTCGAGATCGGCGCCGCCGCAGAAGGCGCGCTCCCCCGTCGAGCACACCACGATCACGCGGTGCGCCGCCGCCAGCGCCTCCGCGGCGACCAGCAGCGCGTCGAGGTGGGCGCGATCGTAGGCGTGGGCGCGCTCGGGGCGGTCGAGCCAGAGCTGGCCCACGGCGCCGTGGCTTTCGGTGCGGATCGACATGCGTCCTTCGGGGGCCGCGCCGAGATAACCTCCCAGCGATGTTGTTCCGCGTCGTCTGGGACGAGTTAGAGGCCTGCCCGTACCTGCCGGGGCAGATCGCGCGGTTCCCCCTCCGCCTTCCGCCGCGCATGCTTACTCCTGACGAGCTCGACGCCCGCCTCGCCCTCGGCGAGCGCCGCTCCGGCCGCATGGTCTACCGTACGCAGTGCCCGGCGTGCACGGCCTGCGAGCCCCTCCGCGTCCACGTCCCGTCCTTCGTGGCCAGCTCCTCGCAGCGCCGCGCCCTCCGCCGCAACGAGGGCGTCGTCCGCGTCGAGGTCGGCCCGCCCGACGTCTCGGACGAACGCCTCGCCCTCTACAACCGCCACAAGCAGGAGCGCGGCCTCTCCCGCAGCGACGAGCCCCTCGGCCCCATCGGCTACCGCGCCTGGCTGGTCGACTCCTGCGTCCCGACGCGAGAGCTCCGCTACTACGTCGGCGAAAAGCTAATCGCCGTCAGCATCCTCGACGTCGGCCGCACCAGCGTCTCCAGCGTCTACCACTACTTCGATCCCGACGAGGCGCGGCGCTCCATGGGCGTCTACTCCGTGATCCGCGAGCTCGCGTGGTGCGCCGAGGCCGGCGTCGAGTGGTACTACCTCGGCCTCTACGTGCGCGACTGCTCGCACCTCGCCTACAAGGCCGGCTACCACCCGCACCAGCGTCGCATCGCAGGCGTATGGAAAGACGCCCCCGCGGAGCCCTCCGCCGGCGAGCAGCCCGCCGCCGAGTGACGGGCGCGCCCGCCCCCCGCGCGGCGTACAGCGGGCCTCCCGCCGCCACAGCGTAGCCCGGCCGCGATCAGCCTACTTGCACCACGTCATCGTGTACGAACCCGTGCCCGTCACCGAGGTGACCGCGGTGCGGTAGGTGCCCGAGGTGCCGGTGTAGCTCAGCGACTCCGCCGACGCGGAGGCGGTCGAGGACGCCACCGTCGACCAGGTGCGGCCCGACTTCTGCTGCAGGTACAGGTTGAAGTTCGCGCTCGACGGGCCGGTGAGGCTGGCGGTCTGGCCGGCCACCGTGACCGACGTGCCCGAGGAGCTCGGGTGGTAGTTGGTCCGGCCGGAGCGGCTGAAGGAGCTCGAGTACGTCGTGCTCGTGCAGCTCGGGGCGACGCCCACGCCCACGGCGCTCCACGCGTCCCCCACGCTGGTGTACTGCACGCTCGAGGTGCCGTAGAGCGCGGCCGCCGCGCTCAGCGTGGCCGTGCGGGCCCCGCTGAAGGAGGTGCTCGAGGTCATGTAGCTGGAGAGCGCGAGGTACCAGATGTCCGCGGCGTCGTCCGCGCCGATGGCGGTCACGACGGTGGTGGACTTGCCGCGGGGGTGGGTGCCGCCCTCGGAGAGCAGGTAGAACGCCAGGTTGGGCACACCCGAGCCGTAGTGAACGTCTACCGAGCCGATGGTGCTCGAGTAGTAGTCGCGGCTCACGCCGTCCGCGGCGGGGTCGTCCATGTAGCGGAGGGCGTCCCCCGCGAAGCCGGGGGTCCAGGTCTCTTCGCCGAGGGACCAGGTGTCGATGCTCTCGCCGAGCACCGCGCGCTCGACCATGGAGCCGAACACGTCGGACATGGACTCGTTGAGGTGACCGGGCTCGCCCGAGTAGGTCAGGTTGGCCTCGTACTGGGTCACGCCGTGGGTGAACTCGTGGCCGCCGATGTCGAGCGTCGTGAGCGAGCCGGAGTTGGTGCCGTCCCCGTCGCCGTAGGTCATGTAGCCGTTGGTCCCGTCCCAGAACGCGTTCACGTAGTTGGACGAGTAGCTCGTCGTGGACGTGATGAAGTTGGTCGCGTGGGACGTGACGTAGGCGGGGCCGCCGGCGCCGTCGATGCCGTTGCGGGCGTGGGCGGTCGTGTAGTAGTCGAACACCTTCTGCGAGACGTAGTGGGCCTCGAGGGCGTTGCGGTCCACCTCGGTGGCGCTGGCGAAGGCCGCCGTGGCGCTCGACACGTAGTACAGGCCGCTCGTCGTGTTGTTCCAGGAGTACGTGCCCAGGCGATCCGTCGTGTCTTCGAGGTAGTACGACGTGCCGTCGGTGTAGCAGTCCACCGCGACCGTGCCGTAGAAGTTCGTATCGCCGGAGCACGCGGCGGTCTGGAAGTTGTTGTATGACCAGATCACGGAGCCGTCGTGGGCGTCCACGAAGAGGACCGGCATGGCGTCCCCGGCCTCGTAGTTGACCTGGTGCAGGGACACGCGCCACGCGAGGTGGTCGGCGCCGTCGTGGCGGAGGGCCCAGAGGTCCGCCGTGGGGTCCGCCGTGAGCTTGGACCAGCCGTCCGGCCACGCGGCGACGGCGAAGTCGATCGCCTCGTCCGCGGCGAAGGCGGGCGTGGGATCCACGTCGACCTGGGCGAGCAGGGTGTCGGTGAAGCCGACCAGGGCGCCGTCCGACGCGAGGTGGACGATGGCCTCGCCGCCCCAGACGGGCACGCCGGAGACGAGCTGCTGCACCTTGGTGTGCGCCATGTCCGTCACGTCGACCTGGACCTTGAGCGTGCGGAGCTCGGTGATGCCCTTGCCCACGGCGGGGCTCTCGGTGGCGCTCTCGAGCTCGCCGTACGCGAGCGACTCGGCGCGGTCGAGCTCCTCTTCGGAGCCGGTCCCGAAGAGCGGGACATCGCCCCCCTCGGTGGCGCACGCGGGGAGGAGCAGGGCGAGGGAGAGGAGACCGAGACGGACGGTCATGACACTCCGGTACACAGACCACCGAGAATGTACACCGTAGAGGTCCCGGTTGGCGGTCCGACTAGTTCGTCGGCTCGTCCTTCTCACGCTCCGCCCGCAGCTCCGCCGCCGCGTTTCGCAGGCCCGCCGCGATCTCGTCGAGCTTCGCGGAGGTCTCCTCGCTGGCGAGCAGCTCGCGCAAGCGCTCGGGGAGCGTCTCCACCGCCGCTACGCCGTCGTTGACGAGCCCCTCCTGGCGCAGCGCCTCGGCGACGTCCCGCATGCGCTCCTTGGCCACCTCGGGCGCGTGCACCGTCTCCTGCGCCGCGGTGAGCAGGCCGGTGAGCAGGTCCTTCACGGCGCCGCCGAGCGCGGTGGGGTCCTGGTGGAGCTGCTCGCGGCCGAGCTTGAGGCTGGCGGCCACCCGCTCCTCGCGCGCCGCGACGGCCTCGGGGTCGAGCTTCGGCGGGGCCGAGAGGGCCTTGGCCGCGCTCATGGCGACCGTGCGCACCTTCTCCGCGAAGCTGCCGAGCACCTCTTGCGCCAGCTTCATCGCCTCGGCCTCGGGCACCTCGTAGACATCGAGCGCCACGGGATCGGCGGCGAGCTTCTTCCCGGTGAGCGAGCGGACGATGAAGTCCCCTGGAGGAAGGCGCGCATCGTCCGGAACGTGGAAAAAGCGCTTCCGGTCCTCTGCGGCGTAGAGCGTACGGGTCGACATGCAGCCCCTCCCGGCCGGATGATAACCTCGCCGTACGATGGACCGTCCGCCCTGCGCCGGCCTCTGGACCACCCCCATGGTCCACGTGGACGGCGACCTCACCACCTGCTGCCTCGACGAGCACCTCGTCAACCGCGTCGGCAACGTGCGCGACACCCCCCTCGCCACGCTCTGGAACGGCGCGACGATGCACGCGTGGCGCCTCGCCCACGCCGAGGGCCGCTTCGCCGAGAGCGGCCCCTACTGCACGCGTTGCAACTGGCAGAGCGCCGGCGCCATGCCCCGCGAGGGCGTGCTCGCCTGGCTGGACGCAACCGGAGAGGCAAGCGTGACCGCACGCCGCCGCGCCCGCGGCCCAGGATCCCCCGCATGAGCACCCCCGCGATCCGCACCGAGAAGCTCTCGAAGGTCTACCTCTCGGGCTTCTGGCGCATCCCCTACACCGGCGTGGAGGACCTCGACCTCGAGGTCCCCGAGGGCACGAGCTTCGGCTTCATCGGCCCCAACGGCGCCGGGAAGACCACCACGATCAAGACGCTCATGTCGCTCCAGAAGGCGACCGGCGGGCGCGCCTGGATCCACGGCATCCCCGTGCCCGACCCCGAGTCGCGGCGCCGCGTCGGCTTCCTGCCCGAGCGCCCCTACTTCTACGAGCACCTCACCGCCGGCGAGTTCCTCGACTTCTACGGCCGCCTCGTCGAGGTCCCGGGGGCCGAGCGCAAGCGTCGCATCACCCGCCTGCTCGACCGGGTCGACCTCGCCCGCTTCCGCGACGTTCCCCTCGGCAAGTTCAGCAAGGGCATGCTCCAGCGCGCCGGCCTCGCCCAGGCCCTCATCGGCGAGCCCGACCTCCTCGTCCTCGACGAGCCCATGAGCGGCCTCGACCCCCTCGGGCGCGTGCTCGTCCGGGACCTCATCCTCGAGGAGCGCCGCGCCGGCCGCACCGTGTTCTTCTCCAGCCACGTCCTCGCCGACGTCGAGGCCATCTGCGACCGCGTCGCCATCGTGGTCGGCGGCAAGCTGCGCGGCCAGGGCACCGTCCCCGAGCTGCTCGGCCACACGGTCGCCCACGTGGACTGCGTCTTCGACGGCGTAGAAGAGGGCGGCGAGGGCGTGGAAGCGGGCGCCGAGGGCGTCCGCGCCGCGCCCGGCGGCTCCGTCCACAAGCGCCTCCCCCCCGAGGACGTCGACCGTTGGCTCGACGCCGTCCGGAAGGCCGGCGGCTCCGTCCAGAGCGTGGTCCCCGCCCAGCGCACGCTCGAGCACGTCCTCCTCGACGAGGTCGAGCGCGCCCGCCCCGTCAACGCCAAGCGCCTCGGGGTGCTCGCATGAGCCAGATGCTCGCCGTCGCCGTGAACACCTTCCGCGAGGCCGTCCGCGACAAGGTCCTCCACAGCATCCTCTTCTTCGCGGTGCTGCTCCTCGTCGTCTCGCTCGGGATGCAGGAGATCACCATCGGCGACCAGGCGAAGGTCGTGCGCGGCGTCGCCCTCGGCGGCATCTCGCTGATGGGCGGCCTCATCGCGATCTTCCTCGGGGTCGGCCTCGTCTGGAAGGAGATCGAGCGCAAGACCATCTACACCCTCGCCAGCAAGCCCGTGGCGCGGTGGCGCCTGTTGCTGGGGAAGTACCTCGGTCTCTGGCTCACCCTCGCGGCCGAGGTCGGCATCCTCGCGCTGCTCTACACCGTCGTCATCGGGTCCCAGCAGGGGCTCCCGTCGATGGACGTGTACGTCGCCATCGGCATGCTGATGATGGAGCTCACGCTCCTCTGCGCCTGGGCCACGCTCTTCTCGACCTTCGCGGCCCCGACCACCGCGTCCGCCTACTCGCTCTGCATCTACCTGATCGGCCACTTCTCGGACGACCTCAAGCTCTTCGGCGACCGCTCGGACGATCCGACGTTCAAGGCCCTCTGCGGCGTGCTCTACCGGGTCCTCCCCAACCTCGACGTGTTCAACGTCCGCGCCGAGGCCGTCCACGGCATCGCGGTGCCGGCGTCCGAGCTCCTCTGGGCCCTCGCCTACGGGGGCGGCTACACGGCCGTAGTGCTCCTCGTCGCGATGGTGGTGTTCGAGCGGCGCGACTTCAAGTGATCCGCATGGCGGACCTCGCCGGCCGCCACGCGCGCGTCGGCGCCGACGTCGAGCGCCGCGTCATCGACGTGTTGCGCTCCGGCCGCTACATCGGCGGCCCCGTCGTCGCCGAGGCCGAACGTCGCCTCGCGTCCGTCTTCGGCTTCGCCCACGGCGTCGGCGTGAACAGCGGCACCGACGCGCTCATCTACGCCCTCATGGCGATGGGGGTCGGCCCCGGCGACGAGGTCATCGTCCCCGCCCTCACCTTCTTCGCCACCGCCGAGGCCGTCGGCCGCATCGGCGCCGTCCCCGTCGTGGCGGACGTGCGGGAGGACCTCCCCCTCCTCGACCCCGCCACGCTGCCGCTCACCCCGCGCACCCGCGCCGTGATCGCGGTCCACCTCTTCGGCGAGGCCTGCCCCCTCCCCGACCTCGGCGTGCCCGTCCTCGACGATGTCGCGCAAGCCGTCGGCGCGTCGCCTCCCGCGCGCACCGGCGCCGTCGGGGCCGCCAGCTTCTACCCCACGAAGACGCTCGGCGCGGCCGGAGACGGCGGCATCGTCCTCGCCGACGATCCCGACCTCGCCGACCGCGCCCGCAAGCTCGCCTCCCACGGCATGCCCTCGCCCTACGTCCACGACCGCGTCAACGGCCACTTCGGCGCCAACAGCCGCCTCGACGCC
>CAJBVW010000084.1 GCA_903959175.1 uncultured Pseudomonadota bacterium
CCCAGCCAGGGCGCGTAGTACCGCACCCCGTGGCACTGGAACCCGGTCTCCTCGTCGCGCTCCATCCCGGTGTACTTGTAGCGCTTCAAGCTCACGGAGGTGGAATGCGCCCACCACGCGGTCGAGCCGCAGGGGTGATACTCCTCGTAGGACAGCACATTCCCGGAGCCGTCCAGCTCCCACTGGGCGGTCCCGAGGTGGTCCCCGAGCTGGAACCGCTGGACCGTCGTCCCCGCCTTCGTCTCGACCATCGCGACACGGCTCTCGCCGTCCATGACGTGGAGGGTGTCGAGGGTGTCGGTGCCGTCGGACCACGTCTCCCATCGCCCGAAGGTGCGGCGGTCCTCCAGGATCGTGGACCCGGTGAACTTCACCTTGCGAACCCGCTTGCCGCTCCGGTCGTAGAACATCCGCAGCGAGCCGGCGGTCCCGGCGAGCACGACGGTCCGGACGAGATCCCGGAAGTCGGGCACGATGTTCGTCCCCGTCCCCAGGTGCGGCATCCGGGTCATGTTGCCCCGATCGTCGTGCTCGTAGCTGGACGTCACCGTCCCGGACGTCGTGGTCTCGTCGGTCGAGTCCAGGCGGTTCGAGTCGGTCGCGTAGGTGTAGGCCCGCGACCAGTCGTCGATGCCGTCGTGCTCGATCTCGAGGATGTTCCCGACCTCGTCGTACGCGAAGGTCTGGGTGTAGACCGCGATGGCGTTGGCGGCGGCCACCGGCCCATACGACGGATCGATCCAGCTCGGGACGGGGTTCGGGTTCTTCTCCCGACCGGTGGCCTCGACGAGGCGGTACATCGCGTCGTAGGTGAAGGTCCGGTTCGGCGTGACCGCGGCGTTGTCGAAGAACACGGTGGAGTCGGCGGCGTCGGTGATCGCGACGATGTTGCCGACCGGGTCGTAGGCGAAGTTCAGGTCCTGAACGTTCGTGGAGCCGTTCGTGGCGTGCACGCGCGTGAGGCGGAACGTGTCGGAGTCGTAGGCGTAGGCCGCGGAGACGCCGTTCCCGTAGTCGATCCGCGTGCGCTGGCCGCGCGCGTTGTAGAGGATCGCATCGACGAAGGCCGTGACCGTGCCGGACCCGCGGATGTCCACGCCGATGGACGTGAGCTTGCCGCCGGCGTCGTAGGTGTTCGTCGTGACGCTGGTGTCGGGGGTCGCCTCGGTGACGACGCGGTTGAGCGCGTCGAAGGTGCGTGTCGTCGCCGCCGTGGTGGACTCGCCGACCCCGCTGGAGCCCGCGGCGGCGTCCAGCGCGGCGACGAGGGTGGCGTCGTCCGGGCCGGTCAGGGGGTAGGCGGAGTCGGCGCCCGACCAGTCGACGTCGGTGTCGATGTCGGCGAGGAGGCACCAGGTCTCGCTCGTCGGGTTGCCCTTCCAGTCGTATGTCGGGACCATCGAGCCGGCGGTCTCGAAGCTCCGGACGACCCGGCCCCGCAGGTCGTCGTCCGCAGGCTCGTAGGTCGTCCCGTCCTTCAGCGCTTCGCCGTAGACGAGCCGCTCGCGCAGCGCCTTCGCGCCGGTCGCGGTGTTCCACTCCCAGGTGCGGACCGTCCGCCGCAACGCGTCGGACTCGGTCTCGATCCCGAGGTCCCCCGACTTGAACAGGAACCGGGGTTGCCCGGCGGCGTCGAGGATCGCGGTCGTGTCCCCGCCGTCCGAGCTCTCCTCGGCGATGGGCCTCCCGACCATGTCGAAGGTCTGGGTGCGGACCGCGATCCCGCGGGCGTCCGTCACGACGGTGGGGTTGCCGACGGCGTCGAGCGTGAGCCGCGTGACGAGCTGCGCCAGCGCCGCGTCGGTGTACTCCTCGGTCTTGTAGACCCGCCCCTGCACATCGAGCGACACCGTGGTCGGCGTGTCCGCGTGCGAGGTCGGGACGGCGTCGGTGAGGTCCGTGTCGGCGCCGTTGGCGACCGCCTCGGCGACGAGGTCGTTCTCGTCCCAAGTGACCTGCTGCCAAGGGTCGAATTCGACCCGACGGACCGTCTTGTTCGGGAGGTCCACCTGGACGGGCCGGCCGATCGGGTCGTAGGTGAGGATCGGCGTGACGCCCGCGAACCCGGCCTCGGCCTCGAAGTCCGCGGTGTCGGCGAAGAAGGGCTCGTACTGCTTGATCGGCAGGCCCTTGTTGTTGAGCACCACCCGCCCGGTCCCGATCCAGCGCGGGGTGGTCGGCGTCGCCTCGTCGGGCGCGGCGGTGACCTTCGCCTGCACGACGTGGCCCGTGCCGTCGCTGTACGCCGTCGTCTCGATCCATCGGGTACCGGCGTCGCCGTGCGTCTCGCGGGCCCGCGCGAACGTGTACGGCGGCGACGCCTCGGGGTGGTATTCGAAGGACTGCGTCGGGTCCGCGAGGGTGTCGCCCTCGACCGTCAGCGGGGTGCCGTGGCTGTCGACGGCCTTCGACTGGAGCGCGAGCGCGGTCACCCGCCCGAGGGCGTCGTAGGCGGCGAGCGCGAGGTTCCCGTTGGGGTCGGTGGCCTGGGACGGGGCCAGCGCGCGGAGGTCGTAGGTGGCGGCCACGACGTTGTCGAGCGCGTCGGTGACGCTCGCGGGGAAGAGGTACGAGCCGTGCCACGCGACGGTCGTTTCGTTCCCCCACGGGTCGGTGAACGTGGTCGGGACGTAGAAGTGGCCCGCGTCGCGGGCCTGCGTCCCCGACCGCGCCCAGGTGCCGTCCACGTCGGTGATCCCCGTGAAGGCCGGGGAGGTAAGCGCCGAATAGCCCTCGTCCAGCAGCGTCGCGGAGAGCGAGAGCGGGGCCGCGGAGCGGAGCGCGTCGAGCGCCGCCTGCTGGGTCGGCGTGTACACGAGCTGGTAC
>CAJBVW010000085.1 GCA_903959175.1 uncultured Pseudomonadota bacterium
GCGCCGTGAAGTGGTCGCGGACGAGGGAGTCGACGGGCTGGGACAAGGGGCGCTCCAACGGGGAGCGCCCTTCTACCTCGAACCGCGGGTGAGCGTCAGCCGGGGCGGCGGGTAGCGAGGCGCGTGACTACGCTCGATCGCAGGGGTATCCTCCATGACATGGCACTACCCGCGCGCAAGCCGATGACCTACGAGGAGTACCTCGTCCTCGAAGAGGCGAGCGAGGAGAAGCACGAGCTCGTCGGCGGCGAGATGTACGCGATGTCGGGGGGCACCCCGACCCACGCGCTGCTCCAGGCCGAGCTGGCGTTCCGACTGGGCTTGGCGCTTGTCGGCCGCCCCTGCCGCCCCTACGGCCCCGACCTCCGCATCCACTTCGCCGACCTCGAAGAGTCCGCCTACGCCGACGCGATGGTGCTCTGCGGCAAGCCCGCCCTCGCCGCGCGCGACCGCAACGCCGTCACGAACCCGACCGTCGTGTGCGAGGTGCTCTCCCCGTCGACCGAAGCCTACGACCGCGGCCGCAAGTTCGAGAAGTACCGCGGCCTGCCCACCCTGAAGGAGTACGTCCTCGTCGCGCAGGATCGCCCCCTGGTGGAGGTGTTTCGTCGTGAAACGGACGACACCTGGACCCTCCGCACCTACGGCCCCGGCAAGCACGTCGAGCTCGCCAGCGTCGACGTCCGCTTCGCCGTCGACGATCTGTACGCCGCCGCGCTCGCCGAGGAACCGGACCCCGCCTGAGCTACGCCTCGCCCGCGCCGACCCCCCGCAGCTTGACCGTCAGCCCCTTCAGGAAGTTCCTCAGGAGCTGGTCCCCGCACGGGCGGTAGTGTTTGTGCCCCTCGCTCCGGAACAAGCCGCCGAGCTCGGACGCGGAGACCTTCATGCCGCCCAGCTCGAGGAGCGCGAGCATGTCGGGCTCCTTCAGCTCCAGCGCGATCCGCAGCTTCTTCAGGATCATGTTGTTGTCGAAGCGGGCCTCGACCGGGCGCGGGGGGCCGGAGGGCGGGCCGCGGCGATGGAGCACCAGCCCGTCGAGGAAGGCGGCGAGCACGAAGTCGGGGCAGGGGACGAAGTCGAAGTCGCCCTCCTTCGAGAGATAGGTCTTGAGGTCGGCCTCGCCGAGGGCCACGTTCACGAGCGTGCAGAGGCGCATCACCTCGGCGTCGTTCTGGCGGAGGGCGAAGCGCAGGCGGCGGAGCACGTCGTTGTTGTTCACGGGGCGGATCCTCGGGACGCGCGGTGTAGCGCGCCTCGTCGCCGGGCACGAGATGCCGCCGCCGATTCCCTCCGGCCGCGCGCGCGCTTAGACTGCCCGCGCCGGAGGCCCCATGCAGCAGTTCGAAGAAGGCACCACCCTCGATCGCTTCCTCCTCGAGACGATGCGGGAGCACCCCGAGGCGACCGGCCAGTTCCTCACGCTGCTCAAGCAGGTCGCGCTCGCCGGGAAGCTCGTCAGCGCGCGCGTCAACCGCGCCGGCCTAGCCGGCATGTTCGGCGCTACCGGGTCGATGAACATCCAGGGCGAGTACGTCCAGAAGATGGATCTGTACGCAAACGAGACGTTCAAGCGCGCCCTCGAGCACGCGGGCGTCGTGTGCATGATCGTCTCGGAGGAGGAAGAAGCGCCCATCTTCGTCCCGCCGCCCTTCCGTCATGGCAACTACGTCTTCTGCATGGATCCGCTCGACGGGTCCTCCAACATCGACACCAACGCCTCGATCGGCACCATCTTCTGCGTGTTCCGGCGCGCCTCCGAGGGGGACGGCCAGGGGGACGCGTCGGACGTCCTCCGCTCCGGCCGCGACATCGTGGCCGCCGGCTACGTCGTCTACGGCGCCGGCACGGTGCTCGTCCTCTCCACCGGCCGTGGCGTCCAGGGCTTCACGCTGGATCCGACCGTCGGCGAGTTCTTCCTCTCGCATAGCGACATCCGGCTCGGCGCCAGCAGCCGCACCTACTCGTGCAACGAGGCCTACGCCGCCCAGTGGGATCCCCGCCTGCGCGCCTGGCTCGAGCGCGTGAAGGAGCCCTCCCTCGGCTGGTCCGCCCGCTACATCGGCTCCCTCGTGGGTGACTTCCACCGCAACCTCGTCAAGGGCGGCGTGTTCCTCTACCCCCCCACGGAGAAGGCCCCCAAGGGCAAGCTCCGTCTCCTATACGAGGCGTTCCCCTTGGCGTATCTGGTAGAGAACGCTGGCGGCGCCGCGAGCGACGGCACGATGGCGATCCTCGACAAGACCCCCGCCTCCATCCACGAGCGCACCACGCTCTTCATCGGCGACCGCGACAACGTCGAGGAGATCGTGCGAGCCTTGAACACATGAGCGTTTTGGCGTCGCGGTCGGGTGTGGCGGGAGATCCGGGGGCGCTCCGCGCC
>CAJBVW010000086.1 GCA_903959175.1 uncultured Pseudomonadota bacterium
CGCGCGGCCGGGTGGGCGCGCGGCGGCTCCGCGGGGCGGGCCCCGAGCCGGTGGCGGTCGAGGGGGAGGGCTCGGCGAAGGCGTCGGCGTCCGCGTCGGTGCCGGGGCCGCCGAAGCCGCGGACGACGACGGTGCCCGCGGACTCCCCGACGAAGGCGGGCTCCTCCACGACGGTGCCGGTGTCGCCCCAGTCGACGGCGGCGCGGGCGGCCGCGTCGAGGCGCGGGGGCGGGGGCGCGTCGGGCGCCGGGTCGTCGAGCACCGGGGCGGAGAAGGGCAGGGACGGCGCGGAGGAGGGGAGGTACGGCGCGGAGGAGGGGAGGGACGGCGCGGAGGAGGGGAGGGACGGCGCGGAGGAGGGGAGGGACGGCGCGGAGGAGCCGCGCGCCACGGGGTCGGACACCCACGCGACGACGACGGTGCCGACGACGACGGTGTCGACGACGCCGGTGTCGACGACGTCGATGGTAGCGCCGGGGTGCGGGTGGCGGAGCGCGGCCTGGGCGCGGCCCTCGGCGAGGAAGCGGTCGCGGAGCGCGGGCTCGGCCGCGGCGTCGAGGACCGTGAGGAGGTGCACCGTGCCGCGCCCGACGTGGCGGACGCGGTACCTTCGCGTCCCCGCGCCCTCGTCCGCGACGGGCTCAAGCACCTCATATCGGCCCTCGAGGAGGGTGCCGGGGGTCAGCATCACGAGGATCAGGGTAGCACGCGGGGGATCGTGCGGTGCGCGGCTACGGTCGGGCTCCGGTGCGGTGCGCGCCGGTTCGACGCCCACCCGGCGGCGTTCACATGCGCGGCGGTGCGGAGGAGGCCCACGGACGTGAGCTAGTCCTCGCGGAACATCGCGCGGTTGAACGCGGCGACGGCGCCGGAGCGGTCCATGCACTCGGAGACGGGGCGCAGCCGCCCGCCGTCGGCAGAGGCCATGCGCACGTCGGCGGGCGCCGGCGGCGCGGACGCGGTGCACGCGAGGAGGAGGGCGAGGATCACGGCGCGAGCACCGCGAGGGCGGCGGCGAGGACGGGGTCGTCGGGGGTGCCGTCGGGGAAGGCGACGGCGTGGTCGGGGAGGACGCCGTGCCCCTCTACCGGGGTGCCGTCCGGGGCGGCGTCGATCCAGCTCGGAAGCCAGGCGGTGACGCCGTTCCCGAGGCGGTGGGGGACTGGTCGGCCGGACGACCCGGCCGACGGCGCGCCGACGAGCGTGGCGCTGGCGGCCCGGAGCATGAGCAGGAAGGACTCGGCGCTGCTCGCGACGGCGGGGCCGGTGAGAACCGCGGTGCGCGCCGCGGGGAAGGTGCACGCGGGGGCGGGCGCGAGGGTGCGCGGGAATGGGCCGCTCCACGCAGCGCCCTCGCGGATCGTGGCCTGCGCGTACACCGTATCTCTCCCGACGAAGCACCCGGCGAGGGCCTGCGCGAGGGCCTCGTCGCCGCCGCTGTTCTCGCGCACGTCGAGGACCAGCGCATGGGGTGCGCCCGCGAGCAGCCGGCGCAGGGCGGGCACGGCGGCGCGGCTACCGGCGTCCCACGCGGCGACGCGCAGGTAGGCGACCCCGTCGGCGAGCGTTCCAGTGCTCACGACGTCGTTCGTGTCCGACCAGGCGCCGACGAGGCCGGGCAACCGCGCGGGGACCACGTTGGGGGCGGGGGGCTCGGTGCGCGGCGCGTAGACGGTCGCGCCGACGGAGAGCCACCGGTGCGCGTCGGGCGCGGCGGCGAGCAGGGCGCGGGCGGTGCGCGCGAAGCCGCCCGGCGAGGCGCTGGCCAGCAGCGCGGGCGTGTAGGCGGCGAAGCGGGCGTCCCAGTCGACGCCGGCGAGGTCACGGTGGGCGTCGGCGTCGTCGAGCCCCGTGCGTAGCGTCGTGAGCGCCTGCTCGTTCAGACGCGTGGTGGGGCGGGCTCCGGGCGCCTGGGCCGTCGAGAACGTGAGGTGGAAGGGGACCGCCGGCTCGCCGGCCACGTTGGTGAAGCCCTGGCAGCACGCGTGGTTGAGCTGCACCGCGTAGTCCTGGTCGGCGCGGAGCTGCACGGGCCACACGAACGTCCGCGCGTCCCGCCAGCCCATCGCGCCGGCGTCCCGCCAGCCCATCGCGCCGGCGTCCCGCGGGAAGTGCGACCCGCCGCCGACCACCGACCAGCCGGCTCGCGCCATCGGCTGGTCGAACGTGACCACGAGCTCGCGCGTGCCGGCCGCGAGGTCGACCGCGTCCGGCGCGGGGTCCGTGCGCACGACCCTCGGCGGGGCGGCCTGCGCGAGGGCAGCGGTGAGCAGGGCCGCGAGGAGCACGCGCGTCGCCGGGGTGGAGCTGTACGATAGCACCGGGTCGGGGCGGGTCGCCGCGCCGCGCCGCTGGCGGTCACCGAAGGGGATCGTCCGGCGCGAGGGGGCCTCGGTGACCGCATGGCGCCCCCCGCGCCCCGCGCCTTCACCGCTGGCCAAACCAGACCCACCCCTGCCCGTCAAACGAGACCCACCCCGGGATCGTGATCCCGGTGGCCGCGGGGGCTGGGGCCCCGCGTGATGGTGATCGCGCCGGGCAGCGGTCCGAGCTCGGGGGGGGGGCCCGGGGAATCACCCCCCCCCGTTTGGGGGGATCAATACGGCCTATGCCCCCCGAAAGGAGACACGCCCGCACCTATGCCCCTTCGTTGGCGACAACGGCGCCAACGTGCTCGCGTTACGACGGCGTCCCGAACGGACCAACGCCGCGAATCGCGAGGAGTGCGGGTGCGCTTGCGGCGCGAAACCAAGCCGCCGGGCCTCCGAGCCCCAGTTTTGTCTCCTACGAAGGGGCATAGGTCGACGGGAGTCTCCCCGCGGGGGGCATAGGTGGTACCTATGCCC
>CAJBVW010000087.1 GCA_903959175.1 uncultured Pseudomonadota bacterium
CGCCGCCCGATAGCACCCGGCCGGCGCAGCCGGCGCGCCCGAAGGCCCGCTCGCCCTCAGTCCTCCCCCCGCGACACCCGCCACGCGCGCCCGAAGAAGTACTGGAACGGCAGGTGGCTGCGCATCGCCCACGACTCTTCGTCGTGCAGGCCTTCGGGAAAGCTGAATTGCATCAGGTCGACGCCGAGGCGCCACCCGCGGTACATGAGGAGGTCGCGCATGGCGTTGGTAGCGTCGTAGTTGTCGCGCGGCCAGCCGCTGTCCAGGTAGATGTGGAGGGGGCGGCGTGGCTCGGTGGCGATGCGCTGGAAGAGGTCGTCCTGGTAGCCGAAGGTGCTCGAGAGGCAGGCGACACGGCCGAAGATGTGGGGGTACTCCCAGGCGAGGAAGAGGGCGACGACGCCACCGAGCGAGGAGCCCATGACGACGGCGTTGGCGGGGCCGGGGAGGGTGCGGAGGTGGGCGTCCAGGAGGGGCTTGAGGCGCTCGACGAGGAAGCGCCCGTAGGCGTGGTAGCCGGGCGCCGTGTATTCGCGCGTGCGGTCGGAGGGGGACACGCCGACGACGATCGCCTTGCGGATGGCGTTCATGCCGTCGAGGCGGTCCATCGTCTCGTCGACCTTCCACTCGTCGCCCGCGAAGGACTCCTCGGGAAAGAAGAGGTTGTTCCCGTCTTGCATGTAGAGGACTGGGTAACGACGGAGGGTGTTCTCGTCGTATCCGGGCGGGTGGTAGATGCGCACGGCGTGCACGCCGTCCTCGGACTGCACGCGCAGGACGTTGGACACCCGGCCGCGCTGGGCGCTGAAGAAGTAGGGGTACAGGTCGGGGTCGGGCTCGCCGGCGCTCAACACGTAGTCGGGGCCCTGCGCCCAATGGACCGCGTCGCCGTCGCGGATCACGGGCTTGAGCGCGAGGCTCGGGCCCACCACCGGCACCTCGAAGACGGCGGAGGTGGCGGTGGCGGCCACGGGCTCGAGGTCGTGGTCCCAGTCGAGGGCGGTGCGGAGGTGGAGCCGGCCCGCGCGCAGGGGGTAGGTGACGGTGACCTTCATGGCGCCGTCGTATCCGGTGCCACCGCCGCCGCGAGGAGCACGCGCGCGCCGACACCGCCGACAAGGGCCGGGCCGAGGCCGAGGGGCACGCCGAGGGCCATGCGGAGGGCGTTCCCGGTGGAGAGGACCCCCGCGAGCTCGAGGACCGCCGCGACGAACGCGGTGAGGGTCGCGACGCACACGCCGCCGATCACCCGACGAAGCAGGCGGGGCCGCGCGGAGAGCATGTTTCCGGTCACGATGCCCGCGAGCCCGCCCGCGGCCGCGCCGGCGTACATCCCGACGCACCGGGCGCAGACCGGGAGCGGGCGGCCCGCCACGATCTGGGTGCGGCCGGGCAGGTGGTGGCAGACGGGGCCGACGTCCGCCTCGACCGTCGCGATGATGCCGGGGCGGGCCGCGGCGAACGCGGCGGTCTCGACGCCCACGAGGAGGGTCGGAGTGGTCATCGCGGCGGCGAGGGCCCCCCCGAGGGCGAACAGGAGGCGCCGCTCCATGTTCACTTCTTGCCGAACATCACGCCGGCTACCGCGCCGCCGCCCGCGCCGAGGAGCACGCCGAGCACCACGCCGCCGAAGGACATCACCGCCGCGATGCCCACGCTCATCGCGATCACCGCGACGGAGACGGCGAGGGTCGAGACGACATCTCCCCGAGCGATCACGGCGCTGATGACGGCGGACGCGACGGGGACGAGCAGGGCGAAGAGGAAGCCGCCGCCGCCGCTCAGCACCGCGGCGAGCCCGCCGGCGCGGAGGCCGAGGACGGCCCCGTTGCCCGTGGCGTTTTCGGGGGGGAGCCCGGCCCAGCGGGTGGTCCCCGCGGCGATCGCGCCCCCCGCGAGCCCGGCCAGGGCCGGCATGAAGACGTTCGCGAACTGGAAGAGGCAGCAGGTCCCGGAGACGACGCCGACGACGCCCGCGGCCAGGCCGCCGGGCACGCCGATCGCGAGCCCCACCAGCCACGCGCGGCGGGTGGCGGACGTCCAGATCTCGGGAGGGTTCACCGGGGCTCCTCGGCCGGGCAGGGGGGCGGCCGAACCAAAGGCTACACGGTTTGCGGCCGTTGCCGGGCGCGGCGTGCGTTTCGCCGACGCGGTAGCCGCCCCGACGCCGCGCCCGTCGCTGCCCGCCGAAAGACCGGGTACGGTACGGGATGCGCTCCCTCCCGCTCGCCCTTCCGCTCGCCCTCCTCCTCGCCGCCTGCAGCGGCGACGCCGCGCCCACCGACGACACCGCCGCCGTCACCTGCACCGTGACCGTCAAGGAGTCCGTCCCCGAACAAGGCGCGACGGACGCCTACTACCGCGGGGCCGTCGAGTGGCGCCTCTCCGACCCCGACCCGCTCGCGACCGTCGAGGCCTCCTTCGCCGGCACGCTCTCGCGCTCGGAGGACGGCGAGGTGCTCTCCTACGTCCCGGACGCGCCGCTCACGCCGAACACGGCGTACTCCGCCACGTTGTCCTACTGCGGCGGCACGGAGGACCTCTCCTTCACCACCTCGGCGGACGGCGCGCCCGTCACCGACGTGGACGGCCTCCTCAACCGCACCTACTCCTTCGATCTCGCCGCCGCGCGGATCGTCTCGCCCGAGGGCATGAACCTCGTCCTCTCCAGCGTGCCCCAGCAGCCGCTCCTCATCGGCGTCGTCGCCATCGACGGCGACACCCTCGATCTGATCGAGGGCGGCAGCGTCGTAGACGGGGACGTGCAGGCCCAGGACTACTGCCTCGCCACCACCGACCTCCCCGGCGCGGCGTTCGCCGAGTCGCCCTACTTCCGCCTCGAGGCCGACACCGCCACCGTGTCTGTCGGCGGCGCGCCCGTCACCGTCACCGGCATGGTCATCACCGGCACCTTCGCGGCGGACGGCACCTACCTCGCCGGCGGCACCCTCTCGGGCCTGCTCGACACGCGCAACATGGGCGTGCTCGTAGGCGACGTCGGGAACCCCTCCGCCGCGTGCGATCTCATGGTCCAAGCCGGCATCCGCTGCGGCGACTGCCCGGACGGCGGCCGCTACTGCCTGGATCTGGTGGCCGACCAGATCCTCGCGCCCGAGCTCCCCGGCTTCACGATGGCGGGCGTGGACGGCGTGGGCTGCGAGGGCTGCGCGGACGGCCCCCCGGCAGACGACGCGGTCTGCGAGGAGTAGGCTCCCCGCCCTCGCGCCGACTCCGCCGCCTGCCCATAGCGCCCGTCTCCCGAGCGACTTAGGCAGGCGGGATGCGCAATCTCTGTGTCTTCTGCGGGTCCGCCGCCGGCGCCCGCCCCGCCTACGCCGCCTCTGCCCACGCCCTCGCCGACAGCCTCGCCCGCCGCGGCATGGGCCTCGTCTACGGCGGCGGCAGCGTCGGCATCATGGGCATCCTCGCCGACGCGTGCCTCGCCCGCGGCGTGCCCGTCGAGGGCGTCATCCCCCGCCACCTCGACGAGCGCGAGATCGGCCACAAGTCGCTCACCCGGCTCCACGTCGTCGAGTCCATGCACGAGCGGAAGGCCCTGATGGCCGAGCTCTCCGACGGCTTCGTCGCCCTCCCCGGCGGCATCGGCACGATGGAGGAGCTCTTCGAGGTCTACACCTGGGGCCAGCTCGGTCTCCACCCCAAGCCTGTCGCGCTCCTCGACGTCGAGGGCTACTACCGGCCCCTCGTCCAGTTCCTCGACCACGCCACGACCGAGGGCTTCCTGCGCCCCGAGCACCGCGGCTTCCTGCTGTCGGGCAGCGAGATCGACCCGCTCCTCGACGCGATGACCGCCTGGCGCCCGCCCAAGGTCGCCAAGTGGATGGAGATCGGCCAGACCTGATGGGCGGGCGCGGGCGCAAGCGCCCGCGCCCGTTGCAGGGGCTCCCGCCCCCGCAACGCCCCCGGGGATCCGAACGGCGCGGATCTGGCCACCAAGCGCCGCCGCGATACACCGCCGCCTCTCGCGAGCCCGCCACGTCCGCCCCCTCTCCCGGCCCCGCCACGTCCGCGCCCGCTCCCGCCCTCCCCGCACCGGCGCCGCGCACCCTCCGGGACCGCGGCCTCGCCGCCGTCCGCTGGCTCCTCGGCGACCTCGTGGACCAGCCGCGCCAGCCCGGCAGCGGCGCGCTCGTCGTGTGGGTCGCCTACGCCGCCGCGATCGGCATGTGGCTCGGCCTGCGCCACTCCTTCAAGAACGCAGACCCCGTGCTCGTCGGCGCGTGGCGCATGGCGGTGCACGGCGGCATCCCGCTCGCGGCCCTGGCCGCCTGGGAGCTGCGCGAGGCCCGCCGTGCCGGCCGCGCCTCGCTCGTCGCGGGGGCCGTCGTGATCGCCGGCATGCTCCTCCTCCTCGCTCCCGTGTTTGTGCGCTTCACGACGGAGGGCGAGGCCGCGCTCCTCGCCGCGCCGTTCTGGGGCATGGCCGCGCCGCCGCTCCTCGGGGCCGCGCTCGTGTGCGGCGGGCTCGTCTTCGCGGGCCGCGACCTCCGGGAGTGGGGCATCGGCCTCGGCGACTGGCGGTGGTGGCTGCCGCACCACGGCGTGCTGCTCGCGGCGCTCGTGCCGGTCCTCGTTGCCACCACGGTGCTCGTCGAGCCCTTGTCCATGTACTACCCGGTGAACAAGGCCGCCCGCGTCTCCCTCGACGCCTTCGGCTGGGCCCACCTCGGCCTCGCGCTCGACTTCATCGGCTGGGAGTTCCTCTTCCGCGGCTTCCTCCTCTTCGCGATGGCCCGCCGCGGCGACGCCCTGGTCGCCATCCTCCTCCACGCCTTCCCGTTCTTCCTCCTCCACGGCAACAAGCCCGAGATCGAGCTGCTCTCCTCCTTCGTGGGCGGCATCTTCGCCGGGTGGTTCTGCCTGCGGGCGCGGACCTTCTTCCCGCTCTACGTGATCCACATCGTGATGATCACGACGGTCGGGTTCACGTCGTTCGTGATGCGGAACGGGCTCTGAGCGGGCCGTGCCCAGGGTAGGCTGGTCCATGCCGCGCCTCGCCCTCCTCGTCGCCCTCCTCCTCCCCGCCTGCACCTCCGCCTCGGAGACCTGCTCCGCCAAGAAGGCCCTCGCGCGCACCGCCTGGGGCGAGGTCGGGGTGCGCTACGCCCTCGAGCTCTCCGCCGCCGAGTCCGCGGTCAAGGAGCCCACCGGCCGGCTCGCGGCGCTCTCCGCCCGTCCGGACGCGCCGGAGGAAGGAAAGGCCGCCCTCTCTGGGGAGATCGCGAGGGCCCAGGAGGCGGTCGACCTGCTCCAGCCGAAGGTGAACGCCGCGCAGACCGTCTCCGCGGCCTTCACCAGCGGGAAGGCGTCCGTCGCCCGGGCGCTCGCGACGGCCACCTCGTCCTCCCTCGAAGGCGAGGACGTCGGCGCCGCCGTCGCGCGCGCGGACGACGCAGCCGCCGCGTGTGAGGGCGTGGACTGACCGCTACGCCCGCGTCGCGACGAACCCCAGCCCCACGGACGAGGGGCGGCCCGCGCTCATGCGCTCGTCGAGGTCGATGAGGCGGTCCACCCACGCGAGCCCCGGCGGCACGCGCTGGCCGAGGCGCAGGCCGGAGCGGCGCGCGGTGCCGCGGTTGCCGGCGTTCGCCTTCCCGACGCGCTGGATCGCCCCGGCCCAGTAGGCCTCGGTGACCGCTGCGAGCGCGCCGGTGAGCCGGGCGCAGCGCACGTCGTGCAGCGCCACCTCCGCCAGCCACGCGCGGACCTCGGACTCGGTGGGGAGGTAGTCGTGGCCGAAGGCGTAGGCGCCGATCCCGGCGAGGCGGCGCCCGGCGAGGCGGTGGAGGGGGTCGTAGGTGAACGGGAAGTGCCGGGACGGGCAGGTCAGGATCAGCGTGCCGCCGGGCCGGAGCACGCGTGCGAGCTCGGACAACACGGCGCGGGCGTCGGCCACATGCTCGATGAGCTCGAGGCCGAGCACGACGTCGAAGGTGCCGTCCTCCCAGGGGAGGCGCGCGGCGTCCGCGACGTGGTAGCGCGGGGTGGGCTCGCCGGGCGCGGCCAGGGCGGCGTGCCAGAGGTCGGCGGCGCTCAGATCGCAGGCGTCCAGCGCGCCGCAGAGGGGGCGGATCGCGCCGTGGAGGTGGCCCTCGCCGCAGCCCACGTCGAGCACGCGCGCGGGGGGCCCCGGCAGCGCGCGGAGGGCGGCGAGCACGAAGCGCTCGCGGGCGCGATGGAGGGGGAGCAGGAGCTTCGGGTTCACGGCAGCTCCGTCCGCGCGAGGACGACCACCGCGGAGGTCGGCAGGAACGGCGCGGCGTCTGTGAGCGCGCCCCGCTGCTTGTCCCAGCCGTACACGATGGTCCAGCGCCCGCTCCGCACGAGCTCGACGGGGTCGGGGTCGCTCGGGCCGCGGTACTCGCGGTGGCCCGAGGCGACGAGCCACTCGCCGGGCGTGTCGGTGGCGAGCCCCACGCGGCAGGGGCCGTCGCCGTTCTCGTGGGTGAAGCGCGCGTCGCGCGGCGCGACCATCAGCATCGAGCCGGGCACGCAGTCGACGATGTCCGCGGGGTGGTCCTGCGTGGCGAGCCAGGTGGCGACGACCTGGAGGTTCGCGGCGTAGTTGCCGGGGTCCGGCCGGGCGCGCGCCGCGGGGGAGGGGAACGGGAGCGACGGGGACCGCCACGCGTCGGCGTCGCCGGTCCAGAGCGCGAGCGCGAAGGAGAGGCCCAGGCCCGCGAGCAGCGCGCGCCCGCCCCACACCCACCGCCCGGGGAGCAGCGCCCGCACGAGCCGGTCGCCGCCGGCCATCGCGAGCACGGCCACGAGGGGCACGAGGTGGGGGAAGTAGTGCTCGTAGAACTTGAGCGTGAGCGGCGTGAGCCCGGAGGCGACGGCGCCGACGAGCGCGAAGGCGACGCGGCCGCGGGGCCCCCCGACCACGAGGAGCGAGGCGGCGCCGAGGCCGAAGAGCACGAGGCCCACCTCGGGGAGCGGCCCGACCCAGTTCAGCGCGGAGCGCGCGTTGACGGTCAGGCGCGTCGCGACGGGCGCGATGGAGGTGTCGTCGGAGAGGGTCCACGGGTTGACGCCGACGCGGGGGTCGCGGTCGAGGCGCAGCGACGTGGAGTCCGGCGGGGTGCGCGCCGCCGCGACCCAGGACTCGATGGGGCCGTCCCAGAGCGCCTCGGGCAGCCACGCGCGGATCCCGGCGGGGTCCGCGAGGTCGGGCGTCTTCACCTCGGGCCACGCATACGGCAGCTCGCGGTGCATCTCCTCGCGCTGGTTGGTGATGAGGGAGACGAAGGTGGTGTAGTTGACCGGCGGGTCGGAGAGGTGGAGCACCCCGAGGGCCACGGCGCCGCCGAGCGCGCTGAGGCCGACCGTGCGCGCGGAAGAGACGACGGGCGCGGCGCGGAGGGCCCGCCACGCGGCGGGGGCGGCGAGCGCGACGGCCAGGGCGAGCACGGGCGCGAGGACGACGAGGGCCTTCTCCTGTGTCGCCGCGGCCAGCCCCCAGAGCGCCCCCGCCAGCACGGCGGTCGCGACGCCCGGGCGCTGCACGGCCCACACCACCGCGCCCGCCGCCGCGACGCTCACCGCGAAGAAGAGCGGGTACGCCGTGGTCTGCGCGGTGAAGTGCCACGGGAGCGGCACGGCCGTGGCGAGGAGGGCGGCGAGCACGGCGCCGAAGCGGCCCCCGGCGAGGCGGCCCAGCGCGTACGTGAGCACGGGGAACAGGCCCATACAGACGACGGAGAGGGCGACCATCGGCTCGCGGAAGTCGCCATCACCGGCCATCCACGCGACGACCCGCGCGTGGAAGACGTGCTTGTCGGGGTTGTAGAGGGTCCACTCGCCGGTCGAGACCGCCAGCGCGTTGAGCGCGTAGACGTTGTAGTCGAAGCCGGAGAGCACGCGGTCGGGGCTGGCGATCCGCTGCCACGCGGCGTGGGCGGCGAGCCCGCCGGCCCCGAAGAGCGCGACGGCGGCGAGGTCCACCGCGAGGCCGAGCCGGGCGGGCCGGGGAGGGGCCGCCCCGGCGTCGGCCGCGCCGGGATCCGCGCCCGTCGCCCGGAGCGCCCGCACCGTCTCCACGATCGTCGCGAGCACGGTGAGCACGCCGATGGCCCAGAGCCCGTAGCGGAGCGGCTCCCAGCGGAGCGCCGTCTTGAGCACCGGCACCGTGTACGGGACCGGCGACGCGCAGAGGGCGACGAGGGCGGCCCCGGCCGCCGCGCGCGCGAATCGTCCCCACGCGGCCGGGCTCGGGCGCGTCACGCGAGGGCGCCGTTCGAGGGTTCCGATCCACGCACGGGGCGCACTCTACCCCCCGACCGGGGGCGCTCGTCAAGGCGGCGGCGTCGCGGGCATCGCGGCCGGAGCGCGAGGGGTGTCCGTTCGAGCCCGTCGCGACCTCCCCGCGTCGCACGATGTCGTAGCGCCCGCGCCCGCGGCTCGCCGGCTTGCCCGCCGCGTTACCGGCTCGGCGCATGCCCGCACGGGACTGGATCCCCCGCTTCTCGGTGACCCGCCCGGTCACCGTCGTCACCGCCTTCCTGGTGGTGCTCGTCGTGGGCGTCATCGCGACGGTGCGCATCCCGCTGCAGATGATGCCGTCGGGCTTCAGCCCGCCCTTCCTCTGGGTGTGGATCCCCTACGAGGACTCCACCCCGGTCGAGACCGAGGCGCGCATCGTCAAGCCCATCGAGGACCAGGTGTCCACGGTGCCGGGCCTCAAGCGCCTCGAGAGCGAATCGAAGTCCGACAACGCCAGCCTCTCCCTGGAGTTCCACAGCTCCATCGACATGGACGAGGCGTACAACGCCGTGACCGACCGGCTCGAGCGCGCCATGCCGAGCCTCCCGACCGACGTGGAGCGCACCTACATCTGGCGCTTCGACCCGACGGACGAGCCCGTGATCTGGGCCGGCATCTCCGTGCCCGCGGGCGTGGAGGACCTCCACTACCTCGTCACCCGCGTCGTCCAGAAGCGCATCGAGCGCATCCCGGGCGTCGGCCGCGTGGACGTGTGGGGCGTGGACGAGGCCATCGTGTGGATCGAATTCGACCGCGAGGCACTGTTGAGCCACGGGATCGAGCTCGTGAGCCTCATGGAGCGGCTCGGCAGCGACAACTTCCAGCTCGCCAGCGGGCAGGTGACCGACCGCGGGCAGGTCCGCTACGTGCGCGCCCTCGCCCGCTTCGAGTCCCTCGAGGACATCCAGCGCTGGCCCGTCGCGCCCAACCTCACCCTCTCGGACGTCGCCGCGGTCGAGTACCGCACGACCTCCACCGCCGACATCAACCGCATCGACGGTCAGGAAGGCGCGGCGATCGCGATCAACAAGGAGTCCTCCGCGAACACCGTGGAGATCTGCCAGGAGATCCGCGCCGCCTTCGCCGAGCTCGAGGCCGACCCCCGCCTCGCCGGCTTCTCCTTCCCCGTGTTCTTCGACCAGGGCCAGCTCATCCAGGAGTCGGTCGACACGCTCGAGGAGAGCGCCATCGAGGGCGGCGTGCTCGCCGTGCTCGTGCTCGTCCTCTTCCTTCGCCAGTGGCGCATCACCGCGCTGATCGCGGCCACGATCCCCGCCTCGCTCCTCCTCACCGTCACGATCCTCTACTTCCGCGGCGACTCCCTCAACCTCCTCTCGATGCTCGGGCTGATGCTCGCGGTGGGGATGGTGGTCGACAACGCGGTGGTCGTGGTGGAGACCATCTTCCGACGGCGCCAGATGGGCCAGGATCCGCGCACCGCCGCGATCGAGGGCACCGCCGAGGTGCTCCTCCCCATCACGCTCTCCACCCTCACGAGCGTCGTCGTCTTCCTCCCCGTCATCCTCATGAGTGAGGACGCCAGCTTCTCCTTCTTCATGGGCGCGCTCGGGCTGCCGGTCGTGTTCATCCAGGTGGGGAGCCTCGTGATCACGCTGCTCTTCACGCCGCTCTCGACGGTGTGGCTCGGCGGCAAGGAGATCGCGGAGGACTCCCGCTGGATCCGCGCCCTGACCGAGCGGGTGGACCGCGGCGTCGCCGCCCTGCTCCACAACCGCGTCGACACCTTCATCGGCGTGCTCGCGATCATCGTGTTGACGGTGCTGCTGCCGGCGCAGTCGGTCGGCTGCAGCGACAGCGCGGACAGCAACCTCAACGACTTCACCGTGCGCTTCGAGGTGCCGCCCGCCTTCACGTACAGCGAGCGGCTCGCGACGGTCCAGGCCTTCGAGCAGATGGTGGAGACGAACCAGGAGCGCTGGGGCGTGCGCGTCTACCGGACCCGCATGAGCGCCTCGAGCAACGCCGGCCGCCTCTATGTCTACCTCAAGGACGAGGGCGAGCTGCCGCGCGAGGCCGTCCTCGACGAGGTGGAGAAGGCCCTCCCGGACCTCGCCGGCGTCGTCCCCTCCGTGGGGCGCTCCGAGGGAGAGGGTAGCCAGAACGCCTCGATCCAGGTGCGCCTCGTGGGGGAGGACACCGAGGTGCTCACGACGCTCGCGGAGGAAGCGCGGCGCCGCATCAAGTCGGTCGAGGGCATCCTCGGGGTACACGCGGACACCGAGAGCGCCGGCGGCGACGAGATGCGGCTGAAGATCAACCGGGACGCGGCCGCGCGGTACGGCGTGGGCGCCGGGATGGTGGGCCGGCTCGTCTCCTTCGCGATGCGCGGCGCGCCGCTGCCGCCCTGGTACGAGGGTGAGAAGGAGGTGCGGGTGTTCGCCCGCTTCGGCCTCCAGGACCGCTCGAACGTGGACCAGCTGCTCGACTTCCAGGTGGCCTCGCCCACCGCCCAGCAGGCCGTCCCGCTGCGGAGCCTCGTGGAATCCGAGGTCGGCAAGGGCTGGGGCTCGATCACCCGGGAAGATCGCCGCACCGCGCTCGGCCTCACCGCCGATCTCGCGCCGGGTGTGGAGAAGGAGGCCGCCTACAAGGGCGTCGAGCAGGCCCTCGGCGCGATGGAGTGGCCCCGGGGCTACGGGATGGACCGCGGCGGCGGCTGGGAGGACCAACAGGCGAGCGACAACGCCCGCAACCTCGCGCTGCTGCTCTCCGTCGTCTTCGTGTTCCTCATCATGGGCGTGCTCTTCGAGAGCTTCCTCCTCCCGCTCACCGTCATCATGACCGTGCCGATGGCGATGCTCGGCGTCTACTGGGGGCTCTGGATCAGCGGCACCTCCTTCGACGTGATGGCCGGCGTCGGCATGATCATCCTCATCGGCATCGTCGTGAACAACGGCATCGTGCTGGTGGACGTCGTGACCGAACAACGCGCGGCCGGCGTCGACCGCGAGACCGCCCTCCGCACCGCCGTGCGGACCCGCCTCCGGCCGATCCTCATGACCGCGCTCACCGCGGCGGTGGGGGTCATCCCCATGGCGGTCGGCAACGCCACCTTCATCGGCATCCCCTACGCGCCGCTCGGCCGTGTCATCCTCTCGGGGATGATCGTCGCGACCGTCCTCACGCTCTTCTTCGTGCCCTACCTCTACGCCGTGCTCGACGACCTCCGCGCCGCCGGCGGCCGCTGGCTCGCCTACGCCTGGCCCCGCTCCGCGCCCCGACGCACCGACGCGCCCCCGAGGCTCCCATGATTCTCGCCCTGCTGGCCGCCCTCCCGGGCGCCGCCGCCACCCCCCTCGAGCTCACCTACGAGCAGGCCCTGGAGCAGGCGTCCCGTCGTAACCCCGCCATGCTCGGCGCCCAGGCGGACGTGAACGCCGCCGACGGCGCCGTGCTCGCGGCGCGCGCCCCCTTCGAGCCCACGCTCACCGCCAACACCTCGTACTTCTCGAGCACGAGCGAGGGCACGGCCGAGTTCGGAAACTTCTTCGCCGACACCAGCGGGTGGCGCGCCGGCGCCGGGCTCACCCAGGCCTTCGCCACCGGCACCACCGTCGGCGTCGACTTCTCCAGCTCGCAGAACAAGTTCTTCTACCGCCTCCCCGACACCGGCCTTGAGTTCACCGGGGACCCCCAGTACCAGTCCACGCTCGCCTTCACCCTCTCGCAGGCCCTCCTCGAAGGGCACCGCCTCGCCTGGAACCTCTCCGGCATCCGCACCGCGAAGGGCGCGCGCTCCGCGGCGGAGGCGGCGCGGCAGACCGCCCGGCAGGACACGCTCGCCAACACCGCCAGCGCCTACTGGAACGTTCGGACCCAGATGGCGCTCGTCGCCATCGCGGAGCAGACGCTGTCGGTGTCGGCGGAGCAGCACCGCGTCGTGCTCGCGCTCGTCGAGGGCGGCCGGCTCGCCCCGGTGGAGGCCACGCGCGCCGAGGCCGCGAAGGTCCAGGCCGAGCGCTCCCTCATCGAGGCCCAGTCCGCCCACGCCGCCGCCCAGGACGCGCTGCTGCTGCTCCTCGGCGAGACCCCCGGCCGGGACGTCGTCGTCCTCTCCGTCCCCGAGGAGCCCACCGCGCTCGCCCTCGATGCGGACGCCGTCGTCGAGCAGGTCCGCCAGGGCAATCCCCAGCTCCTCGCCGCCCACATCCAGCTCGACACGCGCCGGGCCGCCCTCGTGAGCGCCCGCCACGGTCTCCTCCCGGCGCTCGGCGCCACCGGCTCCTACGCCCTGCGCGGCTACGAGTCCGACCTCTCCGGCTCCTTCGCCGAGCTCGCGCGCGGCGAACTCCCCGAGTGGTCCATCGGCGCGCAGCTCACGATGCCGCTCTACAACCGCGCCGACCGCGGCTCGCTCCGGCAGACCTCGGCCGACGTGACCTCCGCCGAGATCGACCTCGTCTCCCTCGAGGGCTCGCTCGTGCAGCAGGCGCGCGCGCAGGTGCGCACCCTCGACGCCGCCGCCCGCTACGTCGAGCTCGCCGCGCTCAACCTCCGCCTCGCCGAGGAGACCCTCGCCGCCGAGCGCGCTCGCTTCGACGAGGGCCGCGCCCTCCAGAAGGACGTGATCGCCGCCATCAAGGAGCTCGACGCCGCCCGCGTGGAGTCCGAGCGCGCCCGCGCCGCGTGGCAGGAGGCGCTGGTGGCGCTCCGGCGGCTCGAAGGCCGGCTCTGACGGACCGCCTACCCTCGCGCGCGGCGCGGCGGAAGGCGGAAAATAGGGGTTTTTTATAGGCCAAAACAGGGTTTCTGACGGGCATGGCGTGGTACCCTCCTGGGGAATCCCGGAGGCTGTCATTCCGCACGAAACGCAGGTCGTTCGCCCCTCACTCACGATCGAGTCCGGATGGGGGCCCGGCGGCTCCCCGGCCGCGATCGACGCGGGCTCAGGCGCCCCCGCCGAGGCCCTCCTCCTCGCGCTCCGGCGGGCGTGGCGCAACGCGGAGGGCCGTCGGCTCGCGGGCGCGAGCGCCATCGCCCCGGCCGGTCGCGTCGCGCGCGCGGTGGGCACCCTCCTCGTCGGCGCCGCCACGCACGACCTCCGTGGCGCCACCCGCGGCGCCACCGCCGGCTGCGCCCCCG
>CAJBVW010000088.1 GCA_903959175.1 uncultured Pseudomonadota bacterium
ACGTCGGCGGCGATGGCGTCGAGGGCGACCATGCGGGAGAGGTCGACCTCGCCGGGCTCGACGCGGATGACGTGGGTGCGCGTCCCGAGGTCGAGGATGAGCGAGGTGGGCTGGGAGAGCGCGCTCACGGTGAGGCCGAGGGAGCGACTCAACGCGTTGATCGCGGCCTCGAGCCGGTGCGCGGGGGCCCCCGCCTCGTGAAGGGCGCGGCCGAGCGCGACCACCAGCTCACCGCGCGCGTCGGGACCGTCGGGCATGCCGGGCGGCTATCGCGAAACGGGCGCGGGGCCCTCCGTCGGAGCGCAGGCGGCGCCGGAGGCGTCCAGCGGGCGACGGGAGGGATCTCCGGTCAGGCTCTTAGTACCCGACGTACGACGCGGCGAAGGTCCAGTTGATGGTGCAGTCCTCCGCGAGCTCGCCGCAGCCGTCGCCTTCGCAGGTGGCGCGGAGGTCCCACTCGGAGACGAGGTCGTAGGAGCTGGTGAACTCGCCGGTGACGACGACGCGGGTCTCGACGTAGGCGGAGGCGCCGCGGTCCTCGTCGGTCTGGAGGCAGTTGAAGGCCTCGTCGAAGAGGGTGCACGCGAGCGAGTCGTCGAGGGTCATGCTCTCGCGGTCGCTGGCGACGAGGATGTCGGTCGCGTTGGCAGCCTGGAGCGCGACGAGGTCCACCCCCCAGACGGTCTCGCAGGCGTCCTCCGCCGAGAAGTCCTGGACCTCGCCGAGGTAGGTGCCATCCACCGGGTTGATGTTTCCGCACGCGACCAGAGCGAGGAGGAGCATGAACGTCCCGTCAGCCCCCGAACCCTAACCTCGACCTTCCGTCTCGGTAACGCCGGCGGCACGTCCGACGGGCTGGCCCCCCTCGGCTCACGACACGGCGCGGCGGGGCGACTACGTGGGGACCCTTACGGAAGGCCGGTGCTCGACTCCATCCTCGGCAAGGGCGAATGGGCGGATCTGAAGGACTTCCTCACGCCGACGGTGTTCGACGTGCTCCCCCCGCGCGCGGCACAGCGCCAGGTGACCGAGCTGCTCGCGGCGCGGCTGCACCCCAAGGAGGCCCGCCGCGCCCGGGAGGGGCTCGCGGTTCGGGGGATCCGCGTGGCGGAGGACCGCGCGCCCGGCCCCGAACGCGCCGAGGGGCTCGACGCCGCGACCCGCGCCCGCCGCGGCCAGCGCGTGCTCACCCTCTACTTCCACCAGCTCCTCCACCACGACGTCGCGCTGCTCGACCTGCGCGCGGATCGCTTCCGCGAGCACGGCGCGCGCGAGCACGGCGCGCGCGAGGACGGCGCGCGCGAAGACGGCGCGCGCGAGGACGGCGCGCGCGAGGACGGCGCGACCTCCGTGTGGCGCCCCGGCTGGCTGTACGTGCGGTGGGACGCCGCGTTCCTCGCCGCGCTGCGCGACCTGTACGCCGGCTACTACCTCGGCGACGCCGCGCGCTTCGACGCCGCGATCGCCCGCCTCTCCCTCGAGCCGGCGCGAGACGTGTTCCTCTCCCACTTCGGCGGCGGTGACCAGCGAGAGGTGCGCTTCGAACGCGCCACGTTTGTGCACACCTTCCACGACGCGTTCCTCGCCTGTCGCGACGCACCCCCCGGCCCCGGCGGCGCCCCGCGCCCGCCGCTCCACGGAAACTTCCTGGCGTTGGGCCTCTACCTCGCCACCCTCTACGAGCACCTCGAGCGCCTCGGGCTCGCGTTCGACGTGCGCGCCGCCTACACCGCGGCCGGAGCCGATCGATGAGCGGAATGACGGTCGCCGTAGCAGGCGCCAGCGGATTCATCGGGCGCGCCTTGTGCGAACGCCTCGCGACGGACCACCGCGTCGTCGCCCTCTCGCGCACCTCCGCCCCGAGCGCGGGCGGCGTCGAGCGGCGCCGGTGCGACCTGTTCAGCCTGCTGGACTGCGAGCACGCGCTCGCCGGCGCGGACGTGGCGGTCTACCTCGTGCACTCGATGATGCCGTCGGCGCGGCTCACGCAGGCCAGCTTCGGCGACATGGACCTCATCCTCGCCGACAACTTCGCGCGCGCCGCGAAGCGCGTCGGGGTCAAGCAGATCGTCTACCTCGGCGGCATCGTGCCCGAATCGGGGGCGCTCTCGCCGCACCTCGCCAGCCGCGTGGAGGTCGAGCACGCCCTCGCCGCGCACGGCGTGCCGGTCACGACGCTCCGCGCCTCGCTCGTCATCGGTCCCGAAGGATCGAGCTTCCGGATCCTCCAGCGCCTCGTCGAGCGCCTGCCGGTGATGGTGCTCCCGCGGTGGACGCGCTCGGCGTGCCAGCCCATCCACGTGGACGACGTCGTCGCGCTCCTCGCGGGCGTCTGCGGCGCGGACTTCGCTCGCGGCGAGACCTTCGACATCGGCGGCCCCGAGGTGTTGAGCTACGCCGCCCTCATCAAGCGCACCGCGCAGGCGCTCGGCCGGAAGCCGGCGTTCGTCGAGGTCCCGTTCTTCTCCCCCGAGCTCTCCCGCCTCTGGGTCACGCTCGTCACCGGCACCACCCGCGAGCTCGTCGGCCCCCTCGTCTCCAGCCTGCGGCACCCGATGGTCGCCCGCGACCTGCGCCTCCAGCAGCGGCTCGCCCTCCCCGGCCTCCCGCTCGACGAGGCCCTCCGCCGCGCCACCGTCCCCGTCCCCGCCGCGCCCGCGCGCCCCCCGACCAAGGGCCCGGACGTCGTGAGCACCGTGCGCTCGGTCCAGCGCCTCCCCCTCCCCGAGGAGCGCGACGCCATCTGGGCCGCCGCCGAATACATGACGTGGCTGCCGCGCGCGCTCTGGCCGATGCTCTGGGTGACGGTGACGGAGGCCGGCCTCGTCCGCTTCGGCCTCCTCGGCCTCGGCGCCCCGCTGCTGGAGCTCGCGTGGTCCCGGGAGCGCTCACGCCCCGACCGCACCCTGCTCTACGTGGTCGGCGGGCTCCTCGCGCGCATCACGGAGGGCCACCGCGGCCGCCTCGAATTCCGCGTCGTGCTCGGCGGGCGCACGCTCGTCGCTGCGGTCCACGAGCTCGTGCCGAACCTCCCGTGGCCCGTCTACAATGCCACCCAGGCCCTCGTGCATCTCTGGGTCATGCGGGCGTTCGGACGCCACCTCGCCCGGCGGGCCGAGGCGGAGGCGTGCGAGCGCCGCATGGTGGAGCAGCTCGGGCGGCTGGTCGACGTCGCCGACGAGTAGCTACTCGGCGAGCTCCGCGCGCACCGTCTCCGGTCGCGCCAGCACGAACGCGAGCACGTGGGACGCGTCGCACGGCAGCTCCGCGCGCGGGTCGGCGGCGCACTCGCGCTGGATCAGGCTCGTGGTGTCCGACACCATCTGGATGAAGGGGCCGTCCTCCCACTCCACCATCAGCTCCTGGATCTCCGTCGTGAGCCGTTCCGCACACGCAGGGTCGACGCCGCAGCGCTGGAGCAAGTGCCCCTGCATGCCCTCGTAGGGGCCGACGGCGCGGTGCCACTGCATCGCCTGGTCGTGGCCCCACGGGACGAGGTACCACCGGCCCGCGAGGACCGCGTGGTAGACGAGGTAGTTGTTGCGGAAGCGGCTGTAGCCGTCGACGTTGCCGCTCACGAGGTCGATGGCGAGGAAGCGCAGGAGCGCGTCGAGGTCGAAGGTGGCGTCGAGCGCGGCGAGAAAACCGTCGTCGGGCGCGGCGGCGAGGGTGGCGGTGAGGGCCTCGAGGTCGACGTAGGGGACGGCCGTGTCCGCGGCCTCCTCCACCTCGAATTGCCGCTCGTGGCCGACCTCGAAGTCGGAGAGGTTGCCCTCGTAGAGGGTGCCGTCGTCGTCGTCGGGGAAGGCGGTGTCGAGGAACTGCTCGTCCATCGTCTCGACCACGCCGTAGATGCCGTAGTACGCGCTGTTCACCCACACGCGGGCAAAGGTGTGGCGGGGCGCGGGCACGCCGCGATGCCGGTAGAGCCAGTAGGAGACATGCTCGTGGAGCATCGAGCTGTCCTGGAGCATGCTGTTGAGCGTGAGGCGCTTGCGCCCGCGGAAGCGCCCCTCGGGGTCCGTGTGGTCGAAGTCGACCTTGAAGGCGGGCTTGCCGTCGAGCGTGCGGAACGTGGTCGTGCCCTTGAGGCGTACGCCGACGGGCCACGCGTGGCCGCCGGTGGCGAAGGTGGCGTCCACCGCGACGCGCGGCGCGAGCGCGAGGCTGGCGCGGGAGGCGTCGGGCAGGGTGAGGCGGACGTCGTGGAGGGTGCCCTCCGCGTAGAACGCGTCGGCGTCGGGGTCGTCGGGGGCGGGGGCCTGCGGATCCCGCAGCGGATCGGGGTCGAGGCGGTCGCCGTCGTACGGCTGCACGGAGCGCGTCGGCGCGTCGCCCGCGGACTCCACCGCGTCGGGGCCCGGGGGGAGCGGGTCGTCCACGAGGCTGGTCTCCGTCGAAACACAGGCAAACAACCAGAACAGAAGCCCTCCTCCAGGCCGAGCGTGGGGCCCTGCGGGAGATGTAGGGCCCGGGGTGGAGATGTCACCCGAGGGACGGCGCGGCACGCCGCTTGCTTCCTCGTGACGGACGCCGCCGCCTTCTGCGCGCTCGCGCCGACCCCCTACAGCGGCGTGCTCGTGGGCGACGTCCGCGTGGAGTAGGGCCACGCGGGGCGTGGAGTAGGCCCGCGCCCGGATAGACTCCGGGTTCGCCGGAGTCTCCCTGGAACCCCTCCCCTCGGCCGAGCGTATCGCCGGCGGCCTCGTCGGCCTCCTCGTCGGCGACGCCCTCGGCGTGCCCTACGAGTTCCGCCCCGCCAGCCGCATCCCGCCGCACGACGCCATCGAATTCGCCCCGCCGCGCGGCTACGACCGCGCCCACGCCGGCGTCGCCCCCGGCACCTGGTCGGACGACGGCGCCCACGCCCTCGCGCTCCTCGACAGCCTCCTCACCCGCAGCGGGCTCGACCTGACGGACCTCGGCGCGCGCCTCTCCGGCTGGTACCGCCAGGGCGACTACGCCGTCGGCGGGCGCGTCTTCGACGTGGGCGTCCAGACCTCCCGCGCCCTCGCCGCCCTCGCCGCCGGCCGCCCCGCGCGCGACGCCGGCCCCGCGGACGTGTACGACAACGGCAACGGCGCGCTCATGCGCGTCCTCCCCCTCGCGCTGTGGCACCGCGGTGACGACGCTTCGCTCGTCCACCTCGCGCACGAGCAGGGCCTCCCGACGCACGGGCACGCCCGCTCGCAGGCCTGCTGCGCCGCCTACTGCCTGTGGGCCCGCGCCGAGCTCCGGGGGGACCGCGGGGGCCTCGCCGCCGCCACCGCCCGCCTGACCGCGCTCTACGCCGCCGTGCCCGCGTGGGCCGACCACCTCCACGAGCTCGACGTCCACGTCGCCCCCGACGATCGCGCCGCCGCGCCCACCGGCACCGGCTACGTCGTGGACTGCCTGCGCTCCGCGGCCTGGGCGGTGGAGGGCGCCGACGGCTACACACTCGCCGTGCGCCGGGCCATCGCGCTCGGCAACGACACCGACACCACCGCGTGCGTCGCGGGCGGCATCGCCGGCATCCGGTGGGGGCGCGCGGACATCCCGACGCGGTGGCGCGAGGGGCTGCTCGGCGGAGAGGTGCTCGACCCGCTGCTGGAGCGGCTGTTGGCGCACGTTCGATAGGGATTCGGGGGTCTCGAGCGCCACGGCCGTGGGTCCCGGCGCCCCGGGCGGCGCCGACCACGGCCCGGATCACTCACATGTGACGAGCGCTCATGGCGTCATCCGCAGCGCGACGAAGCTTGCCTATGTCGGCGGGCTCCTCGTCGTCGTCGTGGGTGGCGTCGGTATGTGTTCCGCACGCAAGCGTGCTGCGATGGCCACCTGCGCGCCCTCGCCACGTTTGTACGCGTCTACGGGATGGCATTCGGTGGGCCCTCCACAGCTGCTCCACATCGTCCCCACGGCCGCGCGCGGGACCGTGATAGCGGAGCGGGTGAACACCCTCCACCCAAACGGGGGCACGGAGCCCTGCCGATGAAGCTGCTCGTGGCCGAGGATGATGCGGCGGTGGCCGCGAACCTCGTACGGGGGCTCCGTGCGGAGGGCTTCGTCGTCGAGCTCGCGACGAGCGGACGTCAGGCCCGCGAGGCGATCGTCCGCTTCGCCCCCGAGCTCGTCGTCCTCGACCTGATGCTGCCCGAGCTGTCCGGGCTCGCGCTGCTCGAAGAGCTCTCCGGCAGGCCACACCCACCCATCATCGTGCTGACGGCGCGCACCGATCTGAACGAGCGGCTGCGCTGTTTCGAGCTGGGCGCCTCCGACTACGTGCCCAAGCCCTTCTTCCTCGAAGAGCTGGTCGCGCGCATCCGCGCGCGGCTCGTGCGGCGGCCCGAGGCGCCACGGCGCATCCTTCGCTTCGCCGACGTGGAGCTCGACCTCGATCGGCGCAGCGTCACGGTCGCGGGCGAGGACGTTGGGTTCACGCGACACGAGTTGGATCTGTTGGCCTACCTGGCGCAGCGCCCGAACCGGCCTGTGACACGCGAGGATCTCGCGGAGCGCGCGATCCTGGGTCGCGATGTTCCCGAGCCGCGCACCATCGACTCGCACCTTGGGCGGGTGCGTCGTAAGCTCGGCACGGCGGGCTCACACGTCGTGACGGTGTGGGGCATCGGGTATCGTTTCGTGCCCGACGCGGAGGACGCGTGAGGCTCGTCGGGCGGCTCTCGCGGCGGGTCCTCGTGACGAGCGCGCTCACCGGCATCGTCGCGGCCGCGGTGACGCTCGTCCTCGCGCGCGGCGCCGTGGGGGCGTGGATCAACGACGCCATCCGCGCGGGGCACGATGCCCAGGCGCAGGCGCGCTGCGTGTCCGATCCCGCCGCGTGGACCGAGCGCGGGCCGGGGGACGCGCGGGTGTTCGCCTATGACGCCGCGACGCTTCGGTCGCACAACCCGGCGGCGCCGCCGCTCGACATCGCGCTGGCGGGACCGGTCGCGCAGGGCGAGCGCGACCGCGTGCTGTCTCGCACTGGAACGGGTGGGACCCTCGTGTTTCGCAGCGCGCCGAGCGGCCCCTGCAGCCTCGTGGCCGCGACCTGGAGCGGGACGTACACCGCGGGCCCTGCCACGCAGCTGGTCGCCAGCGCGGCGGTGTTCACGGCGCTGTCCGGCGCGCTCCTGTCCCTGCTCCTCGTCGTCTGGCCGCTCGCGCGCCGCACCCGGGCGCTGGCGCTGGCGGCGAACGTGCTCGGCGAGGCGCACGGCCTGACCGGCGCGCCCGGCGGAGGGGACGACGAGCTCGACACCGCGCTGGCCCGGCTCCGCCTCGCGGACGCGCGCATCCGGCGTGACGCGGAGGTGCTCCGGGAGCGGTCGACGGCGCTGCAGAGGCACCTCGGCGATGTGGCGCACGACGTCCGCACGCCGCTCTCCGCGCTGCAGCTCACCCTCGAACACCTGGCGGACGAGGCGAAGGACCACGCGACGCGCGCGCGGCTGGCGCAGGCCCTGTGCGAGTGTGTGTCGGTGTCGAACATCACCGAGAACCTCCGCCTGCAGAGCCTCGTGGAGGATGGGCTGCAGCCGACGACGCGCCCGATCCGCGATGTGGCGAGGGTCCTCGAGCGGGTCGTGTTCCGCGCCCAGAGCCTCGGCCGGCGTACGGGCATCGCCGTAGAGATGGCCGCCCCCGACGCGCCGATCGCCATCGCCGGTGACGAGCTCTTCCTCGAGCGCTGCGTGACCAACCTGCTCGACAACGCCGTGCGCTTCGGCGATCGCGGCGGCCACGTGGCGCTCGTGCTGGCGCGGTGCGCCGACACGTTCGTGATCACCGTGCGCGACGACGGTCCGGGTGTCACCGCCGACGCGCTCGCGCGGCTCGGCGAGCGCGCGTTCCGGACGGACGAGGCCCGTCAACGTGACCCCCGCGGGAGCGGCCTCGGGCTGGCGATCACGCGCGCCCTGTGCGACCGCTGCGGGTGGCGCCTCTCGTTTGTGTCGCTCGAGCCGCGCGGCCTCGAGGTGACACTTCGCGGCTCCATACTTTCTCCATGACGGCGTGCGACGCTCTCTCCATGCGAACCCACTGCCTCGCCGCGACCCTGCTCCTCTGCGCCGCGTGTATGTCGATCCCCACCGCCCGCGAAGCGGGCATCTCCTATGCCACCGAGCCTTCCGCGTGGCCCACCGAGGCGAGCTGCCTCAACCCGGCGGTAAAGGACGGAATCGCGAAGGAGGTCTTGATCGGCAGCCGACGCGAGGTGGTCATCGCGGGCGGCGCGGACGAGATCTCCGACGCAGCCTGGGAGACCTACACGCCCAGCCTCGGGAACCAGAAGAACAGCGACCGCCATGTGCTCTTCACGACCTCGTGCTTCACCCGATCGCCCGGCGTCCCCGCCGACTGCGTGGGCGACGCGTGCAGCGACATCGTCGACCTCGACGGCTACACGTGGATCGGGCTCTCGAAGATCGACGCCGCCGACTGCGTGCCGTCCGCGAGCGCGTGTGAAGGGACGAGCCCGAAGGAGGGCGGCCTGCTCTTCATCGTGACCGAGAAGTGTCACGAGCTCGTCTTCGAGGGCCACGTCTTCTACCTGAACGGGCCCGACGGGGAGAAGGCGATCATGCACGCGACCGCCGACGGCGTGCCCACGACCGACGTGGTGCTGCCGGAGGGTTGGACGCTCACCGAGGAGACGTTGGCGGAGCCCCTGACCGTCCATCCGTTCGGCGGGGGCGACCAGTGCTTCTACAACATCATCCGTGACAGCAAGATCCAGTCCTACCATCAGATCGGGTATGCGGGGGCGATGTATCCGTGACGGGCGGGGGAGCGAGCCGCCGC
>CAJBVW010000089.1 GCA_903959175.1 uncultured Pseudomonadota bacterium
AGACCCACGCCACCGCCCGACCCCACGCCGCGCGAGCCGACCGGAGGGCGCGCCGCGCTCGGGCGGCGCGGTGCGGGCGGACGGGGGCCCGCGAGGGACGCCGTTCGGCCGACCGAGCGTGAAGCGCGAGCCCGGAGGGGGGCGACCCCCCGGCTTTGCGGGGGGACGCGCCCAGAGTCAGACGGCGACGACCTCGGCGAGGGGCACGAGGCCGAGCTCGAGCACTTCGTCGGCGTTCTCGACGAGGTGGTAGCGCAATTGGTCGCGGAGGACCTGGGGGACGTCGAGGAGGTCGCGCTCGTTCTGCTTGGGGAGCACGATGTCGGTGATGCCGGCGCGGCGGGCAGCGAGGACCTTCTCCTTGATGCCGCCCACGGGGAGGACCTTGCCGCGGAGCGTGATCTCGCCGGTCATGGCGAGGTTGGGCTTGACTGGGCGGCCGGTGAGGAGCGAGACGAGCGCGGTGTACATGGTGACGCCGGCGCTCGGACCGTCCTTCGGGATGCCGCCGGCGGGCATGTGGAGGTGGAACTCGTTGTCGGCGAAGACGGCGGAGTCGATGCCGAGGCGCGGGGCCTGCTCGCGCACGAAGGACATGGCGGTCTCGCAGGACTCCTTCATCACGTTGCCGAGGCTGCCCGTGAGCTTGAGGCCGCGGGGGCCGACCATCTTGGTGGCCTCGATGAAGAGGATGTCGCCGCCGGCCTCGGTCCACGCGAGGCCGATGGCGATGCCGGGGCGGCTGGTGCGCTCGGCGAGCTCGGTGTGGAACTTGGGCGGGCCCTGCCACTTGACCAACGTCTCGGGGGTGACGATGATGGGCTCGCGCTCGCCCTCGACCATCTTGCGGGCGGTCTTGCGGTACAACGCCGCGAGCTCGCGCTCGAGGTTGCGGACGCCGGCCTCGCGGGTGTAGCCGCGGATGACCTCTTCCACGGTCTCTTCCGGGATGACGAGCTGGCCGGCGGGGATGCCGTTCTGCTCGAGCAGGCGCGGGGTGAGGTGGTGGCGGGCGATCGCGAGCTTGTCCTCCTCGATGTAGCCGGGGATCGAGATGATCTCGAGGCGGTCGTGGAGGGCGGCGGGGATGGGGTCCTCGACGTTGGCGGTGCCGATGAAGAGGACGCGGGAGAGGTCGAAGGGGGCGTCGAGGTAGTGGTCCCGGAAGGCGTGGTTCTGCTCGGGGTCGAGGACCTCGAGCAGGGCGCTGGCGGGGTCGCCGCGGAAGTCGGAGCCGATCTTGTCGAGCTCGTCGAGGATGATGACCGGGTTGCGGGTGCCGGCGCGCTTGAGCGCCTGGACGACGCGGCCGGGGAGGGCGCCGACGTAGGTGCGGCGGTGGCCGCGGATCTCGGCCTCGTCCTTCATGCCGCCGAGGGCGATGCGCTCGACCTTGCGGCCGAGGGCGCGGGCGATGGACTTGCCGAGGGAGGTCTTGCCGACGCCGGGGGGCCCGACGAAGCAGAGGATGGGGCCCTTCGCGTCGGCCTTGAGCTGGCGCACGGCGAGGAACTCGAGGATGCGCTCCTTGACCTTGTCGAGGCCGTGGTGGTCCTCGTCGAGGACGAGCTTGGCGGCGCGCAGGTCGGCGGAGTCGGTGGTCTCCGTCTGCCACGGCATGGCGACGAGCCAGTCGAGGTAGGTGCGGGCGACCATGTACTCGGCGGCGTCCACATGGATGCGCTTGAGACGGTCGAGCTCGCGGCGGGCCTCCTTCTCGATCTCCTCCGGCATGCCGGCCTTGGCGAGCTTCTGCTCGTACTCGGCGACCTCGTCGACGACGGTCTCGCCGAGCTCCTTCTGGATGGCCTTGAGCTGCTCGCGCAGGAAGTACTCGCGCTGGCTCGCGTCCATCGCGGTCTGCACCTCCTTCGCGATGCGCTGGGAGATGTTGCTGTACTCGCGCGCGCGCTCGACGAACCAGAGGAGCCGCTCGAGGCGGGCCTCCAACGCGGGCTCTTCGAGGAGGGCCTGCCCCTCGTCTGCGGCGAGGCCGAGCTGGGGCGCGAGGTGGTCGGCGAGGCGCTCGGGGCCCTCCTGGAGGGCGAGCGTCTGGTCGAGCTCGGGCGGACGATCGGCGTTGGTGCCGAAGATCTCGAGCGCGACCTCGCGGATGCGCTTCTCGGCGGCTTCGACCTTTTTGGGCTCACCCGGCTGGGTGACGAAGCGGGAGGGGCTGCACCCGAAGCCGTAGGTCGGATGTTCGGCGAAGTCCTTGACGTTCACGCGGTCGAGGATCTCGAACAGGACGCGGACGCTGCCGTCCGGGAGGCCGAGGGTGCGGAGGGCGCGGGCGAGGACGCCGACCTTGTGCACGTCCTCCGGGCCGGGGTTCTCGAGGCCGGGATCCCGCTGGAGCACGAGCACGAGGTCGAGGTGGTGATCGAGGTGCGCGTCGAGCGCGGCGACGGAGGCGCCACGGCCGACCGTCAACGTCGAGATCATGCCCGGGAACTGGACGGTGCCGCGGAGCGCAACGGCGGGGAAGAGCTTTGCCATAGGGCCGGCCATTTAGTCGTTTCCCGGCTCGCGCGCGAGCCCTTCGCCCTTCTGAGGTAGAGCTGGCCCGGGCGCCCTGCTCCCGTCGGCTCCCCCGCGATCTGCGGCGGGGCGGCTCCCTGGCGCTCCCGGACCACGCGCAACGGGGAAACGGGCGTGCAGGCTCGTCGCGCTCGGACGGGCTCTCGCGTCTCCACATCTCAGCGTCGGTGCGGAGGGTGCAGGACGCCGGGCTCAGGCCGCCCTGGACGCCGCGCCGGCTCGGGTGGCGCTTCCTCTCGTTGCCGGCGCTACTCCCAATCGAGGGCGGGCGACGCGTAGAAGCCCACGCCCATCCGGTCGAGGCGCGCGCCGTGCACCTCGAGGCGGTCCCGGAAGTCGGGCCAGTCGTGGGCGTCCGCGGCGGACCACCCGAGCTCCGCGTGGGCGACGAGGCGCGGCCACGCCATGAAGTCGAGCTTCGCCTCGTCGTCGACGTACTCGGTCCAGAGCGCGCCCTCGACGCCGAGGACGTCGGCCTCGTCGAGCCCGGCGAGCACGGGATCCCAGTCGTAGGCGGCCTCGATGTCGACGTAGCCGGCCCAGGTCTGGCCGTAGTCGCTCGAGGTGTCGTAGCGCATGTCGAGGTAGGCCCGCGCGGCGGGAGAGGCGATGATCTGCGCGCCGTTCGCGGCGGCCTCCATCGTGTTGTCGACGTCGAACCAGTATTGGGCGACGTAGGGCGGGTCGAGCGGGACGGGCCCGATCTCGTCCCAGCCGATGAGGGTTTTACCCTCGTCGTCGGCGATCTCCTGGAGCGCCTGGACGAAGGTGGCGTAGTCCGCGGTGGGGGTGCCGATCGCCTCGTCCCCGCCGACGTGGATCCAGGGTCCGGGCGTGAGCGCGGCGACCTCGGCCCACACGTCCCGCACGAAGTCGAGGGTGGTGGGGCCGTCGACCCAGAGGGGGGTCGAGATGACGCCGGTGCCGGTGTACGGGTCGATCGCGACGCCGTCCTCGTTGAGCGCGGCGACCGAGGAGAGCGCGGCGTTCGCGTGCCCGGGAAAGTCGATCTCGGGGACGACGGTGACGTGCCGCGCGTCGGCATAGTCCACGATCTCCGCGTAGTCCTCCTGGGTGTACCAGCCCCCCGCGCCCCCGCCGACCTCGGTGTTCCCGCCCACCTCGGTGAGCTCCGGCCACGCGGCGATCTCGATGCGCCAGCCCTGGTCGTCCGTGAGGTGGAGGTGGAGGCGGTTGAGCTTGTGGAGCGCGAGCAGGTCGATCTGGCGCTCGATCTCTTCCACCTCGAAGAAGTGGCGGGCGACGTCGAACATCGCGCCGCGCCAGGCGAAGCGCGGGGCGTCCGCGATGGTGACGACGGGGACGCGCCAGGCGCGGTCGACGAAGGCCGTGTCGAAGCTCGCGGCGGGGAGGAGCTGGCGGAAGGTCTGGGTGCCGTAGAAGAGGCCGGAGGCGTCCGCGGCGGTGATCGTGGCGCCCACCTCCGTCACCTCGAGGGTGTAGCCCTCGGGCGCGAGGTCGGCGGCGGGGTCGAGGACGAGGGAGATGCCGTCGTCCGCAGGGGTGTCGGCGACCACGACGTCGAGGGGCAGGCCCGTGGCGGGGCGGAGGGCCTCGGCGAGCAGGTCGGCGACGGCCTCTCCGGCGGCGGAGGTGGTGAGGACCGTGTCGGCGTCGAGGGTGTAGGAGCCCACGCCGTCTACGAGGGAGACGGGCGCGGGCAGGACGACGGGCGCGGGGAGGTCCTCGGCGGCGGGATCGCGGCAGGCCGAGAGCGAGGCGAGGACGAGGAGGACGAGGCGGGGGGAGGGCACCTCCGCGGTGTACCGCGCCGGCCAGGGACTGACGAGAGGGGGCGCGCGCGGCCCACCGACCTGGGGCGCGTGTGCCCCACCCTTGGGACGTGCGCGCCCCGTTCTGGACGGATCTCCGCGGAGAATCGGGTGGTACGGCGCGTGCAATGGCAGGGTGCATGCCCTCCTCCCGCACGATCGCCGGCCTCGCCCTCGCCGCCCTCCTCCTCCCCGGGTGTACCCCCGAGGCCGCGGCGCCGGAGCTCACGCTCGACCAGGCCTTCCAGACGGCGGCGAAGGACAACGGCGTCCCCCGTGACCTCCTCGTCGCCATCGCCTACAGCATGACCCGCCTGGACGACCCCACCGCGGGCGACCACGAGCACGGCGGGATGCGCGGCTACGGCGTCATGGACCTCGACGCGGGCTCGCCCGCAACCGGCCCCAACCTCGCGCGCGGCGCCGAGCGCCTGGGCCTGCGCGTGGACGACGCCATCCACGACCCCACCGAGAACATCGCCGTCGCCGCGAGCGAGCTGCGCTGGCGGGCCGACGCCATCACCGCCGAGACCGGTGCGCGTTTCGACCGCATCGACGACTGGGTCGATGTCGTCGGCTGGTACTCGGGCTCCGAGGACGGCGGCGCCCAGCGCTCCTTCGCGCGGCAGGTGTACCGCTACATCGAGCGCGGCGTGCGCGTCCAGGACCCCGACGGCAACGGGATGATCGTGGTGGAGGGCCGCGAGCTCGACCTCCCGACGCTCGACCTGATGGCGGTCACGACGAGCTCCGCCGATTCGGGCCTGGCGGACAACGTCGTGTCGGCGGCGAGCTGCAACTACACCAACGCCAGCCGCGGCGCGTCCACGATCGACATGATCGTCGTGCACACGGCGCAGGGCAGCTACTCCGGCACGTACAACTGGTTCCAGAACTGCTCGGCGGGGGCGAGCGCCCACTACGTGCTCCGCTCGTCCGACGGCGAGATCACCCAGATGGTCGCCGAGGCCGACACCGCCTGGCACGCCGGGGACTCCGCCACCAACGCGCGCTCCGTGTCCATCGAGCTCGAGGGGTACATCGAGGACCCGGATCGCTGGTTCACGGACGCCGCCTACACCGCGCTCGCGGCCCTCATCGTGGACGTGGCGGATCGGCAGGGCGTGGCCCTCGATCGGTCGCACATCATCGGTCACAGCGAGGTGCCCGGCTGCGCCTACACCGGCGGCGGGCGCAACTGCCACACCGACCCGGGGGACGGCTTCGATTGGGACCGCCTGATGGCGGCGGTGGCGGCGGGGTCGGGGTCGAGCGGCTCGGAGACCTCGGGCTCGTCGGGCTCATCGGGCTCATCGGGCTCATCGGGCTCATCGGGCTCGGAGTCGTCGGAGTCGTCGGGGTCGTCGGGGTCGTCGGGGTCGGGGTCGTCCGGCAGCAGCAGCGGCTCGTCCAGCAGCTCCTCCAGCTCCAGCGGCGTCGGCGACGTGGTCGGCTTCGTCCGCAAGGACAGCATCTACAACACCGGCAGCCCCGTCGCCGGCGCGACCGTCACGGCGTCCACGGGCCAGAGCGCCACCACCGACTCCCGCGGCTACTTCGACATCGAGGACGTGCCCGCGGGCACGGTGTCCCTCACCGTGAGCGCCACCGGCTACGCGACGGCGACGGACAGCGTCGACGTCGAGCGCAACGACGACAACTGGAACAGCGTCGCGGTCACGGCGACCAGCTCGTCCAGCAGCAGCTCGTCGAGCAGCTCCAGCAGCTCCGGCACCGCGCCCCCGACCGGCATGGACCCCACCGGCTGGGAGACCGTCAGCAGCCCCTCGGTCACGATGAGCTGGGCGAGCACCGGCGCCACCTCCTACGAGGTGAAGATCTACTGGTACGACGGCTCTGACTGGAACGTGTACTACACGTACACGACGAGCAGCACGTCGAAGACCTTCTGGCCCACCGTCGATGACACCGACTACGCCTGGGTCGTGCGCTCCGTGCGGTCGAGCGGCACGAGCGAGTGGTCGGCGATCAACTACTTCGCGTTCGAGGGCTAAGGTTCGAGGCCGGGAGGAGGCGGCTCCATCCCGGCGTCTCCGCGGCGGCCGATGACGCGCGCGGGCACCCCGGCGACGACACAGCCCGGGGGCACGTCGCGGGTGACGACGGCGCCCATGCCGATGACGGCGCCGTCTCCGATCGTGACGCCGTCGGTGATGCAGACGTTGGCGCCGATCCAAACGTCTGCGCCGATGTGGACGCCGCGGGAGCGGACGCGCTGTTCGCGCACCAAGGTACCCGCCGCGATCCCGTGGTCGAAGGCGAAGATCGTGACGCCCGTGGCGATCCGCGTGTCGTCGCCGATGTGGACGCCGGCGCGCCCGCCGTCGACGCTGACGCGGGGGTTGAGCGTGACGTTCCTTCCCACGAGGACGGGGCCGTGCACGAAACACTCCGCGCCGATGGCGGACCCCGCGCCTACGATCACGTCGCGGTGGGGCTCGGCGAACACGCGGGCCGAGGGCGCGACGAAGCAGGTGGGATCGAGCTGGACACGCTCGACCGCCGCGAGGGCTGCGTGGACCTCGGCCTGCCAGGCCTGCGCCCAGTCGCGGTCGGCCTCCTTGAGCTGGAAGTAGAGCCACGGCATCCAAGCCATACGCTCGCGGTGCTGGGCGCGTCGGGGGTCCATGGGGGGCGTTCTAGCGCGGAGCGGCGCGGGGAGCCGGGTTTCCCGGTATGCTCATCCGTGGTTGGAGCGCGCATGTCCCGTGTGTTGGTGCTTTTGTTGCCCTTGTTCCTTGGGTGCGCGGCCGACGACGTGGTGTGTGCGGAGGTAGAGGACACCGGCGCGGGCGCGGGTGACACCGCCGCGTGTGTCCCGACGCTCCCGGAGCTCGCGCTCTCGGAGACCGAGCTCGACTTCGGCACGCTCGGCGAGGGGGAGAGCGCGGTGCGGACGGTGGACCTCCGCAACGACGGCACGTACCCGCTCGGGATCACCTCCGTCTCCATCGGCGACGAGTACATCCCCGACTACACCGTCGCCTACGACGTCGACACGGTCGCGTGTGCGTCGGTGCCCCCCGCGGACGACGGCTTCGAATTCGTCCTGTTGCCGGGATGCGCGCTGCCGCTGACGGTCACGTTTGCGCCGACGACGCCGGGGGACGTGCAGAACGCCCTGGTGGTCCGCTCCTATGTGGTTCAGAACGACGCCGTCGCCCAGGGCGACGCCTTCCACGAGACCGCCCTGGTGTGGCTCGTCGGGGCGCTCGACGTCGCGCCGGACCCCGAGCTCGAGTCCGATCCGTACGTCGTCGGCAACCACATCTGGATGGAGCGAACCGCGATGTACGAGGGCGAGACCATCCGGATGGAGGTCCGCACGGTCAGCACGTACGCGCCGCTCGTCTACAGCTGGACCACGGACGAAGAGGACGCGCCCTTCGACGACCCCGCCGCCGCCGTGGTGTACTTCACGGCCCCGGAGATCGAGGAGGTCGGCGGGGGCCGGAACGTGAACATCTACGCGATCGTGATGGACGCCCTCGGCAGCCAGGACTGGGCGTTCGGGCGCGTCGCGGTGTACGACTCCGCGGCGCTGCTGGACGGCGAGTGCCCCGAGGACGTACCCGCCCCCACCGGCGGCTGCGGCGCCTCCACGAACGACACCTCCGCCACCCGGAGCGCCACCGGCTGCGCGAACGACCCCTGCGACGACGACACCGGCTGCGGCGGCGGATCCGCGGCCCTCTTCGCCCTCGGCGCCCTCGGGGCCTCCCGGCGCCGTCGGGGCGCGTGAGCGGCTACGTTCCGAGGATGCCGTCGCTCCTCCTGGTGTTGCTCTTCGGGTGCGTGCCCGCGCCGCCCGCGGAGGACACCCAGGTGGCCGCGCGGATGGCCGAGGGCGCCGACGATCCGCGCTTCACCGACCTCGTCGCGTGGACAGAAGCGCGGATGGCCGAGTGGCAGGTGCCGGGCGCCGCCCTCGCCGTCGTGGTGGACGGGCAGGTGCACCTCGTCGGCCTCGGCGTGCGCCAGTGGGGCCAGCCCGAGCCGGTCACGCCTGACACGCGGTTCCGCGTCGCCTCCCTATCGAAGATGATCACCGGCGCCATCGTCGCCGAGGAGGCCGCCGCCGGCCGCCTCGATCTCGCCGCCCCCGCGTCCGACGTGCTCGGCGACCTCACGCTCGTCGCGCCCTATTCCTTCGCCGACTTCACCCTCCTCGATCTGGTGGGACACAGCTCCGGCCTGCAGTCCATCGGGCTGCCGCACTCCTGCGACGCCGACCCCGCGACGCTCGGCGCCACGATGGCCGAGCTCACGCCCGACTGGGCGCTCTGGGCCCCGCAGGGTGAGCTGTTCCTCTATTCCAACCAGGGCTACGGGCTCCTCGGCCTCGCCGCCGAGCGCAGCGCGGGCGTGCCCTTCGTCGACCTCGCCCAGGCCCGCTTCGACGGCGCGGGCATGGGCACCGCCACCTACGATTGGGTCGAGGCCTACGTCGGCGAGCACGCCACGGGCCACACGATGGACTTGACGACGGGCCGCCCCCTCGGATACCGCGGCTTCGAAGAGCGGGCGTGCGTCGCGTCCTTTCCGTCGGGCGGGCTGATGGCGAGCGCGCGCGATCAGTCCGCCCTGCTCGGCGTGCTCCTGAACGAGGGCGAGGGCTGGATGACCCCCGCCGCCTGGGAGATCTTCACCACCCAAGGCTACGAGCGCTCCGAGACCGGCGGCTACGGCTTCGGTGTGAGCAGCGCGACCTACCGGGGCTACACCGGCCTCTCCCACCACGGCAGCCTGGGCGGCTACTTCGCGATGGTGTGGGCGCTCCCGGAGGCCGGCGTCGGCGTGGCGGTGATGGTCAACTCCGACCACCTCGTCACCGACCCGCCCGAGCCGTGGTCCAAGCCGACCCAACGCATCATGGAGCGCGCCCTCGACACCTTCCTCGGCCTCGACCCGGTCGAACGCACGTCCTCCGTGCGCCCCGTGGAGGAGTGGAGCCGCTACGTCGGCTTCTACCACTCCGACTACGACCTCGGGAACGTCGCCATCACGCTGCGGGACAACACGCTCTGGTACGCCGACACCACGATGGCCGTGCCGCTGCTGCCCTACAGTCGTGACGCGTTCCAGTACGCCGTCCCCCTGGACGACGGCCGTATCGCCTACGCAGGCGTGTCCTTCGTCGACGACGACGAGACCGGCGCCATCACTTGGGTCGCCACCGGCTTCGGGTTGGCGCGGCGGCGGTGAGCGCGGTCAGCGCGGTGAGCGCGGTCAGCGCGCGCGACCGGAGCCGGGCCGGGCGCTCTTGCCAAGCGCGTCGTTCGTCCAGGCGCGCGCGGCGGCGTACATTTCGCTGATGATCCGCCCTGAAGGCCACCCCCTGCTCGCCGCCGTGCTCGACGCGGCGATGTGGCCCCTCGCCCGGCTCCGGCCCGGCGTCCTCGCCGAGGCACGAGGCCGTGTGTTGGAGATCGGCGTCGGCACCGGGCTGAACTTCGGCCTCTATCGCCCACCGTTCGAGCTTCACGGCGTCGAGCCCGACCCACACATGTTGCGTCGCGCTGAGGCGCGGGCCCACGCCCTCGGGGTGCCCGTCGCGCTCCACGCCGTCGGCGCCGAGGCCCTCCCGTTCGCGGACGCCTCCTTCGACGTCGTCGTCGCCACCTTCGTCTTCTGCACCATCCCCGACGCCGAGGCCGCCGCCGCCGAGGCCCTCCGCGTGTTGCGCCCGGGAGGCAGGCTCCTGTTCGCCGAGCACGTACGTTCCTGCGTCGCGCCGGTCTACACCGCCCAGCGCGCGCTCGATCCGCTGTGGCAGAGGATGGCCGGGGGCTGCCACCTCACGCGGGACCCCGTGGCGCTCTTCACCGCGGCGGGCGCCACCGACCTCGACGTGCGCCCGCGCGGCGGGGCGTGGTCGCTGCTGCCGGTGGTCACGGGGCGGG
>CAJBVW010000090.1 GCA_903959175.1 uncultured Pseudomonadota bacterium
CAGCCCTCGCGGGCGAGCGCGGCGGCGACGGCCGCGGGATCGGGCTCGGCGGCGGTGCCACCCCCGACGGCGAGGCGGCCGGGCGCCACCGGGGCCCCCGCGTAGGCGGCGGCGAGGGCGAAGGCGAGCTGGGCGTGGACGACCTCGTCCGCCTGGGCGCGCGCGGCGGCGGCGAGGAGGGCAGGCGGGGCGCCGAGGGCGAGGAGGTCCAGGGTGAACCGGGCGAAGGACGCGACGGAGGCGTGCTCGGCGCGGGCGACGCCGGCCCATTCGCGGGCGAGGTGGGCGCGGAGGGCGGCGGGATCGATGGCCGCGTGATCGACGGCGGCGCGATCGACACCCTCAGCTCTCGAACGCGGATGCGTAACGACGGCGCGGCGGCCCAGACGCGCCTGACCGGTGGACGCGCCCCCCCAGGCCCTCCCCACGAGGACCGGCGCGACCCGGGGGCGCCCGCCGACCGCGAAGGGGCGGCCCGAGATCCAGGAGCCGTCGACCGCGAGGACGTAGCAACAGGCGTCCTCCCGCGTGAGCTCGGGGCCGCAGTCCGTACGCATGGACATGCCCTGGTCGTCGGTGGAGGTCGGCCCGACCTCCTCCTCGAAGAGCGCGTTGGCCTCCACATCCTGGTAGTCGGGGCACGCGGACCCGTCGTCGGGGAGGTCCGTGCAGACGAGGAAGTCGTCGGGGAGCTCGTCGCCGTAGCCGGTGTAGTCGGCGGCGGTGATCTCCTCCTCGTTGCCGCACACCGGCCACTCGGCGGGCGCGCACCCGGCGAGGGCGGCGAGGAGCACGGTGCGGAGCGGCCGGGGCTCGGTAGGCATGCACGTCATCTTAGTGCATCATGGGGAAGATGCTCGCCTTCCTCCTGTTCGCGTGCGCGCCCGACGAGGGCCTGGCCGTGTCCGCGTACACGCCGGACGACGCGCTCGCGTTCGTGGACGGCGCCGAGGGCCGCGTCCGCGCGCACTACAGCGACCGCGGGCCCAACGCCGCCGACCAGACCGACCAGGACGAGGACGACGTCCCCGACCAGGCCGAGTACCTCGCGGCGGCCACCGAGTCCGCGCTCCGCTTCTACGGGACGCTCGGTTTCGCCGCGCCGCTCTCCGAGTCCGAGGTCGGCCTCGATCCCGTCGGCGGCAGCGACGCGCTGGACGTGTACCTGCTGACGGACGGCCCGTTCGGCGCGTTCCTCGACGGGTGCGTAGGCGCGCGATGCGCCGTCCACCTCGTCGCGCCCGCGGACGACGGCAGCTTCGACCTCGGCCGCGCCGCCTTCTACGCGGTCATGGCCGCCTACGACGTGGACGAGCCCGCGTGGCTCGCGGAGGGCGCCGCGTGGCACATGTCCAACCGGCTCGACGGCGGGAGTTTGAGCAACATCGGGGACGGCGACGCGTGGCTGCGCGTCCCGAGCTGCGGCCTCGCGGCGATGGTGCGCGGCAACACCTGCCGCGGCGCGGCCGACGGCGCGGGGTTGATGTGGTGGTACCTCGCCGACGCGGTGGGGCCGGACGTGCTCCGCGACACCATCGAGGCGACGGTGACCCTCGACGGGGTGGACGCCCTGGAGGCGGGCCTCGCCGCGAACGACGCGCGCCTGGACGAGGTGTGGCCCGAGATCGTCGCCTGCAACCTGGAGACCGGCCCCCGCGCCGACCGCGACGGCTGCTACTCTTTCGGGAGCATGTTCGAGGGGGTCACGGCAGACGCGGAGGGCGCCACCGTCCGCACCGACACGACGTTGGTGCCCCTCTCCGCGCGCTACTACCGCGTCGATCACGGCGGCGGCGCCTTCTCCGTGGCCGCGTCAGGGGACCTCGCGCACCTCGTCGCCACCGTCCACCCGGTGGAGGACGGCGCGGCGGACGGCCCCCTCACCGAGGCCATCGGCCCCTTCGCCCTCGACGGGGATCCGCCCTCCGCCCTCGACGATGTGGCCGCGGGCGGCGTGTGGGTCGCGGTGAGCCATGTGGATGCGCATGCCGACGCAGCGGACGTCCACATCTGCATCGGCGCCACCGCGGACGTGACGCCGTGCGCGAGCGCGGTCGGATGTTCGAGCACCGGGACGCTCCCGACGCGCAGCCTCCCTGTCCTGGCGCTCCTCGCCGCCCTGGGCGCCCGCCGCCGCTCCCGGCCCTAGAACCCCGCGCCCCGCCCGCTCAGAACCCCGGCCCGCCCCGCACCACCCACCCGACGCCGCGCTGCTCGGTCTCGGAGGTGTAGAGCGACCCGACGCCGACGAGGTCCGCGAAGCCGTCCGCGTCGAGGTCGCCGGGGCCGAGCAGGGAGGTGACGCCGTAGCCGTCGGGGTCGTAGAGCACGGCGTCCGCGTCGAGCACCGTGTGGGTGCCGCTCACGCCGCCGCGGAAGACGAAGATCGCGCCCGAGGAGAAGCCCGTGTCGCCGACGAGGGCGACCTCCCCGCGGCCGTCTCCGTCGAGGTCACCGGGGGCGGCCACCACCTCGCCCGCGTACCAGGTGTCCGGCGCGCCGTAGATCGTCGCGTCCGCGGTGACAATCGTGCGCTCCCCTGCGAAGGGCCCGTGCAGCACGTACGCGCCGCCCGGCCACTCGCCGCCCACGGTGAAGTCCGACGTGCCGCTCTCACCGCCGAGGACGAGGTCGAGTGCGCCGTCGCCGTCGGTGTCGCCCACCGCGATCCCGTGGAGGTTGAGGCCGCCGACCTTCGCGGTGGCGTCCGCGAGAGTGCCGTCGACGAGCGGCCCGGGGAGGATCCACGCGTAGCCGAGGGCGCCGATGACCGCGTCGGACAGGCCGTCCCCGTCGAGGTCTCCGGCGGCGAGGAGGTAGCCCGCGCGCGCCTCGGCCTCGGTGCCGTCGATGCGCGTCGCGACGGCGTCCACGTCGACGGCGCCAGAGACCGTGCCCGGCACGATCCACACCGCGCCGGCGCGCTCGCCGCCCAAGCTCATGGAGCCCTCTCCCACGAGCAGCTCGGGGAGGCCGTCGCCGTCGGTGTCGTCGGCGCGCACCAGGGGCCCCTGCCAGTAGTCCTGGCCAAGCGTGACCACCGCGCGCGCGTCGTCGGGACCGCCGCCCTCGTAGAGGGGCCCCGGCAAGACCTGGAGCACGCCGGTCTCCGCGACCGCGTCCCAGCCGGTGAGCGCGAGGTCGGGGACGGCGTCCCCGTCGAGGTCCCCGCCGACGAGGGGTGTCCCGTGCGCGACCCCGGTGAAGATCGGCGCGCGGTCATCCAGCGCCACATCCCCGGTGAGCGTGCCGGGGAGGAGCCACACGCGCGTGAGGTCCTCGGGGTAGCCCTGGTCAACGCGCACGAGCAGGTCTGCGACGCCGTCCCCATCGGCATCCCCGACGGTCGCGGCGCGCTCCAGGCGCGCGTGGTTCGTCTCGTCCACCACTCCGAAGACCCGCGCGTCGGCGTCCGTGAGCTCGGTCCAGCCGGCGGGGCCGCAGCCGACGGCCACGCCGTCACAGTCGTCGTCCACGCCGTTGCCGCAGGCCTCGCCGGCATCGGGGTGGACGGCGGCGTCGGCGTCGTCACAGTCCATGGGGAGGAAGGCGCCGTCGCCGTCGGCGTCGACCGGGGGGAGGGCGCTCGTGGCGCACGCGAGGCCGAGGAGGAGCGCGTGCGCGAGCATTCAGTCTACCGCCCAGTGGGCGAGATCTTCCTTGAACGTGGCGTTGTTGTCGAGGTAGGCGTGATCCCCGCCCTCCGCGCTCCAGAGCTGGACGTCGATGCCCTCGGCGCACCCGGACCACTGGCTCGGGGTGGTCTCGTCCCCGTCGACCTGACGGAGGTAGTTGCGCGCGGCGCCCGCGGTGGGGTCGGCGTCACAGCCGGCCTTGGTCACCCAGCGGCCCACCGACTCCTCGGCGCCGGCGTGGCGGGGCGCGGACTCGTAGCCGATCGTGTCGTCGGACGTGCCGTGGATGTGGAGGACGGACACCGGCGCGGTGCCGACGCAGTCGGCCTCGTCCGCGTAGACGGCGCCGGCGAGGACGGCGATGCGGTCGAGGCGCTCGGGGGTCTCGCAGGCCATGCGGTAGGACATGAAGCCGCCGTTGGAGTGGCCCACGAGCGTGACGGTCGAGACCGGGTAGAGCGCCCGCGCCTCGTCGATGAGGCCGGAGAGGTAGGCCACGTCGTCCACGCCGGTGTTGCCGAAGTCGCAGCACTCCGTCGTCGCGTTCCAGAACTGTTTGCCGCTGGTGTCCTCCGTGCCCTCGGGCGAGACGAGGAGGAAGCCGAGGGTGTCGACCTGGGGGCCGAGGCCGAAGATCACGTCCTGGATGCTGGAGTTGACGCTGTAGCCGTGGAGCATGATGACGAGGGGCCACTCGCGGTCGACCGCGTAGGCGTCCGGGAGGGTGACCCCGGCGGGGCGCTCCCCTCCGAGGACCACGGCGGGATCGGGATCGTAGACGGGCCCGGGGGCGGAGGAGTCGTCGGTGACGGGGGCGCCGGTGCAGGCGAGCGCGAGGAGGAGCAGCATCCCCCGCATGTAGCCGGGCGCGCCCCTGCGCGACTACGGGGCCGGGGCTACCGGGGCGGGAGGCTGTGTCTCCAGGAGGAGCACGAAGCTGCCCGGGCCACGCTCGTAGAGGATCACGTGGTCGGGGCCCGTGGCGTCGAGCAGCGGCGCCCAGGCGGGCTCGAGGAGGTTCGTGTTCCCGCGGATGAGCTCGGGCGCGTACAGATCGAGCTCCATGTAGGAGGCCCCGCCCTTTGCGGCGGCGGCGGCGCCGTAGCTGTAGTCGGCGAGCGCTTCGGTGGGCGCCACGTCGTTGTGGACGGCCCCGCCGTAGAGAACGATGGCGGCGTCGGGGGTGTCGAGGCCGCGCTGCGCGTAGTCGCCGAGCTTGCCGGTGAGGAGGCGCAGGAGCTGGCCGTAGGCGACCGCGCGCTGGCCCTCGGCGTCGGCGGGACCCTGGAGGGTGTCGTACTCGGCGCAAGAGATCGCGAGGTCGTGGGGCCGCACGTTCAGCGCCACGGCGGCCTCGGCGAGCAGCACGATCTCGCTCTTGGTGGCCTCGGGGCGCTTGGTGTCCGTTTCGACCTGCGTCACGACGGCCTCGGCCTGCGCGCCGCAGGTGCCGTCG
>CAJBVW010000091.1 GCA_903959175.1 uncultured Pseudomonadota bacterium
TCCCCCCGTCGCCGCGCCCGCAGCGCGCCCCGGCGTCGTCCCCACGCTCACCTGGATGGGTCGCGCCATCCCCGACGCCATCATGGAGCCCCTGGGCGTCTACGTGGCCGCCGCCGCCGACTCCGGCCGGCGCATCGTCGCGAGCCCGCTCGCCAAGGCGATCGCGGCCGACAAGGGCGTCGCGCTCCAGAGCGTGAAGGGCTCCGGCCCCGGCGGGCGCATCGTCGCTGCCGACGTCGAGGCCGCCGCCGCCGCACCGAAGGCCGCCACGGTCACGACGGTCGCGGGCAAGGCCGACACGACGGTGCGCGCCACGCAGATGCGCAAGACCATCGCGCGCCGCCTGACGGACGTGCACCAGCAGGTGCCCGTGTTCTACCTGACCTCCACGTTCGACGCCTCGGGCTTCGTGACGCTGAAGGAGCAGGCGGGCAAGCGCGGCATCAAGATCAGCTACAACGACCTGCTCCTCAAGGCCGTCGCCCAGGCCCTCGTGGACGTGCCGGAGTGCAACGCCGCGTGGCAGGGCGAGAGCATCCTGCGCCGCGGCGCGGTCGACATCAGCGTGGCCGTCGCCCTCCCCGAGGGCCTCATCACGCCGGTGATCCGCTCCGCCGAGACCAAGTCGGTGCGCCAGATCGCGACCGAGGTCCGCGAGCTCGCCGGCCGCGCGAAGGACGGCAAGCTCCTCCCCGAAGAGTACACGGGCGGCAGCTTCTCCGTGTCGAACCTCGGCATGTTCGAGATCGACCACTTCACCGCCATCCTCAACCCGCCCGAGGCCGGCATCCTCGCCGTCGGCTCCGTGCAGCAGGTGCCCGTCGTCGAGAACGGCGCGCTCACGGTCGGTTGGCGCATGAAGGTCACGATGACCTGTGACCACCGCGTCATCGACGGCGCGCTCGGCGCCCGGTTCCTCGCCGCGCTGCGCGGATACGTCGAGCTCCCCGCGATGATGGTGCTCTAAATGGCGACCTTCGATGTCCTCGTCATCGGCTCGGGCCCCGGCGGCTACGTCGCGGCCATCCGCGCGCAGCAGCTCGGCCTCAAGGCCGCCTGCATCGAGAAGGAGAAGATCGGCGGCGTCTGCCTGAACTGGGGCTGCATCCCGAGCAAGGCGCTGTTGAAGTCGGCGGAGCACCAGCTCTTCCTCACCAACGAGACCGCTGCCTTCGGGCTCGCCGCCGACAACGCGCGCTACGACTTCGCGGCCGTGGTCAAGCGTTCCCGTCGCGTCGCGGATCAGTCCGAGCGCGGCGTGAAGTTCCTCTTCCAGAAGTACGGCGTCACCTCCATCTCCGGCACGGCCACCCTCGAGGGGCCGGGCAAGGTGCGGGTCACGACGAAGGACGGTGAGGAGGTCCACGAGGCCAAACACATCGTCATCGCGACGGGTGCGCGCGCGCGCACGTTCCCGGGGATCGTGCCCGACGGCGAGAAGATCCTCACCTACCGCGAGGCCATCACCGGCACGACCCAGGCGAAGTCCGCCATCGTCCTCGGCTCCGGCGCCATCGGCCTCGAGTTCGCGTACTTCTGGAACGCGTTCGGCACCGACGTCACCGTGGTGGAGGGGGCCAACCGGCTCTGCCCGCTCGAGGACGCCGACGTCTCCGCCGAGCTCGCGAAGGCCTACAAGAAGCTCGGCATCAAGACCGAGATCGGCACCTTCTGCAAGAGCGTCACCCGCGACGGGGACGGCGTGCTCGTCACGATGCAGGACGGCCGCGAGCTGCGCGCCGAGGTCTGCCTCGTCGCCGTCGGCATCGCGCCCAACACCGAGAACCTCGGCCTGGAGAAGGTGGGGATCGCGCTGGAGAAGGGCTTCATCAAGCACGACTCGTCCTACCGCACCAGCGCCGCCGGCTTCTACGCCATCGGCGACGTGTGCGGGCCCCCCGCGCTCGCGCACACCGCGTACGCCGAGGCCCACACCTGCATCGACCGCATCGCCGGCAAGCACGCGCCCGACGTCGACTACGGCAACATGCCCGCCGCGACCTACTGCCAGCCGCAGATCGCCAGCGTCGGCCTCACGGAGGAGGCCGCGAAGGCCAAGGGGCTCGACTACCTCGTCGGCTCCTACCCCTTCTCGGCGAACGGCAAGGCGCGCGGCACCGCCCACACCGAGGGCTTCGTCAAGGTGCTCGTCGGCAAGAAGTACGGCGAGATCCTCGGCGCGCACATCATCGGTCACGACGCGAGCGAGCTGCTCGCCACGTTCGTGATGGCCCGCGCGGCGGAGATGACGGCGGAGGGCTTCCTCCACACCGTCTTCGCGCACCCCACCATGGGCGAGGCCATGTACGAGGCCGTGGCCGTGGCGCTCGGCAAGAGCGCGCACATCTGAGGCCTACTCCCCGACCGCGCTCTCCTCGATGCGCCCAGTGTCGAGGAAGGTGAGGATCTGGCGCAGGGCGCGGCTGCCCTCGGGCTCCCCCGTCGCGAGGAAGGGGTGCTCGGCGTCGAACTGTGCGAGGCCCGCGGTGACGGCCACTCCTTCGGCGCCGACGAGGTTGTCGGTCACGGGCATGTCGGCGGACGCGATGCCGACGATGTCCTCGAGGGAGGGCTCGAGGAGCGGCAGGCCCACGGAGCGCGCCAGGACCTCGGTGGTCTGGTTCACGACCGTGTCGTCGTGGATGGCCTCCTGTACGAGCAGCGGGCGCGCCGGGGCGACGCCGACGATGCGCGGGGCGGCGAGGGCGGGGTCACCGGGGTCGACGACGATCTGGGCCATGGCGCTGAAGAGCTCAACGTCCGCGTCCTGCTCGCCGGGGCTGAAGTAGATGTTGAGGAGGGCTGCGTACGCCGCGTTTGCCCGGACGATCTCGATGAGGCGACCGCCGGGGACGTTGAGCACACAGCGGTCGATGCCCGTATCGAGCGCGCAGGTGCTCGCGCCGATGATGCCGCCCAGGGACTGGCCGACATAGCGGGCGTCCTCGGGGTCGAGGTCGAGGTCGGGGAGGAAGCCGCCGGCCGCGGACTCGGCGAGGATCGTGCGGATCGCGAGGTGGTCCGCCGAGGTCTGGCGGACGTTGTCTCGGGCGCGCGCGACCTTCCACTGCTCGAACTCGACCCCGAAGAAGACGAGCGTTGTGTCGCCGTCGCGCGGGCGCTCGCCGTGCGCCACGGCGTCGATCGCGACCACCCCGTAGCCGCCGGCCACGAGCACCTGGCCCACGCCGAGGAGCCCCTCCTTGTCGCCGCCGAGCCCGTGCTGGAGCACCACGAGGGGCGCGGTCGCGTCCGGCCCCACATCGGGGACGAGCAGGTAGAACGTCACGTCCTCCGCGCCCTGGACTGCGGGCACGCCGTCGGCGTCGGTGACGAACACCCCCTCCGCGCCCTGCCACGTCGGGAGCCGCGCCGTTCCGCGCCCCACGTAGGCCACGCCGGCGGCGCAGTAGGCGTCCCCCTCCGCGGCGCAGTCGGCGAAGGTGACGGTGAGGTCGCTCGGGCTCACGAGATCGGGCACCTGGGCCGCAAGCGCGGTCATCGTCTGGGACTCGCTGGCGAGGGAGCGCGTCGTGAACGGGATCACGACCGCGACCCCTTCGATCCCGGCGGTGTCGAGCGAAGCGCGGGCGGCCGCGATGTCCTCCGCGAGGGCGTCGCCGGCGCGCTCGGCCGCGATGGCGGCGGGCCCGCCCGAGAAGCAGGTGCCGGTGGGGAGGTCCTCGCGGAGCACGATGGCGTGGAGCGCGGCGGGGCGGAGCGCGGCGTCCGGCCACACGGTGAGCGTGGTGCCGTCCGTCGTGACGGTGAGGCGCCCGGCGACGATCGTGCCTGCTTCCACGTCGAGGATACCGACGGGAGCGGTCGCGTCGGAGACGACGTCGAAGGCCGCGGGATCGACCGCGGTGTCGAGCTGGACGACCACCGGGGCGACGCGGGAGAAGCCGTCGAGGTCGGCGAGGTGCGTCGTGTCGAGCGCGATGCCGTCGTTGCGTGTCATCGGCACGAGCGCGGGGTCGATCGTGAGCCGCACGCCGGTCGGCGAGGCGGTGTCCCGCGTCACGAGCGCGTTCGACGGGAAGGGCCACGCGCCCTCCCAGAGGGGGTGCACGCAGCCGTCGTCCACGATGGCGGCGGTGTCGTCCGAGGCGGTGCCGTCGGGGCCGGAGCAGGCGAGGAGCGCGAGGAGGAGCATCCCCGCCCTCTATCGGAGCGGGGGCCCGGCCGCAGCGCCCTCTCAGCTCTCGTCGAGCAGCGCCCCGAGGTGCCGGATCGCGGCGACGTGCGCTTCCAGCGGCGCCCAGTCGTCCTTGTAGGCGATGGCGTCCCACAGGGCCTCGACGGTCTCGATGCGGAGGTCGACCGGCCGCTCGCGCGCCCAGTAGGGGTCCGCGAGGCGCTCGGGGGCGACGGGAGCGAAGGCCTCGAGCACGTCGCGGAGGGCGGCGAAGCCGGGCCCCCGGTAGTGCGCGGCGTTGGGCGAGCGGAGGGCGCGGGCCTCGCTCGCGACGCCGCCGTACCAGTCGAAGTGGAGCTGGTCGAAGGGCGCGCGGGAGGCCTCGGCGAAGGTGTACCAGGCCTGGACGAGCGCGGTGTCGGCGGCCTCGCCGGAGGACGCGAGCCCGAGGCGGCGAAGGATCCCCGAGCGCATGCCGTCGAACAGGGCGGCGGCGTAGCCGTCGAGGGCGCCGTGCAGAGGCTCACCCAGGATCGAGAGGGCGAGCTCCAACTGTTCGAGATTCCAGCGGATTGCAGCCGGCTGGCGCCCGTAGGCGTAGAGCCCCGAGCTGTCGAAGTAGGCGGCGGTGAACTCCGGGTCAGCGTCGGGGAGGAAGCGCCAGGGGCCGTAGTCGAAGGACTCGCCGGTGATGTTCATGTTGTCGGTGTTGAGCACCCCGTGCACGAACCCAGCCGCCATCCACCGCCCGCAGGTGAACGCCATCTTCGCGCAGACGGCCCGCAGGAAGGCCGCGGGGCCGACGCGCCCGCCGCCGAGGAGGGTCGGGTGGTAGGTCTCGACGGCGTAGGCGAGGAGCCTGTCCATGCGCGCGCGGTCGCGGAGGGCGGCGAGGCGCTGGAAGGTGCCGAAGCGGAGGTGGCCGTGCGAGAGGCGCACGAGCACGGAGGCGCGCGTCGGCGAGGGCTCGTCGCCCCGGTGGAGCTCCTCCCCCGTCTCGACGAGGCTGAAGGTCTTCGAGGTGTCGACGCCGAGCGCCTCGAGGAGCTCCGTCGCCAGGATCTCGCGCACGCCGCCCTTGAGCGTGAGGCGCCCGTCGCCGCCACGGGACCACGGCGTCGTTCCGCTGCCCTTGGTGCCGAGATCGAGGAGCCGCCCGCGGTCGTCGCGGAGCTGCGCGAAGAGGAAGCCGCGGCCGTCCCCGAGGTAGGGGTTGTAGCTGTGGAACTGGTGGCCGTGGTACCGAAGGGCCAGTGGTTTCGGCAGGTTACCCGGCAAGGCCTCGAAGCGCGCGAAGGCCGCCACCCACTCGGGATCGGTGAGGGTGTCGAGGCCGACGCGGGCGGCGTGGCGGTCGTTGCGGAAGCGGAGCACCGCCTTGGGGAAGCGCGCGGCGGGCACCTCGTCGGAGAAGCCGTCGCCGAGGCCGAGGTAGCGGGGATCGGGGGCGTAGCGGTCGGAAGGCGGCATCGGCGCCGACTAACGTCGGGACCGGGCCCCAGGGCGCACGCACCGCCGCCCCGGGGAGCCCGGCTACAGCCCGCGCGCCGCGGCCCGCGATAGAGCGCGCCGTGCCCGCCGACGCGACCACCGCCGCCCCCCTCCCCGCGGGCGTGTACGTCCCGCCGTCGACCCGCCGCGAGCTCCTCCGCCTCGCCGCGCCCGCCGCCGCCTCGGCCGTGCTCAACAACGCGTTCCGCGTCATCGACCAGTACGCGGCCGGCGAGATCGGCACCTCCGCCCAGGCCGCCATCGGCTCGTGCACCTTCGTGCTCATCGGCGCCTACGCCGTCTTCAGCCTCGTGGCCGCCGGCGCCGGCCCCCTGTGCGCGCGGGCCACGGGCGCGGGCGACCACGCGCTCCGCCGCCGCGTCTTCGGGGGCGCCGTCGTCGCCTCGGCGGTGCTGGGGATCGGCCTCGGCGCGGTGCTCTTCTTCGCCGCGGACCTCCTCGCAGCGGGCCTCGGCCTCGAGGGTGACGTCGCGCGGGACGCCGCGATCTTCCTCCGGACCCTCGGCCTCGGCGGCCTCCCCCTCGCACTCCACCCGCTCCTCGACGCCTTCTTCGTCGCCATCGGCCGCACGCGCGCCATGATGCTCCTCCAGGGCCTCGCGGCGGTCCTCAACGCGGTGCTCAACCCCGTCTTCATCCACACCCTCGGGCTCGGCGTGGCCGGCACCGCCTTCGCGACCGCGCTCTCTCACGGCGTCGCCGTCGCCATCGGCCTGGTGCTCCTCTGGCGTGAATTCGCGCCGCGGCGCATCGATCTCACGCCTGATGCGACGCTCGTCCGCGTGATGCGGGTCGGCGCGCCGGTGGCCATCAACACGCTCTTCTACGCGGCGGTCTACGCCGCCCTCCTCCGCACGACGATCTCGCCGCTCGGCCCCCAGGTCAACGCGGCGCTCGGCATCGGCTTCTCGGCGTTGGAAGGCTTTACCTACCCGCTCTTCGCGGGGGTCTCGCTCGGGGTCGCCAGCCTCGTCGGGCGCCAGCTCGGCGCGGGCCAGATCGAGGAGGCGGAGCGCGCCGGGCGGATCGGCTTCCCGATGGCGACCGGCCTCGGGCTTGGGGCGGGGGCCCTCTTCTGGTTCGGCGCGGAGCCGCTCTGCGCGCCCTTCACCGACGATCCCGCCGTGCTCGCCGCGGCGATCACCTACGCGCGCATCCTCGCCCTCACCCAGGTCTTCGTCGCGTGGGAGGCCCTCGCGGAGGGCGTGCTCGCCGGTGCGGGCGACACCCGCACGATCTTCTGGCTCTCCGCCCCCATCAACCTGCTCCGCGTGCCCCTCGGCTACGCGCTCGCGTTCGGCCTCGGCTGGGGCGCCGCCGGCGTATGGTGGGCCATCAACGCCACGAGCATCCTCAAGGCCGTCGGGAAGGGCGTCGCCGCCGCGCGCGGACGCTGGACCCACCTGGTCGTCTGAGGGCTTGACGACTAATCAAACGATTGATTAGTATGAGGCCGCGAACGGAGCCCGCCCATGTCCGCCCCCTACGCCGCTGCCCCCCACGCCGCTCCCCCGCTCGCCGCCGCCCCCGTCGGGGCTCCGCTCCCCGCGCCGAAGCACCCGCCCCGCTGTGACGCGGCGGACGTGCCGCCCCTCCCCTACGACGAGGCCGCCGCGCTCGCCCTCCCCCCGGCGGACGCCGCGCGCATCGCCGCCACGCTCCCGCTCGGCACCCGCTTCCGCCTCCGCGACGCGCTCACCCCGATCCAGCGTGCCTTCCTCGACCGCCACGGCTATGTCGTGTTCGACCGCGTCGCGACGCGCCCCGAGGTCGACGGCATCCTCGCCGAGGTCGACCGCATCGAGGCCGATCTGCTCTCCGCGGGCAAGAGCAAGGTGTACGGCGTGCCCGTGTGGTTCGGCCTCGACCCCGACGGCAAGGACTTCCTCTACCGGATGGGGTTCACGTCCGTCTACAGCGCGTTCCTGGCCGCCTTCGTGCGCGATCTGCGCTTCGAGCCCATCCGCCGCCTCATCGGCGAGGACGCGCGCATCGGCGACGAGGAGAAGGACGGCGTCGTGTTCAACCGCTACGTCCGCGCCGAGGGGAGCCTCCGCCCGAACCTCGCGTGGCACACGGACGCGCTTCGCGACGTGTTCTACAACCGCAAGATGCCCGGCCCGATGCTGAACGTGGGTCTCCACTTCGACCGTATCCGGCCGGAAGACGGCGGTCTCCGCCTGCTCCCCGGCACGCACACCCAGGGCGTGTGGTCCACGCTCTTCTCGAAGATCCACTTCGTCACCCAGACGCCGGACCGCCGCGAGGTCGCGGTGGAGACGTGGCCGGGGGACCTCACCGTGCACGACGGCCGCATGTGGCACCGCGTCGAGGGCTCTCCGAAGACCGGCTGGGAGAGCCTGCGCCGCAGCATGTACGTGCCGTACGTGTGCGACAGCTACCAGCCCAAGTCCGAAGCCAGCGCGACCCCCGCGTACATGCGCCTCTTCGACGCGATCATGCGGATGCGGAGCGCGCGCGCGAAGAAGCGGCTCGGCTGAGGCAGGGCATCCGCCGGCCGGGTAGGAGGCGCCATGCTCCTCCTCCTCCTCGCGTGCGCTCCCGACGAATCCCCCGGCTGCGAGCCCGGCCGTAGCCTCGACTGCGCGTGCACGGACGGCGGTGCCGGCGCCCAGGTCTGCGGGGCCGACGGCACCTGGGGCGACTGCGCGTGCGTCGCGCCCGAGACCGACACGGACACCGACGTCGACACGGACGAGCCCGAGGACACCGACGACACCGACATCGTGGACACCGCCGAGCCCGACGACACGGACACCGGCATCCCCGACGACACCGGCACCGCCCCGCCCGCGCCCCTCCAGGTCTACCTGCTCGCCGGCCAGTCCAACATGGACGGCTACGGGTACGTCACCGGCCTCCCGCCCTCCCTCCAGGTGGCCCAGGGGGACGTGCGCCTGTTCTGGTCGGGGCTCGGCGCCTGGTCGGACCTCGCGCCGTCCTCCTACGGCTCGTACTACGGGATCGAGTACTTCGGCCCGGAGGTCACGTTCGGTCGCGCCCTCGCCGAGGCCGACCCCCTCGGCAGCTTCGCCCTGATCAAGCACGCTGTCGGAGGCACCGACCTCGCGTCGTATTGGTACCCCGGTACCTACCGCGCGGACCCCGCCCAGGGCGCCGGCTACCGCGACTTCCTCACGACGATCGACGCCGCGCTGACCGACCTCGACGCGGAGGGCACGGACTGGGAGATCGCCGGCATGATCTGGATGCAGGGCGAGTCCGACGCCTTCACCCCCGAGATGGCGTCGGCGTACGAGTCCAACCTCACGACGTTCATCGGGCGCGTGCGGGACGACGTGGCGGCCCCGGAGATGCCCTTCTCCATCGGCAAGATCCACTGCCCGACCTGCACCTACGGGGACGTGGTGCGCGCCGGCGAGGACGGCGTCGCCGCGACCGTCCCGCACGTGGTCGCCTTCGAGACCACTGACCTCCCCATCAACGCCGACAACATCCACTACGACGGCTCGGGCATGCGGACGCTCGGCGAACGTTTCGCCCAGTCCCTCTCCGGCGAGCCCCTGTCCGTGACGCCCACCCCGGCCTTCACCCTCACCGGTGGCTTCACGACCTACTACTCCGGGAACTTCTTCCTCGGGTACGTCTTCTCGCTGGACCGCCCCATCACCGTGACCGACCTCGGCACGCTTGACTACGGCCTCACCGGCCTCAGCGAAGCGTCGCAAGTGGTCCTGTACGACGCCGCCACCTCCGGCATCGTCGCGCGCACGACGCTGCCCGCGTACGCGTCGGCCCCGACGGCACCGTGGAGCTACTGGCGCTACGCGGCCATCGAGCCCGTCGATCTGGAGCCCGGCAGCTACATCCTCGCCTCGCAGGTCTACTACGGCTCCGAGGACCTCTACATCTTCGACGCGGGCATCACCGCCGCCGACGGCTTCACCTGGGTGGAGGGCCGTCACAAGGACTACGCGTCGGTCGGGCTGCCCACGTACGTGAGCACCACCCCCGCGTGCTGGTTCGGCCCCAACCTGCTCTTCGTCGAGCGGTAGGGAGCGCGGAGAGAGAGGGGCGCCCGGCGCGCGGCAGCGCCAGCCCCGGCTCAGCCCCGGCGCATCCGGGCCTCTCGCGCGGCGGCCTCGATCTCGCGCAGCACGGCGGTGGTGTCGGCGCGGCGGTTGGACCCGCGCCACCGCCCGGTGAGCGGGGAGTCGGGCGTGAGCTGCGCGCGCTCGTAGAGGCCCCAGA
>CAJBVW010000092.1 GCA_903959175.1 uncultured Pseudomonadota bacterium
CGCGGCGTGCGCCAGTACAAGGTCATCGCGGAGCTGGCGCGGGGCGAGCGGGACGAGCCCGCGGACCTCGCGGGCATCCACCTGCGCACCCGGAGCGGCGCGATGGTGCCGCTCTCCAACTTCGTGCGGTGGGAGGAGCAGAGCGCGCCGTCGACGCGCTACCACTACGACCGTGCCCCCTCTGCCACGATCAGCGCCAACCTCGACGGCATCACGCTCGGCGAGGCCATCCCGCGCGCCCGCGCCGTCGCCGAGAGCGCCCTCCCCGAGAGCTTCCGCACCGCCCTCTCCGGGCAGTCCAAGGACTACGAGGAGGGCACCACCTCGCTCACCCAGATGTTCGTGCTCGCGCTCCTGCTCGTCTACCTGCTCCTCGCCGCACAGTTCGACTCCTTCGTGACCCCGCTCGCCGTCCTCCTCTCCGTACCCCTCGCGCTCGCCGGCGCGTTCGCGGCGCTGCTGATCACCGGCTCGACCCTCTCCTTCTTCGCGCAGGTCGGGCTCATCCTCCTCGTCGGGCTCGTGACGAAGAACGGCATCCTCATCGTCGAGTACGCGCGCCAGCTCCGCACGGAGGAGGGCCTGGACCCCTGGGCCGCCGCCGAGCGCGCCACGAAGCTCCGCGTCCGGCCGATCCTGATGACCTCGGTCGCGACGATCGGCGGGGCCGTTCCCATCGCCCTCGGCATGTCGGGGGACAGCCGCGCCGCGCTCGGCATCGCGGTCGTCGGCGGCATGCTCTCGGCCACGTTCCTCACGCTCTACGTCACGCCCGTCGTCTATGCCACGTTTGCGTCCCTCGGTCGTAGCCGCGTGGAGGCCACCTGAGCATCTCGGACGCCATCGAGCGCTTCATCGGCACAGGGGAGGTCGATCCCCGGTTCCCGGATTGGGAGGGGAGCGCGGTGGAGCGTCGCGAGCGTGGGACCGCCGCCTGTCGGGACGTGCTCAAGCGGATCGTGGGGTACCGCTCGGCGCGCGGGCCGGGGCGGCGCATGCCCGAGGATCTCGGCGGGCGGGTGCGCGAGCGCGTGCGCCCGATGGTGGAGGGCCTGCACGCCGCGGGGGTCCTGCCCGAGGCGGCGGCCTTCCTGCACACGCTCGACCGCCGGGTGCACGTCGTGACACCCAACACATTCGGGGCGCTGGTCGACACCGTCCCGCTGGATGTCGGCTGGGACCTCGCCAACCTGCTCCTGGACGACCTCGGCGCCCCCCCGCTCTCGGATGACACCCCCGAGCTGGACGGCCTGTGCAACGGGGGGCACGCGTGGCTGCTGCCGCGGGCGTTCGCCGAGGCGCGCCCCTGGTCGGACGTGGTCGTGCACGAGGTCGCCCACCTCCTCCACACCGTGCGCCGCTCCGAGGTCACCGGGGGGGACGAGAGCGCGGGCGTGCTGCTCCCGGTGCCGCCGCGCCGTAGGGAGACCTTCGCGTACGCCTGCGAAGTCTGGGCGTGCATCGACCGGATGGCGCCGGAGTCGCGGAGCGCGGCGCTCGTCGACTACCGGGACTCCGCCACCCCGCCCGACGCGCGGGTGGATCGACAGGCCTTGGACAGGCTCCTGGCGGCGGCCGCAGGCGGAGGCGCGTGGGGATCGCTCGCGAGTTGGGCTGTGACAGGGCGCTGAGCGGGGAGGCCGCCGCGCGGCCAGTCTCCGTCTCAACCCGGCGAGACGCGCGCCGATGGGTCCGAACGACCGGACGAGGGCCGCGAGACGGGGCATACTGCGCGCGTGCGTACCCTCTCCCTCGCCCCCCTCGCCCTCCTCGCCGCCTGCGCCTCCACCGTGAACGTGGGGGACCGCGGGGACTCCGCGCCGCCCGACACCGACACCGTCGACACCGACACCGTCGACACCGACCCCGTCGATACCGACACCGTCGACACCGACACCGTCGACACGGACTCCGGGGGCACCGGCGACACCGACACCGGCAAGACTGGAGACACCGCCACGCCCGGCGGCTTCGCCCATCTCCCCGTGTTCATCATCGACTCGAAGGCCGCGATCGGTGACACGGAGAAGAGCCCGGGCTTCCTGCGCGTGGTCGAGGACCACGACGGCACCCTCACGGATCTGGACGCCGCGCCCACCGCCTTCCTCACCGCCATCGGCATCGAGGTCCACGGCTCCTCGTCGACGAGCTATCCCAAGCTCGGGTACAAGTTCGAGTGTGTGGACGCCGCGAACGAGGACCAGGACTGTGCGTTGGTGGGGCTGCCGGAGGGCAGCGACTGGGTGCTGCACGCTCCGTACTCGGACAAGACCTTCATGCGGAACGCGCTCGCCTACAGCCTCGGCCGCGACGCCGCCGAGGCCTCCGGCCGCTGGGAGCCGCGCTCCCAATTCGTCGAGCTCATCCTCGATGGAGACTACCGCGGCGTCTACCTCCTGGTCGAGCGGGTGGCCCGCGAGTCGGATCGCCTGGACATCCCCCGGACCACGCTGGACGACGGCACGGTCGCCGGCGGCTTCATCGTCAAGGCGGACGGGCACCGGAGCGCCGGGTTCGACACGGCGATCGGCACGCAGATCGATTGGGTGTCACCGAAGGCGGGGGCCGTCACCGCGGCCGAGGCTGCGTACATCGCGAATTGGTTCGATACGGTGGAGGCCGCCTTCACCGCGGACACCTTCGCCGATCCCGAGATCGGCTACGCCGCGTGGATCGACGTCGACGGCTGGGTCGACCATTGGCTGCTCAACGAGCTCACGCACAACATCGACGCCTACCGCCTCTCCGCCTACCTCTGGGCGGACGGGCCCCCGGGCACCACGCCGCTGCACGCGGGCCCGCTCTGGGACTTCGACCGCGCCTGGGGCAACTGCAACTACTGCGACGCCTGGAACACCTACGGCTACATCTACGACGACCTCGACCGCTGCGGCTACGCCTACCAATACCCGATGTGGTGGGAGCGCCTGCGCGAGGACCCCGTCTACGAGGCCCGCCTGCGCACGCGCTGGGACGAGCTCCGCGCCGACCTCCTCTCGGACACCGCCCTCCACGACCGCATCACGGAGATGAAGGAGGAGCTGGCCGAGGCCGCCGTGCGGGACGACGCGCGGTGGGGCACGATCGGCACCTACGTCGATCCCAACTACTACGTGGGGGGGAGCTGGGACGAGGAGATCGACTGGCTCGAAGAGTGGGCGTTGGACCGCGCCGCGTGGCTGGACGCGTACCTCCCCCGGTGAGGCCCGCGCCCGGGTACACTCGGCCCATGCTCCGCTCGTGCGCCCTCCTCCTGCTGCTCGCGGCCTGCACGGCGCCCAAGCCGGGCGTCCCGACCGAGGAGACCGGGCGCCCGGCGGTCGACACCGACTCCGCGCCGCCCGACACCGCGCCGGACACCGCGCCGGACACGGCGCCGGACACCTCGCCGGACACCGCGCCGGACTCCGCCGAGACGGGCGACACCGCCCCTGCCGCGCCCCCGCCGCTCCTCATCCTCATCCTCGCGGACGACCTCGGCGACAACTACCTCTGGGCCATGCCGACGGTCACCGAGCGCCTCGCGCCCGAGTGTGTGCGGTTCACCCGCGCGTACAGCACCGTGCCGCTCTGTTGCCCCGTGCGCGCCAGCTTCCTCGCCGGCGGCGCCTACCCGGCGGAGGTGGGCGTCCTCAGCAACGACTACCCGAACGGCGGCGTCGCGCTGTTCCACGACACCGACACGCTCGCGACGCGCTTCCAGGCCGCGGGCTTCCGCACGGCGCTCCTCGGCAAGTACCTCAACGGCTACGAGGACGGCGTCGCCCCCGCCGTGCCCCCCGGATGGGACCTCTTCCTCGTCCCGACCGACCTCGGCGACAGCTACGACGTCACCGTCGTGCGCGGCGCCAGCACGCCCGACCTCCCCGGCGTCGGCACCTTCGGTGACACCGGCGGCGCCCACCTCACCGGCTGGCTCTTCGACGAGGCCCTCGCCTTCCTCGACGCGCACCCCGACGAGCCCACCTTCGTGTTCCTCGCGCCCCAGTCGCCGCACATCTACGGCGCGCCCGCGCGCGAAGACCTCGGCACCTGGCACGACTTCTCGCCGCGGCCGCCAAGCTTCGCAGAGGCGGACGTCTCCGACAAGCCGCGCTGGCTCCGGGACACCGCGCTCCCGGACGACGCGAAGATCACCACGTTCGACCTCGAGTCGCGCCTGATGATGGACAACCTCGTCTCGCTCGACCGCGCGGTGGGCGCGCTGTTGGACGGGCTGGAGGCCCGCGGCCTGCTCGACCGCGCCGTCGTCGTCTTCGCGAGCGACAACGGCCACCTCCACGGCGAGCACCGCATCGTGGCGAAGGGCGTGGCCTACGAGGAGTCCGTGCGCGTGCCGGTCCTCGTGCGCGTGCCCGGCCTGACGCCGCGGGAGGACACGCGGCTCGTCGCGATGAACCTCGATCTCCCCGCCACCCTCACCGCGCTCGCCGGCCTCCCCGCGTTCGGCGAGGGGGTGAGCCTGGACGCCGCGCTGGCCGACCCGACCACCCCCGACGCGCGCGACCACGTCTTCCTCGAGACCTCCGTCGGCGACCACCCCGTGTGGGCCGGCGTCGTGACCGAGCGGTGGAAGTACGTCGAGTGGGGCAGCGGCGAGACCGAGCTGTACGACCTCGTGGCCGACCCCGCCGAGCTCGACAGCCTCCACGCCGCGCCGCCCGCCGACGCCGACCTCCCCACCCTCGCCAGCTTCGTGGAGGAGCACCGCGCCCTCGCCGTCACCTCGCGCGGGCTCGACGCCGCCACCGTCGGCGCTCCCTACACCGCCACCCTCGCCGCCTGGGGCGGCACCCCGCCGCTGACCTGGACGCTCGACACCGGCGCCCTCCCCGACGGCGTCGCCCTCGGCACCGACGGCGTCCTCACGGGCACCCCCACCGCGGCGGGCGCCTACACCGTCATGGTGCGCGTCACCGACGGGGTCCCCTCCCCGCTCACCGGCGTCCCCGCCACGTTCGCCCAGCCGCTCACCCTCACCGTCGGGGCCGGCGCCTCCTTCGCGCCTCCCGCCGCGGTGGTGTCGCGGATCGTGGCGGCGGTCCCCACCTGGAGGGTCCTCGCACCCCCGGGGGCCCGCGTCCGGGTGGAGGCCAGCATGGATGATACACGCGATACACCAAAGCTTCGCTCTACCGAAAGCGTGAGTGATACATCGGGCGTCGCCACCGTGTCGCTCCCCGGCCTGGACCGCACGCGCGCCTGGCACATCCAGGCGGTCATCGACGGCGTGCCCGTGAGCGCGGGCGTGCTGGAGCGCGCGCCCTGAGCCTTCAGCGGAAGCGGGCCGCGTACGCCTCTTCCCGGAAGCCGACCAGCGCCGGGGCGCCATCGACCTCGATCACCGGGCGCTTGATCAGCATCGCGTCGCCCTGGTAGGCGAGCGTCCACCGGCCGTCGTCCCACGCCGCCTTGTCGTCCCCGAGCGCGCGGTAGGCCCCGCCGCTGGTGTTCTTGAGCGCCGCGGCGCCGAAGGTGGCGACCCACCGCGTGACGCGAGCGGCCTCGGGGGGCGTTGCGCGGAGGTCGACCCAGGCGTGGGCGACACCGTGATCGTCCAGCCACTTCCTTGCCTTCTTGACCGTGCCGCAGGTGGGGATGCCGTAGACCGTGACTGACATGGAGCGCTCCGCGTGAGGGGTTCCCCTCCTATCCGGATGCCGCCCCACGCTCCCGCGAAGAACGAACCGAATCCCGGGCAAGCGCGTGAGGGACGGCGTAGACTGCGCGTAGCGCTTCGGGAGCCGGAATGAGGTGGGTGCTACTGACGATCGGGCTGGGCGGATGTATCGAGACCGAGCTCGAGGCCGTCAAGCCGGACACGATCGAGGGCGTACGGACCCTCGAGGTCGATCCCGGCCTCGTCGACTTCGGCCTGCGCTCCTCCAGCGCGCCCGTCACCGACGTGGTGACCCTCACCTCCACCGGCGATCTGCCCGTCACCGTCTCCACGATCGACCTGTCCGGCTCCACCGCCTACACGCTCACCTGGGCCTCCGACACGCTCGTGCTCGAGCCCACCGAGAGCGCCGAGGTCGTCGTCACCTACACCCCCGCCAGCTACGACGACGACGGCCAGATGGTCGTC
>CAJBVW010000093.1 GCA_903959175.1 uncultured Pseudomonadota bacterium
AACCCCGGCTCACCGTTCAACATCAAGGCGGCGTCGATCACGCTGCGGAACTTCAACGCCGAAGAGGTCTCAGACCTGCTCGGCCAGCACACTGCGGAGACCGGTCAGGCCTTTCTGCCCGAGGCGTCTGACGAGATCGCGCGGGTCACCGACGGCCAGCCTTTTCTGGTCAACGCGCTCGCGGATCTGTGTGTGACCGCGCTGGTGCCTGACCGCGCCGTGCCGATCACCCTCGCGCACGTGGACGAAGCCCGCGAGCGCTTGATCCGCTCGCGCACCACCCACTTGGACAGCCTCGCCGAGCGCTTGAAGGAGCCTCGGGTGGCGCACATCGTGCAGGCGGTCTTGCTCGGGGATGATCCGCTCGGGGTTGTGTACTCCGGGGACAACTTCCAGTACGTTGTTGACCTCGGGCTGATCCGCCGCGGTCCCGACGGCGCCGAGCCGGCCAACCCCATTTACCGCGAGGTGCTGGCGCGGCAGCTCTCCTACGATGTGCAGGCCGCGGTGCCGCGACCGACGTGGGCTTGGGCTACGCCCGAAGGCCGGCTCGACATGCCAGCGTTGCTGGACGCGTTCCGAGACTGGTGGCGCCAGAACGCGGATATCGCTGGCAGGCCCATCCCCGAGTACCCCGAGGCCGTTCCCCACCTGGCGTTGTGCGCGTTCGTACAGCGCGTCATCAACGGCGGAGGCCGCGTACACCGCGAGTTCGCCGCCGGCCGCGGCGCGATGGACCTGCTGATCGAGTACGGGCCGGACCGCTTCGCCATCGAGATCAAGCGGGCACGCACGCGGGATTCGCTCGAGACGGTGATCGAGCGCGGCGTGATCCAACTTGGGCGCTATTTGGACACCGTGGGCTTGGAACACGGTTGGCTGGTGGTGTTTGACGTGCGGCCGGATCGCAGCTGGGAGGAGCGGCTTTGGGAGCGGGAGGCGGAGTTCGAGGGGAAGCGGATCGTGGTGATTGGGGGGTAGGGGGCGACGGCGGCGGGCGGCAAGTCCGCCGGCGCGGCCCGCGCTCGTCCGCACCGCCAAGGTCCATGGACTCAACGTCCAGACCTACTCCGGGCTCACGCTCGTCTAAGTGCCTTCGGGCCGCTATGCCCTCGCGCTCTGCTCTCCTCTGCGGCGGTGCCGCGCACATTCTATGGCCGGTCGACTGCCCCGCCGGGTGCGCCTGCGCGCTCTCGCCCGGGCCGAAGTTGACGGCGTCGACGCCGGCCTGACCGAGCCGCGCGACGACCTCACCGCGTGCCTTGGTATACACGCAGGTTCGACCAAGCGACGTTGGCCGCGGAGCTGCAGCACGTCGTGCCCGTACCGAGAACCACGTACGCGTCCGACAGGGTCGACAGCGGAATGGCGGTAGTGTCGTAGACCACGATGCCGTCGAGCGAGAAGGACGTCTCGTTGAGCGAGTAGTCATATTCGACGCGGACCGTATGCCAGGTGCCGCTCGTGAAGCCGGTCAGGGACGAAGTGAGTGTGTAGTCGGCTACGCCTGTCGTCGATGCGTCGTACTGAACGGTCATCTGACCCGTTGTGCCGACCAGGGCGAAATGGGCGTAATCTTGAGTGAGCGCGTAATCGAGGTAGTTGGCTAGCGGGGAGAACACCGCCCAAGAGTGGGCGGGCACGTAGACGTCTATCTCAACCGCTTCGAGGTCCGTAGATGAGCGACCGGCTGGGATGTACATGCCGTTCCAGTCAGACGGTTGAACCCAGGCTGACCTGCCGTACATGGTGCCAGCGTACTGGTCGAGCCAGCCGCCGTCATAGTAGATAGAGCCTGTTGGGGCGCTTGCCAGCGGATGGCTCCAGACGGATGTCCAGGTCGTGGTGCCGTAAGCGACGGCGACGCTCTCGGAGAACGTGGCGCCGACGGCGGTTCCATCCGAAGGCGTGACGTCACACGTCCACGCCTCCCCACCACCCACATCCGCCCCATCGACAACGCTGCTCGTCGCAGCATCGGTCGCCGAAGTGTAGTCCACCCCGTCTACGTCCCACGCAAACACATACGTCAGCGCGTCCCCGTCCACATCGGTCGCCGCGGTGGTCACCGCACAGGTCAAGTCGTCGCCGCTCACCGCATCGGCGGGCGTGATCTCAACCCCCGGCGCGGTAGGCGCGGTGTTCGACACCGTGATCGCGCTGCTGCTCAACGAGGTGCTGGTGGTCCCATCGTTCACGGTGGCGGTGACATAAACCGCCTGCCCCTTGCTGAAATAGCTGGATCCGCTCAGTGTGGCGGAGGTCGCGGATACGAGGCTGCCGCCCACATACCAAGCATAGCTGGTGGTCAGCGAATCGCCGTCGGCGTCACTGGACACCACGGTCGCGGTGAGCGTGTCGCTTGTGTAGACCGTGGAGGGCGATAGCGTGACGCTCGTGACGACCGGCGCGGTGTTGCCGACGGTGACGCTCCCGGTGTCGGTGTCGGTGCCGGACTTGCCGTCCGACGCGGTGACCGTGCATGCGACGAGCTGGCCGGCCATGAAGGCGCCGGCGAGGGTGCTGGAGAGCGCTGACGTAGAAGTAGCAGACACGGGGGAACCTCCAACGGTCCAAGAGAAGCTGAGCGAGGTGCTGTCTGCATCGGCGTCGGTAGCCGACCCCGAGCAGGTGAGCGTCGAAGTCCGCGTCGGGCTGACCGGCGTGAGGGATACCGTAGCGACCGGCGCGCGGTTGCCGAGCGTGAGGCTGGCGCT
>CAJBVW010000094.1 GCA_903959175.1 uncultured Pseudomonadota bacterium
TCCCACGTCAAGCACCTCCACGCCCTCGTCGCGCGCGCCGCCGCCGCCGGCCGGCGCATCCGCGTCCACCTCCTCACCGACGGCCGCGACGTGTCCGAGCGCAGCGCCCTCACTTGGGTCGCCCCCCTTGAGGCCTACCTCTCCGAGCTGCGCGCCCGCGGCGTCGACGCCGCCATCGCCTCCGGCGGCGGGCGCATGTGCATCACGATGGACCGCTACGAGGCCGACTGGGACATGGTCAAGCGTGGCTGGGACACCCACGTCCACGGCGTCGGCGCGCCCTATCGAAGCGCGTCCGATGCCATCACCGCGCTGTACGCCACCGATCCCAAGCTCACCGACCAGTGGCTCCCCCCCTTCGTCGTGGTGGACGCCGCCGGCCAGCCCGTCGGCCGCATCCACGACGGGGACGCGGTGGTCCTCTTCAACTTCCGCGGCGACCGTGCCATCGAGATCTCGCGCGCCTTCGAGGCGGACGACGCCCACTTCCCCTACTTCGACCGCGGCGCCCGCCCCCGCGTCGTCTACGCCGGCATGATGCGCTACGACGGCGACCTCAACGTCCCCACCCGCTACCTCGTCGACCCCCCGGTCATCGGGCACACCGTCGGCGAGCAGCTCGTCCAGGCCGGCCTCCGCACCTTCGCCGTGAGCGAGACCCAGAAATTCGGCCACGTGACCTACTTCTTCAACGGCAACCGCTCCGGCCGCCTCTCCGACACCCTCGAGACCTACGACGAGGTCCCCTCCGACAACGTGCCCTTCGACCAGAAGCCCGCCATGCAGTGCGCGGGCATCATGCGCGAGGCCGTGACCGCCCTCCGCTCGGGCCGCTACGACCACGTCCGCCTCAACCTCGCAAACGGCGACATGGTGGGCCACACCGGCAACTTCCCCGCCACCGTCGCCGCCATGGAGTTCGTCGACGCGTGCCTCGGCACCCTGGTCGACGTGTGCGCCGAGGTGGGCGCCATCCTCCTCGTCACCGCCGACCACGGCAACGCCGACGAGATGTACGAGCTCGACAAGAAGGGCGCCCCGATCCTCGTGGACGGCGTACGCAAGCCGCGCACCAGCCACTCCCTCAACCCCGTGCCCTTCGTCCTCGTCGACCCGACGCACGCGTGGCAGTTGGACTGCCCGCCCCTCACCAAGGACGGCGGCCCCGGCATCGCCCAGATTGGCGGCACCCTCCTCACCCTCTTCGGCGTGCCTCTCCCCGCCGACTACCTCCCGCCCCTCGTCCGGCGCGCGTCGCCGGTGGAGCCCGCATGATCGTCGACCTCCGCTCCGACACCGTCACCCGCCCCACCGCCGCCATGCGTGCCGTCATGGCCAACGCCGACGTCGGCGACGACGTCTTCGGCGAGGACCCCACCGTCAACCGCCTCGAGGCCACCGTCGCCGAGCGCCTCGGCAAGGAGGCCGCCCTCTACGTCCCGAGCGGCACCCAAGCCAACCAGATCGCCATCCGGTGCCTCACCGAGCCCGGCGACGAGGTCATCCTCGAGCAGAGCGCCCACCCCTTCCTCTACGAGGCCGGCGGCCCCGCCGTCATCAGCGGTGTCACCCTCCGCCTCGTCCCCGGCGTCGACGGCGTCATGGACCCCGCCGCCGTGCGCGCCGCCGTGCGCCCTCCCAACGTCCACCACACTGTCCCGCGCCTCCTCTCCGTCGAGAACACGGCCAACCGTGGCGGTGGCACTGTCACCTCCGTCGCCCGTTGCCAGGCCCTCTCCGACGTCGCCCGCGCCGCCGGCATGAACACCCACCTCGACGGCGCCCGCCTCTGGAACGCCCACGTCGCCACCGGCGATCCGTTGGCCGACTTCGCCGCCCCCTTCGACATCGTCAACGTCTGCTTCTCCAAGGGCCTCGGCGCCCCCGTCGGCTCCGTCCTCGTCGGCCCCGCCGCGCTCATGCCCAAGGCTCGTCGCGTCCGCAAGATGCTCGGCGGCGGCATGCGCCAGGCCGGCATCCTCGCGGCCGCCTGCCTCTACGCCCTCGACCACCACCTCGCCCGTCTCGCCGACGACCACGCCCGCGCCCTCCGCCTCTGGGAGGGCCTCACCGCGCTCGGGTACAGCGCGCGCCGCCCCGACACCAACATGATCTACATCACCACCCCCGACGCCCACGCCCTCGCCGCCCGCCTCGGCGAGCACGGCGTGCGCTGCATCGCCCTCGCGGCGGACCAGGTGCGGTTGGTGACACACTTGGATGTCGATGATGCGCAGGTGGAGTTTGCGGTGGGGGTTTTTGAGTGGGTTCGGGGGTAGGGGACGGCTGGGACATGCTGCTGCAACGGATTGTCGACGACTTCGCCCGCGGCCTTGAGGCCGCCGACGCACGCCGCCCTCAATGCAAGACCTATCTTCCGGGGATTGGTCCGCACGAGGAGCCGGCAGTGGTCAAGCTCGTGCTCGCCGAGATGCGCGCGATGGATGCGGACGCATATGCGGGTGCCACTGTGGAAGTGCCGTACGGCGTGCTGGACGCCTCCTGCGACCTGTGCCTGACGCCAATCGATGGCGTGGGACCGCAATGGGGTTGGGCGATCGAGGTCAAGGCCGCTCGTGCGCTCCGCAACAACGGGCAACCGGCGGAGGAGGTGCTCAAACACCTGCTCTCCCCGTTCGCCGAGGATCGGAGCGCGCTCTCTGACTGTGAGAAGGTGCTGGCCTTCCGCGCCACGCAGCGGCACGCGCTCCTGGTCTACGGCTACGACTACCCGTCGCGTCCGCTCTCAGCGTTGGTCGACGCTCTGGACCTTCTCATTGCCAGGCGTGTACGCGTCACGGAGCGGGTCGAGGCGCCCTTCGGAAACCTGGTGCATCCGCATCATCAGCGGGGTCAGGTCCTCGCATGGGCGGTTGAACGGGTGTAGGCCGCCTCTCACGGGACCGGTGAGCAGCCCCGGCACAACGGGCGCGGCTCGTCATCGGCGCGCTCGTGACGGATCGGCCTCGCCTCAGTCGCAGCTCGCCAAACCCAAAGCGGCCGCTCGGCGCCGGGCACTCGCGGCGTTCATCCCCGTCTGGGGAGACCCCGGCCAGGTCGAGCCGCTCCTACGCGCCGTCTGCACCTCGCTCGCCGACGCGCCGTGTGATGGCGCCGGTTTCGATTCAAACGTGCGGTGAGCGGCGCTGAGCGGGCCTGCGCCGCCGCACCGACAGCCCGAGCCCACCGAAGACCCACACCAGCGCCGCCGCACCGCCGCCACATCCGGTGGGCTCTTCGACAGGGCAGTCCTCATCGGCCGTGTCCACCTCCGGGCAGTCCTCGTAGAGCGGGAGGCCCTCCTCCCACACGTTGACGCGGGTGAAGCCCCAGTCCTGGTTCCCCTCGGCGTCGAAGACCACCGCGTAGAGGTTCACTGCCCGCCCTTGGTAGAGGTCGTCCGTGGCGCACGCGTCGATGTGGGGGCCGGTGAACGTCACGGTGGGTTGGTCGGCGCCGAAGCCGCCCGAGTCCGTCGACCAACTGTAGGTGAGGGGCGCTGGGGCGCCCTCGACGCGCACCTCCAGCTCGATCGTGTCGCCCTCGAGGAGGGTGGACTGCCCGAGCCGGATGGTGTCCCCGACGATGTACGGGTCGGCGAGCGGGTCGGCGCCCAACGTGGTGTTTCCGCGCAGCCAGGTAACGAGTGACCCGTGCAGGACGGCCGCGTGAAAGCCGCTCTCGGGCACGTCCTGGAGGTTGTCGCTCGTGACGATCAGCGCGTCGGCGTCCGCGTAGTAGGCGGTGGGGGTGTAGGTGACGGTGAGAGGCAGGGCGCAGCCCGGCTCGAGCACGAACGCGTGCCCGCTCCAGTGGGTCTCGGTGCCGGTGTCCCACGGGCGGAGGCCGGTGTCGGGGATCTCGCGGTCGTAGGCGTCGTCGGGCACGGACGCGCAGTCGGTGCCCGCCACGTCGTAGCTTACGACGAAGTCGGAGCCTTCCTCGGCGTCTCCCACCTCGACGGAGGTGACGCCGAGGGGGTAGTTCCCTGTGTTGGAGAGCAGGACCGTCCGGGTGGCGGTGCTCCGAATCAACACGTCGCCGAAGTCCAGCTCGGTCTCGGAGAGCGCCATCTCCGGCCGCGGGATGGCCTCACACACCTCTGCCTCCTCCTCGGGGGGAGAGCAGGCGCCGAGGAAGAGCAGGAGGAGCGACATGGGCGACGGGCCGGGGGGGAGGCCCATCATGGCCCGGCGATCGCCGAGGAGGCAAGCGGACTCGGGCGCTGCCGCCCCTCAGTCACACGAAGCCAACCCCGCATACGTCACCACCACCACGTCCCCCTCTGCCGACCCCGCCTCGAGCATCGGGGGGGCCGTTCACGCGCCTTCCGCTTCGGCCTCGCCCATCTCCCACGCGTCGAAGGGGTCGGGCAGCTTGCGCCACTTCCGCATGCCGAGCGCCACCTCCGCGTCGGTCAGGAGCGCCTCGCGCAGCCCGGCCTCGATGCCGGCGCGGTCCATGTCGCGCCCGATGAACACGAGCTCCTGGCGGCGGTCTCCCCAGGGCTTCTGCCAGTCCGCCTTGATCGAGGCGCGCTCCTCCGGGTCCTCCGGCCACTGCCCCTTGTCGACGGCGGCCCACCAGATCCCCGCGGGCCCGAGCTCGGTGATGCGCCCGGCCTGCGCCCACACGCCGGTCCACTCGGGGCGGCTCGCGAGCCAGAAGAAGCCCTTGGAGCGGATCACGCCCGCCTTCTTCGTCCGCATGAACGTGGCGAAGCGGTCGGGGTGGAAGGGGCGGCGCTCGCGGAACACGAAGGAGCTCATGCCGTACTCGTCGGCCTCGCTCTTCCCCTCTCCGCGCGCGACCGCCATCCAGCCGGGGGCGGCCTTGGCGGCGTCGATGTCGAAGCGCCCGGTGTCGAGGATCTGGTCGAGCGGCACCTTGCCGCGCGTGCCCACCACCTGGTGCGCGCGCGGGTTCAGGCGCGCGAGCAGCTCCCGGAGGGCGGCGAGGTCGGCCTCAGAGACGAGGTCCGCCTTGTTGACCACGAGCACGTCCGCGAACTCCACCTGCTCGACGAGCAGGCGCACGACGTTGCGGTCGTCCTCGGGGCTCAGCGCCTGGCCGCGCGCGCTCACCTCGTCGAGGCTCTGCCAGTCCTCCATGAAGTTCAGCGCGTCCACCACGGTGACCATCGTGTCGAGCCGGGCGATGTCCCCGAGCGACGCGCCGGCCTCGTCCACGAAGCTGAACGTCTCGGCGACGGGGAGGGGCTCGGAGATGCCCGTGGACTCGATGAGGAGGTAGTCGAACCGGCCCTCGCGCGCGAGCCGGCCCACCTCGATGAGCAGGTCCTCGCGCAACGTGCAGCAGATGCAGCCGTTCTGCATCTCGACCAGCTTCTCCTCCGTGCGGTCGAGCCGCGCCTCGCCGCGGACCAGCGCGGCGTCGATGTTGACCTCGCTCATGTCGTTGACGATCACGGCGACGCGCCGCCCCTCGCGGTTGGCGAGGACGTGGTTCAGGAGCGTCGTCTTGCCGGCGCCGAGGAAGCCGGAGAGGACGGTGACGGGGAGGCGTTGCATGAGGGGACCCGGGGCGGGAGGGAGGTGGATGCAGATGCGACGGCGTATGCTACTGCATCTGTGATGCGATAGCAATTCGTACACGCATCAGCGTCGGGGCGTCTCGGTCAGTGCCTGCTGACGGCGGCGTCCGGGCAGCTATTGCATCTCAGTTGCAATAGTATCTTCGACCGGGTACCAGCGCGGGATGCCTGTCCAGCTCGCCCATCGGCCCACGCCATGCTCGTGAACCTCGGCCTGGTCTGCGCGCTCGGGCTGCGCCACGGCCTCGACGCCGACCACCTCGCGGCGATCGACGGGCTCTCCCGCTTCCGGCCGAGCGCCTGGAACGGGGTGCTGTTCGCCCTCGGCCACGGCGGGGTGGTGACCATCCTGGCCGTTTTCGCGCATCGGTTCGTCGGAGCGTTCGACCTCGGCTTCCTCACACCCTGGCTCTTCCTCCTCATCGGCGTGGCCAACGTCTGGCGGCTGCTGCGACCCCACGGCCACGCGCACGCGACGCTGCCGCTCCGCTACGGCCCGCTGCTCCTCGGCGTGGTCCTCGCCGTCGGCTTCGAGACCTCCAGCCAGCTCGCCGCCCTCTCGCTCAGCGCGCACATCCCGCCGCTGTACCTCGGGCTCGCGTTCACCCTCGGCATGTTGTGCTCGGACGGCCTCGACGGCTGGCTCGCCGCGCGGGTGCAGCAGGGTGGCACCGTCCGCTCGCGACACGCGAGCGCTGCCATCGGCTGGGTGGTCGTCGTCGTGTCCTTCGCCTACGCCCTCGCGGAGCTGGCGGGCGTCGACCCCACGGCGCTCTCGTTGCCGCTGGGCGTGCTTCTGCTCGTGATCCTCGTCGGGTTGCGCCTGTACAGCCTGACCGACGTCGCACGACCCATCCCCCTCTCCCTCGAGGCTACCCGTGACCGCTGACCCCTCCGACTCCCGCGTCCCCGTGACCGTCCTGACCGGCTACCTCGGCTCCGGTAAAACGACCCTCCTCAACCGCATCCTCACCGAGCGCCACGGCCACCGCATCGCGGTGATCGAGAACGAGTTCGGCGAGATCGGCATCGACAACGAGCTCGTCGTCAACGCGAACGAAGAAGTGTTCGAGATGAACAACGGCTGCATCTGCTGCACTGTGCGGGGCGACCTCATCCGGATCCTCGGCAACCTGATGAAGCGCCGGGACCGCTTCGACCACATCCTCATCGAGACCACCGGCCTCGCCGACCCCGCGCCGGTGATCCAGACCAACTACGTCCACGACGAGGACCGCGAGCTGACCCGCCTGGACGCCGTGATCGCCGTGGTGGACAGCCGGCACGTCGCCGCGCACCTCGACGACAGCCACGAGTGCCTCGAACAGATCGCGTTCGCCGACGTCGTCGTCCTCAACAAGACCGACCTCGTCGACGAGGCCGCCGCCGACGCCCTCGAGGCCCGTGTGCGCGGGATCAACACCCTGGCGCGCGTCCACCGCGCCGTCCGCGCCGACGTGTCCATCGACGCCCTGCTCTCCGTCGGCGGCTTCGACCTGGCCCGGGCCGTCGAGCTCGAGCCCACGTTCCTCACCGAGTCCGACCACGAGCACGACGCCACCGTGGGCTCGGCCAGCGTGGAGCTCCACGCCGAGCTCGACGAGGACCTGCTCACCGCGTGGATCGGCACCCTGCTGCGGGAGCGGGGCACCGACATCTTCCGTAGCAAGGGCATCCTGGCCGTCCGGGGCCGCGCGGAGCGTGTGGTGTTCCAGGGCGTACACATGCTGTTCGACATGGTCCCCGGCGCTCCCTGGGGCGACGCCCCGCGGACCAGCCGCATGGTGTTCATCGGGCGCAACCTGGACCGCGGCGTCCTCGAGGCCGGCCTCCGCGCGTGCTGCGCGTGAGCGGGCTTCGGCGCCGTTGGGCCGCCCGCGGCAAGGAGACCGCCACGGCGATGGCGTGGTCCCCGGACGGCGGTCGCCTCGCGGTGGTGAACAACGCCGGTCACGTGCTCGTGTTCGACGGCGAGACCGGGGCGGTGCGCGGCCAGTGGGTCGGCCACCGCGGCGGCGCGCTCTCGCTCGCGTGGGGGCCGGACGGACGGCTCGTGAGCGGCGGGCAGGACGGGGTGGCGCAGGTGTGGACGCCCGGCGAGGCCGCCCCGAGGGTGCTCCCGACGGAGGGGCGTTGGGTGGGCGCCGTCTCGTGGTCCAAGCGGGGTTGGATCGCGGTCGCGGTCGACGACGAGGTGTGCTTCTTCGACGCGGAGGGGCGCCGCCTCGTCGGCGGAGGCAAGCACCCGAGCACGGTGGCCGGCATGGCGCTCGACCCGCGCACCGACGGGGTGGTCACGTGCGCCTACGGCGGCGGGTGGGTGTGGGCGCCGGGCGTCGAGGGCCCCACCGAGCGCTTCGACCACAAGGGGTCGATGCTCGCGCTCGCGCCCTCGCCCGACGGGCACTGGGTCGCCTTCGGGGCGCAGGACGCGACCGCGGTGGTCTGGGACCGGCGGGGCGGCGTGCCGCTTCGGATGGCCGGCTACGCGGGCAAGGTGCTCGCCCTCGCGTGGGGCGGGTCGGCACCGACGCTGATCGCGGCGGGCGCGGGCACGATGGCGGCCTGGGAGTTCGACGGCGCCGGCCCCTCCGGGAAGGGCGGGGTGGAGATGCAGGTGCACGAGGGCCGCGTCCGCGGCGTCGCCTTCGGGCGCTACGGGCGCGCGGCGGTCTCGGCGGGGGAGGACGGCCGGCTGGTGTTGTGGGCGGGGGCCTCGTGGACGGTGCGCGAGGTCGACCAGGTCGAGCAGAGCCTCATCGGCCTCGCGATGCGCCCGGACGGGCGCCGCGTGGCCGTCGCGACGATCGAGGCCGCCGTGGCGGCGTGGGACGTGGGGGCGTGACGGCCGGAGGGACACGGTGGGGCCGTCGTCCGCTGCGCCTGCCGCCGACCCGTGAGTTCACCAAAGGAGGCTGAGTTGTTCGACGACTACTGGTTCATTCCCTGCGTCCCCCCTGCATTTCGATTCATCGTGGGTCCGTCGGTGCGCCGCGCTCCCGCCGCGCTCGTGTCGGATCGGCCCGAGGTCCTGGAGGAGCTCCCGTCGGCCCCGGCCGCCATCGCCGTGTGGCGCAGGCGCCTCCCCCTCGCCGTCGCCGCCGGGCTCGAAGCCTGGGCGCGTTCGCACGCATCTCCGCACGACGCGGAGGTCGTCGTGACCGACTGCGACCTCGCCGCGTGGCTGCGCGGGCTCGACGACGCGGAGGCGCGAGCGTGGCTCGAGCGCGACGTCCGCGGGCTCGTGGAGCGCTTCGCGCGGGCGCTCGACGTCCGCGAGGTCCGTCTGGTGCTCGGTCCGGTGACCGACGACAAGTGTCGCAAGTTCCACGTCGACAACCTGCGCATGCGCATGCTCTGCACCTACGTGGGGCCGGGGACCGAGTGGGTGGACGACCCGTCGGCCGCCGACCGTCCGCAGCGTGCGAGCGCCGGGGACGTGGTGTGGATCCGCGGCAAGGCCTGGCCCGGCGGGGCGCGGGGCGGTGTCCACCGGTCGCCGCCGCTCGCGGGGTCGGGCCAGGTGCGGCTCGTGCTCGTCGTCAGCACGCTCGCCCCCTGACCCCCGCTCCGGCGCCACCGCGCGCCGGGGTGGAGCGCCTCAGCGCCCGCGGTCCCGGTGGCCGTGGTCGTGACCGTGGTCGTGGCCGTCCTCGCAGCCTCCGCAGTCCGACGCGCGGGCGACGGGCGGCGCCAGGCCGGGAGCGGCGGGCGCGAGACGGAGGTCGGTGAAGAGGGCCTGCGCGGAGAACGCGGCGGCCCGCGCCGGGGCCGGAGGGGCGTGCGCATGGCCCGCGCCGCCGTGGTCGTGGCGGTGGTCGTGCCCCTCGCCCGCGCCGTGGTCGTGGTCGTGGTGGGGGTGCAGCAGCGGGTCCAGGAAGCCGGCCAGGCCGTTCCGCACCAGGGCGGCCGCGAAGAGGAGCCCGAGGACCGCGGCGCTGGCGAGCTCGAGGGTGCCGTGGGCGTGCGCGGAGGCGGCGTGGAGCGGCGGCACGAGCGGATCGGGCCAGAGCGCGTCGAGGGCGAGCCCGAGGCCCACGGCGAGCGTCGCCACCACCATCCCGAAGCGGAGGGCCACACGGGGTCCGTGGAGCCGGCGCAACACACCGAACGTGCTGATGTTCGTGGCGGGGCCGGTCAGGAGGAACGCGACGGCCGCGCCGCCGGAGAGGCCCTTGTGCACGAGCACTGCGACCAGGGGGGTGGCTCCGGACGCACACACGTAGGCGGGGACGCCGATGAGCGCGGCGCCGACCACGCCGAGCGGGCCCGGGACGTGTCGCAGCGCGTCCGCGTCGAGCAGGGGCTCGAGGAGCCCCGCGAGGAGCAGCCCAGCGAGCACCCAGGGCGCGGTGTGCTCCACGGTCTCGACCAGGCCGAAGTGCAGCCCCTCGCGGAGCCGCGCGCCCAGCGGGGGGAGCGCCGGGGTGGGCCCCGTGCGCGCCGGGGGCGCCGGGATCAGCGGGGAGACGAGCACGCCGACCGCGAGCGCGACCAGCAGCGCCCCGCCGACCCGGAGGACGGTCATCGGTAGGCCCAGGAGGGGCAGGCTGACCAGCACCGTGCCGGCGCCCACCTCGGGCCCGGCGACGAGGAACGCCAGCGCGGCGGCCGGCGGCACCCCCTTCGCGAGGAGCCCGCGGTACAGCGGAAGAGCGCCGCAGGAGCACACGGGCACCGGGAGGCCCACCAGGGCGCCGCGCGCCGCGGAGTCGAGCGCGGAGCGCCCCGTCAACCAGCGGGGGAGCGCCGCCGGCGCGAAGGCATGCAGGAGCCCCGCGGCGACGTAGCCGAGCAGCAGCGCGGGCGCGGCCTCGACGAGCAGCGTGAACACCGTCTCGGCGGCCGCGAGCTCGCCCGCGAACGACCGCGGCGCCGGGTGTCCCAGCGCCAGCGCCAGGATCCCCCCGGTCGCCAGCAGCGCGCCCCAGCCCGTGCTCCGCGAGGGCGCGGCGAGGGGGCCGAGCGCGTGCAGGAGCGCGCCGGCCACGAGACACTGCACGATCCCGAGTCCGGCGGCCGTCGCCCCCTCCAGGACCTGCTCCGCTGCGGACCACCCGACGGCGGTCGCGAGCGCGCTCGCGACGAGCAGCCCGCCCGCCAGTGTCCGCCCGCCGCGCTCCGAGGCGACCCGCCATGCCGCGAGCCCGACCGGCAGCGAGTGGAGGACCACCGCCCATCCGCGCGCGCCGCCTCCCCCCTCGCCGATCGGCAGCGTGAGCGTCGCGCCGTCGACCATACAATGGAGGAGGAGGCCACACGCGGCCACCCCGAGCGCCCAGCGCTCGCCGCCGGGCACGCGACGAGCGCTCAGGCTGAGGCCGACTCCGGCGACGAGGGCGACGGCGGCCGGCCACCCTGCCGCCACGAGCCCGAACGGGAGCACGTGCACCAGCACGAGCCCGCCCACGAACACCTGGAGGGCCCCCTCGGCGAGCCCCTGGGTGCTTGGCCGCGCACGGAGCCCCCGATCGAGGAGCGGCGCGGCGAGGAGCGCCACAGCGCTGAGGACGAGCGGGAGCACGGCCACGGGGGCTGCCTACTGGACCGTCACGTCGAAGTCGACCGACACGTCGGTCGCGCCGGGGAGCCCGTCGATCCCGTCGGCGGCCACGTCCTCCGCGAGGGTGTCGGTCTTGACGGCGGCGTCGTCCTGCGGGGGCAGGTGGCGGAGCGTGACGGTGAGCACGCCGCTCCCGGCTTGGAGGATGTCGATGGTGTTGGTGAGCCCGACGGGGAAGCCGTTCGCGTCTGTGTCGCCGTAGGTGTGCGAGAGCACCGCGCCCGCGTTCTCGGGCGTCGCCGGGCCGTCCACCGCGGAGCCGGTGAGGAACACCTGATGTTGGTCGCTCTCGGCGTCGACCTCTTCCGTGATGTCCTCGGCGGGGTCCTCCAGCTCGTTGAGGAACGCCACGGACAGCGCGTACGAGTCGGCGCCGGAGAGCGTGATCGCGTCGATGACCGGGCTGCCGTCGTTCTCGGGGTCCGCCCAGGAGAACGTCTGCGCGGCGCCCCCGTCGAGGTCGGGCGTGAATGTGAGGGTCACCGTGGTGATGACCTCTTCGGGGTTGGTCTCGTCCGGGTCCTTCACGTCGGTGCAGGCGGAGAGGAGGACGAGGAGGGAGAGGGGAACAGCGAACGTGGACATGACGAACTCCTGAGGGTGCGCGCCGGCGTGAGCCCCGGGCACACCTCTCACCGGGCGCTCCGGTGGGGCGCCGCGAGGGGTGCGTCGCGGGACGGGCGTCGCGCTGCTCGGAGGGGAGCGGCGGAGCGCGTGCCGGGGAGCCGGTGTTGGAGGCTCGTTGGGTTTTTAGCCGGGGCCGTCGGGTGTGGGGAGCGACATGATGTCGCATGCGACAACGTGACGCAGGCGGGGGACGGGCGTTCCCCTGCGATCGGCGCGTGGCAAAAGGCGGCGGTCAGAGGCGGTGGCGACGCGTCTCACGCGCCTCCCGGGGGGATCGGCGACCGATCCCTCAGTCGCAGCTCGCCAACCCCGCGTACGTCACCACCACCACATCCCCCTCCGCCGGCGCCGACCCCTCCTCGAACACCACCGCGTTGGTGGCGGCGTCGTAGGACCACCCGCTGCGCGCCTCGCGGCCGTTCACGGTCACGACGATGGTGCTGTCCGCGGCGTTGCGCGTGAGCTCGAAGGTGAAGACGGTGACGGACGCGTCGGCGAGGGCCTCGACGGAGGTGGACCAGTCCGAGCAGATCGAGAGGAACACGCCGCCGGTGCTGTCGACGGCCTCGTCGTAGCCGGTGCCGGCCTCGGCGCTGTTGCCACCGCCGGAGCAGCCGCCCGGGACGGGGCCCGCCACGGCCGAGAACTTGACCAGGGAGGCGTCGCCCTTCTTGGCGATGACGGCGTTGACGTAGGACTCCCAGCCGCCGCGGGACTGCTCGGGCTCGTCGCTGACCATGACGAGGTGGAGGAGGGCGTCGGGGCGCAGGAAGTTGTCGTTGCAGTCGCCGGCGTCGGTGTTGTCGACGGCCTCGCGCATCACGGTCAAGCCCGCCTCGGTGTAGTCGCCGCCGCCGCGGCCCACGGAGTCGGTGAACCGGCTCTCGTACCCCGACGAGCGGCTGGTGAGCACGCCGCTGTTGTTACACCCGTCGTCGTCGTTGACGACCATGATGTGCCAGTCGGTGGTGTACGCCGAGAGGTTGGTGATGAAGCTGGAGAAGTTGTTTGCGAGGGAGCGCTGGTCGTCGTCCATCGAGCACGATTGGTCGACGAAGAACACGATGTCCGCGGGCGGGTCGACCGGCACCTCGAAGGTGTCCTCGTACTCGCCGGCATAGGCGCCCTCGGCGGTCTGCTCCGACACGCGCGTGCCGATGGGCTCGTTGGACGTGACGGTCAGCTCGCCGGTCACCGCGCCCTCGACCGTCGGCGCGAACTGCACGTTGACCGTGGTCTCCTCGCCGGGCGCCAGGGTAAGCGGGAGCACGTTTGCGTCCGTGAGGACGAAGGGCGAGCCCGAGTGGGAGATCGAGTCGATGACGAGGTCGTCCGTGCCGACGTTGGTGAGCGTGACATCGTGGTCCTTGTCACACCCGATGTAGGCGGTGCCGAGGTCAAGCGGGTCGGGGCCGATCTCCAGCTCGGGGACACGGCCCTCGCCGAGGAGGTCGACGGTGACACGGCGCTCGTCCTCGTCGTCCGACACCACGATGGCCTCGCCCACCTGGGAGTTGGCGCCCTCGGGCGTGAACGCGACCTCGATCTCGGTGGACGCGCCGCCCGGCAGGGTGAACGCGAGCTCTTCCGCGGGCGTGAGGAGGGTGAAGCCGCCCGCGGCGCCGCCGATGAGGATCTCGGACACCTCGAGGAGCGACTCCTCGGGCCCGACGTTGGTGACGCGGAACCACTGGCTCACCGACTCGGCGGCGGCGAGCGAGCCGAAGTCGAGCTGCGACGGGGACACCTCGATGTCCGCGCCCTCGGCGCCCGCGACGTCGGTGCGCTTCTCGAAGCCCTGGTCCTGGCTGCAGGCGGCGAGCAGGGTGACGAGGGCGGCAAACAGGGGCGTACGGGTCACGGGACCTCCGGTGGGCCACTCTACAGCAAGCGCCGTGCCGCGGGGGGGCACCCCCTCCCAGGCGGCCTTCGAGGCGGATCCGGCCAGAATGGGGCGCGGGTGCCCCACCGCGTCCGGGATCGGGGCGCCTCAGCTGGGGGCGGGCGCGTCCCGCCGCGGACGCCGGGTCGGCCA
>CAJBVW010000095.1 GCA_903959175.1 uncultured Pseudomonadota bacterium
CCCGACGGCGACGTGTGGGGGCTGGGGCCGTCGTGGGGTGCGCGGGTGGCCGGGTATCTGGGGGTTCCGCTTCGGTAGGGGGAGCGTTTCCGGCCGCGTTGCGCCCGAAAACGCGTGCGGGGCTCCCGCCCCGCAACGCCCCGGGGATCTACCCCCGCTCCGCCTTGCGCTCCCGCCCCACGAGGTCCCGCAGCACGTCCCGCACCGGCTTGTCCTCGTAGAGCATGCGGTAGACCTGCTCGGTGATCGGCATGTCCACGCCGGTCTTCTGCGCCAACGCCCACGCGCTCCGTGCGGTCACGACGCCCTCGGCGACCTGGCCGAGCTCGTCGAGGATGGACGCGAGCGAGCGCCCCTGGCCGAGGCCGAGGCCGACGCGGCGGTTGCGGGAGAGGTCGCCGGTGCAGGTGAGGACGAGGTCGCCCAGGCCGGCGAGGCCCATGAGGGTGAGCGGGTTGGCGCCGCGGGCGACGGCGAGGCGCGTGATCTCGGAGAGGCCGCGGGTGATGAGCGCGGCGCGCGCGTTGGTGCCGAGGCCGGCGCCGTCGGACACGCCGCACGCGATGGCGAGCACGTTCTTCAGGGCGGCGCCGTACTCCACACCCACCACGTCGTCGGAGTGGTAGACGCGGAAGTAGCCGCCGTGGAACGCATGCGCGACACGATGACAGGCGTCCTCGGAGCCGCCGGCGACGACGACGGCGGTGGGCAGCCCGAGGGCGACCTCCTTGGCGAAGCTCGGGCCGGAGAGGGCGCACAACGAGGGGTGGAGGCGCGCGGGGAGCACGTCGTGGAGGACCTCGTCCATGGTCTGGAGGGTGTCGACCTCGATGCCCTTGGACGCGCAGCAGATGGGTACGCCGTCGCGGAGGCGGTCGCCCACGGCGCCCATCACGGGGCGGATGACCTGGCTCGGGACGACGGCCACGACGAGGTCGGCGCCGGCGAGCACGCGGTCCATGTCGTGGGAGGCGTGGAGGGCGTCGGGGAAGGCGATGCCGGGGAGGTAGCGGGCGTTGGCGCGCTCGTTCTCCATGCGGGCGCAGCGGTCGACGTCGCGGTCCCACATCCAGGTCTCGTGGCCGTTGCGGGCGAGCTGGATGCCGAGGGCGGTGCCCCAGGAGCCGGCGCCGACGACGGCGCAGCGGAGGGGGGCACCCGAGGGAGTGGATTCAGGCATTCCAGTCCTCGAAGAAGGCGATTCGGCGGGTGTCGACGCTGGCGGGGCGGGCGCGGGGGCGGGCCCACTCGCGCAGCTCCTTGAGGCGGTCGTCCATCGTGATGGCGAGGGGCACGGTCTCGCGGGCGACGCGCATGAGGTCCTCCTGGCCGAGCTCGCGATCTGCGGAGAAGGAGTGGAACATCGCCGAGATGATGAGCTGCTCCAGCTCGGCGCCGCTCCACCGCTCGGTCTCCTCCGCGAGCGCGAGCAGGTCGTAGCGTTCGGGATCGCGCTTACGACGGCGCAGGTGGATGTCGAGGATCTCGAGGCGCTCGTGGACGTTGGGGAGGTCGACGAAGAAGATCTCGTCGAAGCGGCCCTTTCGAAGGAGCTCGGGCGGGAGGCCGCGGACCTCGTTGGCGGTGCCGACGACGAACACGGGCTTGGTCTTCTCCTGCATCCACGTCAGGAAGGTGCCGAAGACGCGGCTGGTGGCCATGCCCTCGCCCAGGAAGGCCTTCTCGATCTCGTCGATCCAGAGGACGGCGGGGGCGAGCGACTCGGCGATGCGGATGGTCTCGCGGAGGCCCTCCTCGGCGCGGCCCTCGAAGAGCGCGGCGACGTCGAGGCGGAGGAGCGGCACGCGCCAGAGCTCGGCGACGGCCTTGGCGGAGAGCGACTTTCCGCAGCCCTGGACGCCGAGGAGGAACAGGCCCTTCGGCTCGGGGAGGCCGTAGATCCGGGCCTTCTCGGTGAAGGCGGCGGAGCGCTGGCGCAGCCAGTCCTTGAGGTTGCCGAGCCCGCCGACGTCGCCCATGCCGATGTCGGGCCGCACGAACTCGAGGTGGCGGGACTTGCGGAGGAGGCGCGCCTTCTCTTCGAGGAGGAGGTCGAGGTCGGCCTCGGCGAAGCCCCGCCCGTCGAGCAGGACGCGGGCGTAGGCGCGCTTGATCTCGTTCTCGGTGAGACCGAGCGAGGCGGTGACGAACTGCTCGAAGCGATCCGCGGGGAGCTCGATGTTCTGCGAGAGGGTGAGCAGGCCGAGGAGCCGGGCGACCTCCGCGCGGTTGGGCAGCGGGATGTCGAGGACGGCGACGTCCTTCTCGAGCTCGGGCGGGAGCGTCACGCGGTGGGAGAGGATGAGGATCGCCTGACGACGCGCGGCGACCTCGCTCTGGAGGTCACGGATGCGGCGGACGACCATGGGATCGGCGAAGTCGTCCGCGAGGTCCTCGAAGAGGAACAGCGCGGGGCCGTCGACCTCGGAGGCGGCTTCGAGCGCCGCGAGCGGGGACTGGGTGTCCGGGAAGGCGAGCCCGCCGGTCGCGACGAGGCCGGTGGTGCGGCGCCACCGCAGCAGCGCCATGCCCTCGGCCTGGGCGAGGCGTTCGAGCCCGCGTTCTACGCGCTCTTCCTCCGTGGAGACGAGCCACAGGATCGGGTAGCGCGCGGCCACGAGGCGGGGGATGCGGGAGAGGACCTCGTCCATCGGAGCCCCGTATTCCGGCGACGGGGCGGGCGGCCCGACCTCGCGCATCCCTCAGATGAACAACGGCGCCTCTTCGTCGTCGTCCTCGAGCCATTCGGTCACGTCGGGGATGTCGGTGGCCTGCTCGTAGTTTTCGTCGTCCATTGGATGCTCCTGCCCATAGGTTCGGCAGGGCGCGGGGGCGACTTGAGTCGAAGCAGGGCGCGGGCGCGGGTTCGTCGGGCGCCGGGACCGCGGGCCGCCCGACGTCCGCGCGTTTCGGATAAGTGGGCCCGTGCGGATCGGAATCGTCCTCTCGAGCGCGGCCTCGGCAGCGCTCACCCACACCACGATCCAGTTCGTGCACGCCGCCCTCGACCGGGGGCACGCCGTGCGCATCCTGGAGCCGTGGGACCTCGAAGTCGACCCTCGCGGCCGGCTGCGCGGGCGTGCGCACCTGTTCGACGCGCCGGCTTCGCCCGAGCAGATCGTCGCGGCGCTCCACGGCCGCACGGCGGTGCGGCGCAACGTCGAGGTCGACCGCTTCGACGTGCTCCTCCTCCGCACCAACCCGCTCGATCTCGCGGTGATCGGCTTCGCGCAGCTCGCCCAGCAGGCCGGCGTGCGCGTCTGCAACGACCCCGGCGCGCTCCTGCGCACCTCCCACAAAGCCTGGGTCGCGACGCTCGACGGCGTCCCCCGCCCCCGCACCATCGTGACGCGCTCCCGCACGACCATCGATTGCTTCGCCAGCGATTGTGTGGCCGGCATCGTGCTCAAGCCCGCGCGTTCGTGCGGCGGCAAGGGCGTGACCGTCATGCGCGGTCGGCGCCGCCCCCGGCTCGACACCGCGATCGACGCCGCGGCCCGCGCGGGGGACGGCTACGTCGTCGTCCAGGAGTACGTCCCCGCCGCGATCTTCGGAGAGAAGCGCCTCTTGTGGCTCGACGGCGCCTTCGTCGGCGGGTACCTGCGCCAACGCGCGCCGGGCGAGCTTCGCCACAACCTCAAGGCCGGCGCGGTGCCGATGCCGTCTCCGCTCACCGACGCCGACCACGCCCTCGCCGCCACGCTCACCCCGCACCTCTTGCGGGACGGCGTGTGGTTCGCCGGGGTCGACGTGATCGGGGGCCTCGTCATCGAGGTCAACACGCTCAACCCGGGCGGCGTCTACTGGTCCGAGCAGCTCGGAACCTCCGGAATTGCCGCCCGCCTCGTCGCCAGCCTCGAGCGTACGGCGGCGCCCTCCCTCCTGCCCACGCGAGCCTCATGACCCGCCGCAAGACCCCCGCCTCTACCAGCTCGAACGCTAACGATCCGCTCGTGCTCGACCCCGACAAGGAGGACTTCTCCACCGGCCGGCCCCTCACGCGCAAGCAGGTGCTCGAGATGATCCGCCGCAAGGAGGGCTTCGAGGAGGCCGACCTCCGCGGCTGCGACCTCGTCGGCATCGCCTTCGACGGCGCCAACCTCGCCCGCGCCAAGTTCGCCGAGGCCAACCTCTCCCGCTGCACGTTCAAGGGCGCGATCCTCGTCGGTGCGAGCTTCTTCGGGGCCAACCTGAAGGACTGCTCCCTGGAGGACGCCAACCTCGAGGACACCGACTTCGACTACGCCAACCTCGATGGCGTGACCTTCCGCGGCGCCAAGATCCGCAAGGCGATCTTCCCGATCCGTCGGATCCCGCTCAAGGACATCCAGGACTCGGTGCGCACCGGCAAGCGCGTCCAGATGGAGGCGATGCCCCTGGACGAGGACGAATAACGGGTGGTGTCGCCGGAACCATTGCTGCGCGCCGGTGTCGAAGCGCTCGGCATGATCGGCGGCATGGTCGGCGTACTCCTCGCGGCGGTGGCCTTCCCGGGCCTCCGACTCCCCGGTCCCACGGACACGGAGCTCGTGGAGCGCTTCCGCGCCGGCGACCGCGCCGCCTTCAACGAGATCGTGTTGCGCTATCAGGACCGCGTCCACACCCTCTGCTACCGCTGGCTGGGGGACGCCCCCACCGCCGAGGAGACCGCGCAGGACGTGTTCCTGGCCCTCTTCCGCTCGCTCGGGTCCTTCCGGGGGGAGGCGCGGCTCTCGACCTGGATCTTCAAGGTCACGCTGAACCACTGCCGCAACCGGCGGCTGCACCGCTCCCGCCGCGGCTGGGGGCGCACCGAGTCGCTCGGCCCCACCGGCAGCGACGACATCCCCGAGCGCCAGATCGCGGACGACGGCCCCGGCGCCGACGCCGGCACCACCACCCGTGAGGCCCAGGCGCTCGTCACCGCGGCGCTCGACCGCCTGGACGACGATCACCGGCAGATCCTGCTCCTGCGCGACGTGGAGGACCTCTCCTACGACGAGATCGCCGACATCCTGGAGCTCCCCCGTGGCACGGTGAAGAGCCGCATCCACCGCGCCCGCGCCGAGCTCGCCGCCGTGCTCGCCCGCAAGATCGGATCGGAGGACGTGCGCTGATGGATGCCTTCTTCGCCCGTAATCGCCTCTCCGCCTACCTCGACGGCGAGCTCCCCTCCGGCGAGGCCCGCGAGGTGGAGGACGCCCTCGCGCAGAGCCCCGAGCTCCGCGCCGAGCTCGACGCCTTGCAGGCCGCGATCGCGCTCTTGCGCCACGGCGGGCCCGTCCCCGCGCCGAAGGGCTTCGCGCGCCGGTTGGACGCCGCCATCGCCAAGGAGCCCATGCGCGTCGGGTGGCGGCGGCACCTCTACGGCTTCCGGCTCGAGGTCGGCATGCTCGCCGCGGCCGCGGCCATCGTGCTCGTGTTCGCGGCGCAGAAGAAGGACAATCCCGACGAGGTGCCCGCGGGCCCGCCGGGGATCGACGCGGCGGGGGTGGCCGGGGGCGAGGGCGCGGCGGACGCGGGTCCGGACGCCGAGCTCGGCGCTGACGCGCTACCGGACGCCGACGCGCTACCGGACGCCGACGCGGTGGCGATGGGCCCCGACGCGGACGGCGTCCTCGGCGACGAGTCCTTCGCGCGGAAGGCCGGCGGCTCCGATCGTGCCCTCGCCGAGAAGGCGCGCGCCGAGAAGATCGCCAGCAAGCAGCAGTCCTTCGCGCCGCGGTCCACCGGCTCCGTCGGCTCCACGTCCTCCAAGGGCGGCTATGAGAAGGAGCCCTACTCCCCCGCGTGGGAGCAGGCCTCCGACACCCCCGAGCGCGCGCCCACCGTGCAGTCGGTGGCGCCCTTCCAGTTCCGCCTCACGACGCACGACGACAACGGGCTGCGCGACCTCGCGGCGCTCGCGGCCTCCCTCGGCGGCAGCCTGACGGACGTGCGCGGCAGGCCCATCGGGTCGTACCTGATGGAGCGGGGCGAGAGCAGGACCGTCAAGCTCATGCTCCCCTCGACCACCGCGGGCTCCGTCGCCTCGCGCCTGACCGAGTACGGCGCCATCGAGATCATCAACGTCGCCGAGCGCACGCTCTACGCGACCGGCGCGACCGTGCCGGTGGTCATCGAGATCACGGCGCCGTAGCGTGGGGATCGGGCTGGGGATCGGGCGGGATCCGGGCGCGTCCCGGCCGCGGACGGCCGGGACCGGGCCCCTATGGGCTCGGCCTGGCGGCCTCGGTCGGCGCCGCGGCGGCGCCGGACCGCGCGGCCGCGGCGTCCGCGCG
>CAJBVW010000096.1 GCA_903959175.1 uncultured Pseudomonadota bacterium
CGAGCGAGTCGGGCACGGTTCGTTCCGCGAGCCGCCACGCGGTCGCGCGCGGGAGACCGAGGCGGGCGCCGGCCTCGGTCGGGGTCAGGACGCCGCGCGCCGCGCGCACCCCGGCCCCTTTCGCGTCGAGCACCTCGGGCTCCCGCCCCGTCAGCTCCGCCCGGCCGACCGCCGCCGCCGCCGCGTCCGCGAGGCCCTCGGGGACGAGCCGTGGTGCGAGGTCGGCGACCCCGAGCCAGCGCCGCAGCTCGGCGCCGTCGAGCCGCGGAAGGCGCGCCCGGAGGTTCGGGATCGTGTACGCGCCGGTCACGCGGAGACCGAGCAGGTCGGGGAGATTGCTCGCCTCGAGCCCGACGGGGGCGCTCACGCCGTGGTGCGCGGCCTGATCCAGGATGTACGGCACGAGCCGGCGGAGGTGCGCCTGGTCTTCGACGGGCTTCACGTAGGCCGGCGCGAAGTCCCCGCCGCCAGGCAACGCCGCCCGGAGCGCGAGGAGGGCGCGCTGGGCGAAGCGTCCCGCCGCCGCGCGGTCCGCGCCGACGGCGGCGTGGAGGTGGCCGTCCGGCGCGAAGAAGGCGAACAGCTCGGCGTCCCGCCCAGCCGAGAGCACGGCCCTGGCGAGCGCCCGCCGCGCCGCCGTCGTGGGCGCGAGCACCGCGTTGCTCGCGCGGCGGAGGATCACGTGGTGGGCGAGCGGCGTCGGCATGCGCCAGAGCTTCTGCACGGAAGGCGCGGCGCCAAGGTCCCGTGTGCCGAAATCTCCCGGCGGGCGCCCCCGCCGCGCCCGCTCGCCCCCGCCGCGGCCCAGCGCCGCCGCTTCACCCCGGCCCTGCCACCGACCCCGGCCCGCCCGCCCGCCGCCACGCCTCCGGCGCCCGGAGGCGCGCGCCGTACACCGCGTGGAGCGCATCGACGGGGTCGGTCCAGTAGCCGATGCCGCCGAGGAAGGGGTGCGTCGACCAGTAGCGCACGCCCACGATGCGGTCGCCGTCGAGCTCGTAGCGGTCAAACACGGCGCTGTGGCCGCCGCTCGCGCTCCACCAGAGCTGGAGGAAGTCGCCGCGCCGGAGCTCGGTCCACGGCACGCGCACGCCGACGCCGGCGCGCTCGATCGCCGCGGCCGCGCCGGGATCCCCGGGCTCGCGCACGAACCAGTCACCGCGGAGCTGGAGCATGTCGCGGAGGCCGAGCCCGTTGATGGGGCGGTCGGGCCCGGCCGCTGCCTGGAGGACATCGAGCGCGACTTCCCAGGTGAGACCTACACAATGGGAGCGGTGCCCGGGATCGGCGGGCGAGAGGAGGAAGCCGTCGTAGCGCACGTCGCGCGTCGTGCCCCACCACACGCCGTCGTCGGGGGGCCAGTAGTAGGCGTAGCTCCCGTCGGTGGGGTAGCGGTCGATCGCGGCTGCGACGGCGTCGGAGAGGCCGGTGGGCGCGGTGGGCGCGGTGACGCGGGCGCCACGCGCGGGCGTCACGCCGGGGGCGGGCGCCGCGTCGGCGCGCGCCGGCACGAAGTCCTCGGCCGACGGCACGCCGACCGCCGAGGGGCGCACGCACGCCGTCGCCGCGAGGAGAACGAGCATGTCGGGAAGATAGCGCTGAGGCCGCCTTCGGGCTCACGATCAACGCGCTCCCGTCGGCCCGCTCGTCGCGCTCTCGCCCGACCCCGCCACCCCCACGGACCACCCCACTGCCATCGCCGGCGCCAGCGTCGACCCCGACGCCTCCGCCGCGGTCACCTACACCCACGCCCGGTTCGTCACCGGCGGCGCGGGGGCCCGGCGGCC
>CAJBVW010000097.1 GCA_903959175.1 uncultured Pseudomonadota bacterium
CGACCGGGCGGGGCGCCGCGGGGCGGGGCGGCTCGACGCGCGCGACCGGCCGGCCGGCCACGGCGGCGGGCCACGGCTCTGCTGGCGGGAGCCCGGCAAGGGCGCCCGTGGGTGCGAGGAAGGCGCCAGTCGCCCGCCAGGAATCTACGGCGGCCAACGTGTCCGCGATGAGCGCGGCGAGCTCCTGGGCTGAGTCCGACATCTCGCCCTCCTATCCACGAACGCATCGCCCGGCGCCCGCCCCGAGCAAGCTCAGCCCGATAGACGTCCGGATGTCCGCCCCCTCCATCGTCCTCGCCTCCACCAGTCCCGCCCGGATCGCGCTCCTCCGCGCGGCGGGCGTCGTGTGCCGCGGCGTCGCTCCCCCGGTCGACGAGTCGCGGATCCTCGCGCCCACCCCGCCCGAGCTCGCGATGGCGCGGGCGATCGCGAAGGCCGAGGCCGTGCGGGCGCCCGGCGAGGTGGTGATCGGGGCCGATCAGGTCGCGCACATCGGCGGCGAGGCCTTCGGGAAGCCGCTCGATCCCGCGGACCACCGCGCGCGGCTCCGGCAGCTCCGTGGAGCAACGCACACGCTCACCACGGCCGCGGTCCTGCGCTTCGACGCGGAGACGCTGCGCCTGCAGACGCAGGTGACGCTGCACTTCCGCGCGGATCTGACCGACGCGGAGATTGACGCATACGTCGCAACCGGCGAGGGGTCCTTCTGCGCCGGCGGCTACGCGGTGGAGGGCCTGGGCGCCAACCTCATCGCCTCGATCGAAGGTGACTATTTCAGCGTGCTCGGGCTCCCGCTGCTCGAGGTGATTGGGGGGCTGCGCGCCTTCGGCTGGCGCCCGACCTTTCCCGCGTCGCCGTCCTGACGTACACTCGCGCCTTCCTGCAACGACTCGTGCTGGCAGCGCCTCGGCGTCCAGCGTACTGAAGGGAGCCTCTCGATGACCACCCGCGCGGTCGGTATCGACCTCGGGACAACCTTCTCGGCCATCGCCCACGTAAACAAGTACGGCGTGCCCGAGATCCTCCACAACGCCGAAGGCGAGCGCATCACCCCCTCGGTGGTGCTCTTCGAGGGCGAGGAGGTCATCATCGGGACCTACGCCAAGCAGTCCGCTGTCGCGTACCCCGAGCAGGTGGTCGAGTTCATCAAGCGCCACATGGGCGACGACGACTTCACGTTCGAGTACCGGGGCGAGGTCTACACCCCCGAGCGGCTGTCCGGCTTCATCCTGGCGAAGCTGAAGCACGACGCTGAGCTCCGGCTCGGCCATCGCATCGACCAGGCGGTCATCACCGTGCCCGCCTACTTTGGGGACAAGCAGCGGCGCGCCACCATCCGCGCAGGCGAGTACGCGGGCCTCCGCGTGCTCTCGCTCCTCAACGAGCCGACCGCCGCGGCCTTCGCCTACGGCCTCACCAACCCCGACGAGAAAAAACGCCTCCTCGTGTTCGACCTCGGCGGTGGCACCTTCGACGTGTCGATCGTCAACATCGACGGGCGCGAGCTCTCCGTCGTCGCCACCACGGGTGACCACCAGCTCGGCGGCAAGGACTGGGACGACGCGTTGATCCGCTACGCGGCGGATCAGTTCCGCGCGCGCCACGGCCTCGACCCCCTGGACGATCTCGCCGCCTACCACGACCTTCGGCAGAAGTGCACGAGCGCCAAGCTCTCGCTCACCAAGCGCCCCCGGGTGAACCTCTTCTACGACTACAGGGGGAAGATCCTCCGCCTCGAGCTCGCCCGCGAGAAGTTCGAGGACCTCGCGTCCGGCATGGTCCGTCGCTGCGAGGCCCTCACGCGCGACGTCCTGGAGGACGCCGGGCTCACCGTCACCGACATCGACACCGTGGTGCTCGCTGGCGGCTCGACCCGCATGCCGATGATCCGGGACATGATCCGGAACGTCTTCGGCCGCGACGCCGCGACCGACATCAACCCCGACGAGTGCGTCGCGCTCGGCGCCGCCCTCACGGCCGCGATCGAGTCGTCGCGCGCCTCGGGCGAGGCCCCGCCGGTCGACATCCGCACGCACGACGTCACCTCTCACTCGCTCGGCATGGTCGTCTACCGCGAGGGACGGCTCTACAACAGCCGGATCATCGAGCGTAACAGCCGAATCCCCTGCGAGCGCACGCGCGACGACTACGTCACGACGCACGACGGCCAGACCACGATGGACCTCTGGCTGGTCCAGGGCGAGAACACCGACCCGCTCGAGTGCAACGTCCTCGGGCACTTCGAGTTCTACGGCATCCCCGCGCGCTCCGCCGGCAAGTCCCGCCTCTCGGTGACCTTCCGGTACAACGCGAACGGCATCGTCGAAGTCGAGGCGATGGACCTCGACTCCGGCCAGACGCTGGCCCACCGCCTCGCGGCCGGCGCGGTCACCCTCGAAGACCTCGCGCGGAACCGGGCGCCGATGAACATCGTGCTGCTGATGGACTGCTCGGGCTCGATGTACGGCCGCAACATCGACGAGGCGCGAAAGGCCGCCGCCGCGTTCGCGGAAGCCGCGCTCGGCCCGAACCGCCAGATCGCCGTGGTCGCCTTCCCGGGCGGCGTCCTCTGCCCGCTCACCGGCGAGAGCAAGCGCATCAACGCGGCCCTCGCCGGGCTCACCCCCATCGGCTCGACCCCGATGGCGGAGGGGCTGGCCGCGGCGCGCGAGCTGATGAAGTCGAAGGCGGGGGTGCAGCGCGTCTACGTGGTGCTCACGGACGGCCACCCGGACGATCCGGACGCCACCACCGGCGAGATCACCCGCATCCGCACGAGCGGCGGGCGCATCATCACGATCGGGGTCGGCGCGCAGGTGCGGCCCGAGTTCTTGAAGAACATCGCGTCCAGGCCAGAGGACTACCACTTCTGCAACGAATCGGTCGACCTTCAGGGGACGTTCATCAACCTCGCGACCGAGCTGGGGAGCAACTAGATGTCGGAGAACCGCACCCTGGAAGAGCGCGTGGAGGAGCTCGGCGACCTCTTCCGCGAGCGGCTCCGGACGGATGCCGTGCAACAAAAGGCGTTCGACCAGCTGTACGAAGAGCTCCGCCAGTACAAGGACGACTTCATCTTCCAGACGGAGAAGCCCTTCCTGCTCGACCTGTTGCTGTTCTACGACAGCCTGAACTGGTTCCAGCAGAGCCTGCAGAAGCAGGAGATGAGCCCCGAGGTCGTCGCGGACAGCTTCCAGTACCTCCTGGACGAGTTCCTCGAGCTGCTCTACCGCCGCGACGTCGTGCCCTGCGAAGGCGCCGCGCGCTTCGATCGTCGGATCCACAAGGCCGTTCGTGTCATCCCGTCCACCCAGCCCTCCGAGGACTGGAAGGTCCAGGCGGTGCTCAAGCGCGGCTTCGTGCGCGGCGACCGCCTGCTGCGCGCGGAAGAGGTCTCCGTCTTCCGCTCAGGCGCGGACGCGGACGAACCGAAGGAATGACGGCAAACAACCCATGAGCGACGACGGCCTCATCCTCGGCATCGACCTCGGGACGACGTTCTCGGCGATGGCGTACGTGGACCGGCACGGTAAACCGGTCATCCTCCCCAACGGAGAAGGGCAGCCGACCACCCCGTCGGTGCTGCACTTCTACGACCGCGAGGCCTGCGTCGTCGGCGAAGAAGCTGTGAAGATGGTAGTCGTCGACTCGCTGAACGTCGTGCGCTTCATCAAGCGCGCGATGGGCGAGCCGAACTACACCCTCGAGTTCTTCGGGCGCTCCTACACGCCGCAGGAGCTCTCGGCGATCATCCTACGTAAGCTGAAGGACGACGCCGAGGAGGCCCTCGGCTTCGAGGTGAAGGACGCCGTCATCACCGTCCCGGCCTACTTCAACAGCGCCCAGCGCGGCGCCACGTACGAGGCCGGCACCCTCGCCGGCTTCAACGTCCTCTCGATCATCAACGAGCCGACGGCCGCGGCCATCGCCTACGGCGTCGAGCGGCTCGGCGGGGACCGCAACCTGCTGGTCTTCGACCTCGGCGGCGGCACCTTCGACGTGACGGTGATGGAGATGCGGGGCACGACGCTCCGCACGATCGCGACGGACGGAAACGCCGAGCTCGGCGGGAAGGACTTCGACGATCGGCTCCTCAACCACGTCGCCGAGCAGTTCGTCCAGAAGTTCGGCCTCGACCCTCGGGACGAGCCGCAGCCCTACCAGGAGCTCTACGAGCGCTGCCTGCACGCGAAGATCTCGCTGTCCAGCAAGCCCCGTGCGGTCATCCCGGTCAACTTCCGCGGCCACCGCACCGTCGTGCCGGTCACGCGCGAAGAGTTCGAGAGCATCTCGAGCGACCTCGTCGAGCAGTGCGCCGACACCTGCGCGATCGTGCTCGAGAAGGCGAAGATGCGCTGGTCCGACATCGACGACGTGCTGCTGGCCGGCGGCTCGACGCGGATGCCCGTCATCCAGGACACCCTCCGCCGCCTCTCGGGGAAGGTGCCCGTCGCCGGCGTGAACCCGGACGAGTGCGTCGCCCTCGGCGCCTCGCTTGCGGCGGTGTTCCGTCACCGTCCGAAGCACCCGGCCATCCAGGCATATCGGCAAGCTCTCGCGCGGCGCACCCGCCCCGAGGGCACCCAGGACGCGGGGACTCCCGCCTCGGCGAGCTCCCAGTTCAGCGCGTCGGGCACGCCCGAGTTCACCGGCGGCTCCTACTCGGGGCCGGGCCTGCCGGGCCTGCCGGGCGTCCGCATCACCGACGTGGCGTCGCACCCGCTCGGCATCGTGGTGCTCGACTCCACGCTTCGGGAGCGGATCGTCTCGCTCATCCCCCAGTTCACCCCCCTCCCCTGTGAGAAGCGAGGGCGCTTCGCCTACGCCTACGACGGCATGACCGCCGTGCGCGTCGAGGTCACCGAGGGGACCGGCGAGTCGCGCGACGAGGTCGCGGTCATCGGCGAGGTCATCCTGGACGACCTGCCGCCGCGTCCCCGCGGCACGCCGATCGAGGTCGTGTACCGCTACACGCTGAACCAGATGCTCGAGGTCGACGTGACCGACGTCGAGACCCGCCAGACACGGCGCGCGACAATCCTGCTCCGCGGTGGCCTCTCGGGTGAGAACATGGAGGCCGCGCGAAAGCGCATGGCTTCGGCGAATATTCACTGATCCGGGGCCGGAACTCCCGGCCTCGGGTTGACGCACACCGCGCACCGAGGCACCCTCGGCCGCAATGGACCGCCGTGACCTCGAAGAGATCGAGCGATTCCTCTCCTCGGTGGGGAGGGCGTCGCTGTTCGTCTACTACGCGGTGGACCCCGCGGCGCCGTTGGACGTGCTCGAAGACGCGGTGAAGAAGCGTCGCACCTGGGCGCAGGGGCAACAGTCCAACCCCAAGTACAAGTATGAGGCCTTGTTCATCATCAAGAGCAACGCCCTCCTGCGTCGGGTGCTGCTCGACAACCTCGACGAGTACCGCGACCATGTGCGGGACGACACCGCCGGCCGCAACCTCGACGTACTGAGCCTCTTCATCAAGGGCACCCTCTCCTCGGGCACCCTCTCGTCGCAGGCCGAGGCCGCGGTCCTCTACCAGGGGCGCCAGCTCGAGCTCTCCGACGTCGCGGTGGTTCGCCGCCTGGAGGAGCTCCTCCTCGAGACCGGCACGGTCCGCGAGCCCTCGGAGCCGGACGATGTCACCGCCGAGGGCACCGCGATCGACCACTACGCCGTGCTCGGCGTGGCCACGAACGCCCAGACGACCGCCATCGAAGAGGCCTACCGCAGCCGCTACCGGTGGGCGCGCAGCCTCAAAGACCTCAAGCGCTCTGCCGAGGTCCTTCAGGCCCTCGACGACGCGTGGCGCATGCTGTCGGATCCCAAGCGGCGGATGCGGTACGACGAGCGCCGACTCGAGATGCTCGAGGTCACCGACGAGGTCGAGAAGCGCTCCGCCGCGCTGATCGGCCTGCTCGGGGGCCCCGAGGACGCGATCACCGGCGAAGAGCCGATGCCCGGCGGGACCCCCGCGGCCGCCGTGCACGAGGTGGACTTCCGCGCCGCCGCGACCGCCCCTCCCGGCACGCGCGCGCCCAAGATCGAAGCCCGTGGGGCCGCCGCCCCTCCCCGTCCCACGGTTGACCTCCGCGCGGCCACCCCGGCGCGCCCCTCCGTGGAGCCCACTCCCAGCGCGCCCGTAGGCGCCCCGCTACCGCCCTCCGTCAGCGGCCGCACCATCGGCCTCGCGACCGGCCCCCAGACCGTCGCCACCTCCGGCCCCCGCCTCTCCGTGGACGGCTCCGAGGTGCTCTCGCTCAAGGTCGGTGGCCGCCCGATCGACCGGGTGCTCGTCGTGCGGAACATCGGGCAGGGCAAGATGCCCGGGCGCGTCACGAGCGACCGCGAGTGGCTGAAGATCAAGGTGCCCCGTCTGGATCCGCTCGCTGCCACGCAGCAGGTCGAGGTGACCGTCCTGTCCAAGCAGATGCCCTGGGGCAGGACGGCCGGCACCATCACCGTCGTCACCGACCACGGCGAGCGGCGCACCCTCACGGTACAGGTCAACCGCCCGTCTCCGATGCCCTTGATCGCGGGCGTCGCGGCCCTCGGGCTCCTCGGCGGCGCGGTGCTCGGTGGAGCCCTCTGGCTCTCCCGCCCGACCCCGACGAGCGTGCTCGCCCTCACCGTCGATCCCATAGCAGATCGCGTGATCGTGGACGGTCAGATCGTCGGCTCCGGATCGCAGCTCGACATCGCCGCGCCCTCCCCCGGAAAGCCCTTCCGCCTCCGGGTGGAGACCGACGGGTTCGCGCCGAAGGAGGAGCTGGTGACGCTCGGCGCCGAGGAGAAGACGACGCGGACTCTCCGGCTCGACCTCGCGGACGAGATGCGGTGGACCCCCGCCGCCGACGCCACGAGCGTCAAGGCCAGCCAGGCCATGAGCGACGCCCTCCAGGCCTCGGTCGCGGCGCTCTCGCCGTGCTTCGCCGGTCCCGGGACGACCACGGCGGACGCCGTCTACACCGCCTGGATCACGAGCGACGGCCAGGTGCGCCGCGTGGAGATCACCGAGTCCAGCTTCCCCGTCGAGCCCGCGCAGGGGTGCATCGAGCGCGCGTTCCGCGGCCTCCGCCTCCCCTCGTTCACCGGCGACTACTCCGCGGTGGAGGCGCGCCTGTCCGTCCCGGTGAAGCCGTGAAGCGGCGCCGCTCGGTCGAGGAGCTCCGGGAGCAGTCGCTCGCGCTGCTCGAGGAGGACCCCCGGCGCGCGCTGAGCCTCGCGCGCGAGGCGCTCTCCCGCCAGCCGGACGCCGAGAGCTTCTACGTGTGCGGCCTGGCCCTCTGCGAGTCGGACGAGTCCGAGGAGGGCCTCGACGCGCTGCGGATGGCCGTCCAGCTCGACCCCGAGCACGCCGACGCCACCGTCGCCCTCGGCTGCGAGCTGTTCGACGCCTGCGAGTTCGACGAGGCGCGCGGCATCCTGCTCAACGCGCTCCGGATCGATCCGCACCACCCCGAGGCGCTCTACTACCGCGCCTGCCTCCGCGAGCGTCGTGACGACCACGACGGCGCCGCCCGCGACTACCAGGCCGCCGCCCTGGTCGATCCGGAGGGCTTTCCCGCCCCGATCCCGCTGTCGGACGAGACGATCCAGACGCTCACCGAAGAGGTCATCGAGCTCCTCCACCCCTCCCTCCAGCGGTACCTCGAGAACGTGCCAATCCTGGTGGACGAGGTGCCCTCGGTCGAGCTCCTCCGGCAGTTCGACCCGCCGGCGCGCCCCGGCGAGGTGCTCGGCTGCTTCGCCGGACACGCGCTCACCGAGCGCTCCAGCGACAACCCGTGGAGCGCTTTTCCCGCCACGATCTTCCTCTTCCGCCGCAACCTGATGCGCGTGGCGCAGGATCACGAGGGCCTGCTGGACGAGCTCCGCGTGACCCTGCTTCACGAGATCGGCCACTTCCTCGGCTTGAACGAGGAAGACCTCGAGCAGCGCGGCCTGGACTGAAAGCTTCGCGCGCCGCCCTTGACGCTGCGGAGGGGGCTCGATAATAGGCCTGCGTCGTTCGGGGAAGTAGCTCAGCTGGGAGAGCGCCGCGTTCGCAATGCGGAGGTCGTGGGTTCGATCCCCATCTTCTCCACCACCCCACGAGCCCCGGTCAGACTTCGCGTCTGCCCGGGGCTTCGTCGTTCCGGGCCCTTCGCCCGCGTGTGGCGCCCCTGCCGGCCGCGCGCTGGTTAGATTCCCCCGCGGAGAGCGCTGGATGATCGCACCCGTAGGCACTCTCGACTCCGGTGCCGGAGGCTCCGTCCCCTCCCGGCCGACCCCCGTGCGCACGGGCTTCGCCGTCGCGGACGATGGCACGCGCCTCTACTGGCGCGCAGTGGGCGAAGGGCCGCCGATCGTGTGCTGCAACGGCGTGGGCGTCAGCATCTTCTTCTGGAAGTACATCGTCGAGCACTACTGCCGTACCCACACGGTCCTCCTGTGGGACTACCGCGCGCACGGGCGCAGCGACCGTCCCGGCGACATCGCCCAGGCCGACCTCTCCATCCCCCGTCACGCCCGCGACCTCGAGACCGTGATGGACGCCGCGGGCATCGGCCCCGCGCTGCTCATGGGGCACTCGATGGGGGTTCAGGTGGTCCTCGAGTTCCACCGGCACCACGCGGAGCGCGTGCTCGCGCTGATCCCCCTGCTCGGCACCGCCGGGCGCGCGCTCGAGACCTTCTACGACTATCCGGGGTCGCCCAAGCTTTTCCAGGCCGCCACCCGCTTCGTGGACCGCCTCGGCGACCGATCGCACTACGTCATCCGCCCGCTGATGGAGTCCCCGCTCGCCTGGTGGGTCGCGCGGAAGGCCTCCCTGGTCGACCCCCTCTACTGCCGCAAGGAGGACCTCCTCCCGTACATGCGGCACCTCGCGTCGCTCGACATGCGCGTGTTCCTCCACACCGTGCTGCTCACGCAGGAGCACGACGCGTGGGACACCCTCGCCGGCATCCGCGTGCCCACGCTCGTCATCGCGGCCGAGCGCGACACCTTCACGCCGATGTGGCTCTCCCGCAAGATGGTGAAGTCCATCCCGGGCGCGGAGTTCCTCGTCCTCGCGGACGGCTCGCACGCGGCGCTGATCGAGCAGCCCGACACGATCCAGCACCGAATCGATCGCTTCCTGATGGAGCGCCAGGTCTTCCCGCGCTGATCGCTACTCGGTATCTCCGAGCAATCCCAGGAGATCGGCGCCCTCCGTCACGTCCCGCCACTCTCCGGCGTCCCGCACACGCGTGCGGTCGCGGAGCATGCCGCGGCGCCAGCGCACCTCGACCGCCCGCCCAGCCACGGTGCCGACGGCGCGCACAGTTGGGCCGAAGCCCTCCCGAGCCCAGCTCAACCCCAGCGCACGCACGACGGGATCCTTCTCTCGTTGGAGCTCTACCCGGCGGAGCCAGCATGCCCCCCACAGCGTCCACAACGCCAGGAGGAGCAGGAGCACCCCTGCGAGGATGCTGTTGCTGACCGACTCATCCAGGTAGAGCTCGGCTACCCCTCGAGGTTCACGTCGGTCCCCTCCCGGGCCACCCGAACCACGAGGCGGGTTTCGGCGGCCCACTGCTCACCGAGCAGGTCGAGATCGGCGTCGGTCGCGTCCGGCGCGTGGTGGAAAAGGTAGAGTTGCTTCACGCCCGCGGCGGCGCAGACCGTGGCGGCGTACTCCGGGTAGGAGTGACCCCACGTCATCTTCTCGAGGTACTCGGGGAGGGTGAACATCGTGTCGAACACGACGGCGTCCGCCCCGCGCAAGAAATCGATGAACTGGGCCTCGCGCCCGTTCGGCAGGCCGCCGCCGGCGAGGCCCTCCCCAGGGCGAGAGAGCGGCGCGGTGTCGGTCACGTAAGCGACGGAGCGCCCGCCCAGCGTGGCGCGGTAGGCACAGGCGCCGCCGGGGTGGTTCATGGCGAAGCCGACGATGTCCCAGGGGCCGCGGGTGAAGGGGCGCGCGGGCCGGATGGCGTCGTACGTGATGCGGCCCGGGATCTCGGGTAGGCGGAGCGGGTGGAACACGCCGTTGAGGTACCGCGCGATGCGGTCCTTCGCTCCATCGGGGTGGAAGGCGGGCGCGGTGACCGTCATCTCGTAGGAGGGCGCGAAGATCGGCGCGAAGAACGGGAACCCGAAGAGGTGGTCCATGTGGAAGTGCGAGAACAGGAGGTGCAGCTCGCGCTCTGGGCGGCCGAGCATCGCCCGCCCCAGGGCCCGCGCGCCGGTCCCGCAGTCGAACACGAGCGAGGGGTTGCCGGGAGACGCGAGCTCCACGCAGGACGTGTTTCCGCCGTATCGGCTCGTGTCCACCCCAGGTACCGGGATGGACCCACGCACGCCCCAGAAGCGTAGGATCATGCGCGCAGCGCTCGCCGCGGGCGTGAAGGCAAGTCCATGCTGCTCATCGCCCGCATCCGTCAACGTACCGTGGCGGAGCGTCGGCAGGCAACCCTACGGTCGCCTCAACCTTCACCCGGACGCTCTTCCTGCTTGCAGGTGGCTTGATTCCGGGAGGAGGGAGTGGTGCGCGGTACAAGATTCGAACTTGTGACCTTTGGCTTCGGAGGCCAACGCTCTATCCAGCTGAGCTAACCGCGCGCGATTCCGTACCGTTGCCGGTCCCGATGATTATGACGCCTCCGCCTCCGCGTCAAGCGCCCCGGCCGCCCCCGGGCCCGCGGCGACCCAGCGCCGGAGGTCCGGCAGGGTGCGCTCCCGCCACTCTTCCGAGCAACGCGCGGCCGCGAAGGCCCGGAACAGGCCACCGAGGATGAAGTGCAGCTCCTCGTACAGGAACATGCGCTCGTACAGGACCTCGCCCTCGTCTCCCGACTTCACGAGCGCGGGCAGCTTGGCGGCCGCGATCTCGATTCGGGGCGCCTTGAGCGTCACGGTGTACTCGCGGTCCTCGCGGCGGAGGGCCAGCCGCACGTCCCGGATGACCTTTCCGCCCGCGAGCGCCGCGTGGGCCTCGGGGGTGAGCGAGGGGTTGTCGCCGGTCATGATGGCGGAGACCTTGTCCTCGCCGACGGCGCGGAAGGAGATGCGGTCGTCCACCCAATACTCGACGGTGCCGCCCTCTTCGCCGAAGTCGACGCGGCCCTGGCCGGTCTCGCTCTGGTACCAGAGCCAGAGGAAGAACTCCCCGGCCACATGCGGCGGGGCGCCCTCGTTCTCTTCGTGGCCGCTCATCGGGACTCCATGCGCAGGTCGCTGGCGCCGCTGCTCACGAGCGCGTTCGCGAGTTCAGGCTCGCTCGCGACGAAGTCGAGCGGATCATGAGGGATGAGCGCCATTCCGAACGTGCGGTGGAACAGCTTTCGGAAGGTGTCGTTCGGCACCTCCGACTGGTTGTGGAAGATGACCCAGCCCTCGTTGAGGTTCCAGGCGACCTCGTGGACCGCGACGCTCGGGAGCGTCTTGAGGAGCATCTCCATCTCGAGGGCGTCCTTGAGCTCGGCCTTGACCTTGGACGGGACGCGCTCGCGGTTGTTTTCCTTGGCCCACGCCTGACAGCGCTTCTCAAGGTGTGCCCCGAACAGCTTGCCGGGGAGGACCTTCTTGTCGATGCGCATGCCGAACACGGCGTACTGGTTGTACAGCCACCGGTTCGTGTCGAGGAACGAGTTGTCGAGGAGGTTGTGCACCTGCACCCAACCGACACGTTGTTCCTTGTTGACTTCGGTCAACGCGTCGCGAAACGCGTTGTCTTCGAGGGCGGCGGTGTAGAGGTCGCGAAACCCCTCGGGCGGCTCGCTCGCCCGATACCGCCGCACCGACAATCCCCCCTTCAGGACACCCATGCACACCCGCCGTGAGGGGCGCATCTAACCGGTCGCGGGCGCGCTCGCCCCGCTACGCGGAGGGTTCGCGAAGCTCCGAGAGCGCGTGCCGGAAGAGGACGACCTCGCCGCCGGCCTTCGTGCGGATGGCGAATTCGTACCGGGACACCCACGCGATCTCCCCGAGGAAGCACTCGCCCTCGAGGGTGACCGCGGTGACCGGGAGCTTCCGATCGAGCGCGAGCCCGAGGCGGCGATCCGAGCAGGCGTAGCGGTCCTGCGGGCGGGGGATGGGCTCCACGACGAGGTCGCGGCGTGCCTTGTCGTAGTCGAGGCCCTTGCGCACCTGCTTGTGGGCGTCGGGCGCGTAGGCGTACTTGATCTGGAGCTTGTGGACGCGCCGCTCGGCGCCGCCCTCACTCTCAAGGAGGACGATCTCGTAGCGCTCGACCGCCTGGACCCGCGCCCGGACCTGCTTGTGGCCGTGCAAGCCGAGGGTGAGCTCGCGCCCGTCCAGCTGGGCGGCCTCGAGCACGGTGCGGTCCCGGTTGGCCTCGAGTTGGGTCTCCACCCGGCGGCGGGTGAGCACCTGCGTCAGGTTGGCCTGGCCCATGACGATCTGCGTCGCGAGCGCGCGGTTGAGGTCGTGCCGGGCCATGAGCGCGGTCACCTCGTCCTGGAACGCCATGCGCTTCAGGAGGTCGTTGAGGTCGGCGCGGCCCGCCGCCACCTGACGCGCGGCCTCGGGCGAGAGCCCCGTCTTCTGAGCGATCTCCGCCGTACGACGCGCGTAGGGATCCTCCCGCAGCGGCCGCCGACGGTCTTCCCTGTTCGGAGGGCCCCGACGGCCCGCTGCCCCCCCACCCGTCGGGCCGCGGCCCGGACGCCCATCGTCTCTCGACATCCCCCCGAAGTAATGACCCGGCCGCCTCAGAGCAACAAACGGGCCGAGGGGCGCCGCGACGGTCGCCGGGGGCCCTGGATGCCGTAGCCATGCTCCGATCCGGCGATTTCCGGATAAAGCTCCGGCGTGCCTACCCTGCTCCTCCTGCTCGCCTGCGCCGCCGGCTCGCGCCCCACCGGTCCCGACGCAGGCGGCGCCACCGAAGCCCCCGGCACGCGCATCCCGCTGCCCGGCCTCGCGGACGTCGCCTGCACGGGCTCGGAGTGCCGCGCCCTCGTGAACGGCTCGCTCGTGTCGCTGCCCGACGCCACGCCGCTCGGCGCCCCAGGCGCGCTCGCCGCGTTCGACACCCTCCGGGCAACCGCGATCGGCTGGGAGGTCGAGGGGCCGTGCGCGTCCCCCGGCCCGCGCTGCGTGGCCCCGCTCGCCGCGGACGGGACCCCGGGTGCGCTCGTCGCCGCCCTCCCCGGGCCCACGCTCGAAGAGGACACCCCCTCGCTCGCGCGGGCCGCCGAGACCTTCACCGTCGCCTGGAACGCCGGCATCGCGGCCGGGTGGCGGAGCGGGTTCCACCGCCTCATCGTCGGGCCCGGCGGCGGGCGCATCACCTGGATCCGCGGGCTGGACGGGGCCGGTCAGCTCGTCCGCGCCGGCGCGGGCTCCCGCACCGTGCGCCTCGGCGCCGCGACCGCCGCCGTCTCGTGGCCCGGGTGGCTCGCCCTCCACCCCACCGGCGTCGAGGCCTACCTCGTCGCGTGGCCCTCGCCCCTCGTCCGGGCCTTCGACCCCGCCACGCTCGACCTCCGGTGGACCCTCCCGGTGGACGGCCCCGCGCGCGGGCTCTTCGTGGACCCCGGGGGCCGCTGGATGCTCGTCGCCGTCGGCCCCGGCACCACCGAGCGCTACGTCGAGTGGCCCCTCGCCGTCCCGACCCCCACCCGCGACCTCGCAGCGGACGAGGTCCTCCGCGCCCTCGATCACCCCCCGGCCGACGCCACGCTCGTCATCGACCTCGCCACGCACGCCGTGGTCGCGCGCGCCGCCGGCGAGCTCCGCCGCTTCCTCCCCTTCCCCGACCGCCCCCTGCTCGCGACTGACCGCGAGATCGTGTACCTCACCCCCGGAGCCCTCCCATGATCGGCCAGCCCGCGCCCGCGTTCACCGCCCCCACGGATGACGGGAGCGTCTCGCTCGCGTCCCTCCGCGGCAAGAAGGTGGTCCTCTACTTCTACCCGAAGGACTCCACGCCCGGCTGCACCATCGAGGCCCAGGGCTTCCGGGACCTCCACGACGCCTTCGTGGCGAAGAACGTCACGGTCCTCGGCATCAGCAAGGACCCGCCGAAGAAGCACAAGTCCTTCAAGGCGAAGGAGTGCCTGCCGTTCACGCTCGTGAGCGACGAGAGCGGGCTGTGCGAGGCCTACGGCGCGTGGCGCGAGAAGACCCTCTACGGAAAGAAGTACATGGGGATCGCCCGGGTCACCTTCCTCGTCGACGAGACCGGGATCGTCCGCAAGATCTGGGATCCCGTGAAGGCCGCGGGGCACGCCCGCGAAGTGCTCGACGCCATCGAAGCCGGCGTCTGATCAGCCGAGCGCGATCGCCATCGCGGCGAGGTTGTTGACGAGGTGCCCGGCGATGGCCGGGTACACCGACCCGCTGCGCTGGCGCACCCACCCGAGCAGCGCCCCGATGACGGTGAGCACCGGCACGACAGCGGGATCCGCCAGGTGGAACAGACCGAAGAGCACGGCGGTGATCCCGATGCCCGCCGCCGCTCCGACGCGCGCGCTGATCGCGGTCTGGAGGTAGCCGCGAAAGACGAGCTCCTCCAGTACGGGCGCGACCGCGACGACGAAGAAGACCGTCGTGATCCGGCCGACGCTCGGACCCGACTCGAGCACGGTCGCGACGAGCTCCTGGTCGGCCATCGGGTAACCGAACCGCCGCGCCGCCTCCGTCCATACGGCCGAGACGACGAGCCCCGCGCCGCCCACGCAGACCCCCGCGAGCATCCACCGGGGGCTCGGCCGACGGAGCGCGACGGAGGCGCCGAGGGCGCGGGCCCAGGCCAGCACGGCGAGGTGGCCGCCGACGGTGCCGATCAGCGAGGCGGCGAACAGCGGATCGCCGATGGTGGGCGGCGAACGCGGGCCGCCCCACGGGACGCGCCAGAGGAGGAGCAACCCCACGGTCAGGACGGAGGCGGTCCCGATGAGGCCGATGACTGCGAGGGTCGGCTCGGTCAGGCCGTCGGGGCCACGCGCGATCCGGCGCCAGGCGAGCCCGGCGACGGTCGCGCAGCCGATGGCGATCCCGACGCACACGAGGACCGCGCCGAAGACTTCCACCGCGTGTACGGCGCTCACGGCACGACCTCGATGACCGCGCCCGACGGCTCACCGTGGGCGGCGGCGTAGGGCGCGCCGACGAGGAGCGTCGTGTCGCCCCCGAGCACGAGCGGCTGGAGCTCCGCCCCAGCTTCGATCGCCAAGACCGTGCCTCCGTCGAGGGGCACGACGCGCGCGCGCGCGGGCACGACCCACTTGTTGAAGGTCCCGGCGGTGAACCCACCGCCGAGGGTGGCGCCGAGATGGTCGCCGGGGAGGCCCTCGACGACCGCGCCGTCCTCCGCCTCCACGCGGCCCGGCCCCTCCGGATCGGCCCAGTCCGGCGCCCCGGCCCACGCGCGGCCGTCCCACTCGCCAACCGCGCCGCCAACGCCGGCGGAGGCGAACGTCCCGAGGGCGGCCCCGTCGAAGGTCCACGCGTCGCCAACGCACGCATCGTCGTCGCAGACGAGGCCGAGCACGCGCTCCGCTCCGACGGCGACGGCCTCGAGGCCGGCGACGGGCACGAGGAGCTCCCGCTCGACGAAGAGGAGCCCCGCCGGTGTCGCCGCGACGAGCCGCTCGCCCCCGACCGCCCACGCGAGCGCCTCGGGGACCGCCCACCGTGCCGCGCCGTCGATCCGTACCTGCCCCTCGGCGCTCACGAAGACCTCGCTTCCTCCCCAGAAACCCACCCACACCGAGGGAGCGTCCGTCGCAGCACCGTCGCGCCAGGTCTGCTCCGCGCCGGGCGCCGACGCGATCCAGGAGCCATCTCGCCCGGCCACCGAGGCGCCGAGCCGATCTCCGGGGCCGCCGTAGGTGAAGGTCGCGGGGATGTCCACGCCGAGGACGCGCTCCCCCGGGAGGAGGGGGGCGGCACAGGCGAGGAGGGTCAGCGCGTACACACCAGCCGGCGGTAGAAGCCGTGGCGCTCGTCCGCGACGTCCGCGCCGAAGGGCGACGACGCGACCTCGGCCCGCAGCGCGTCCCAGCGGGTCTGGTCCATCCCGTCGCGGCGCCACCGGCGGCGCAGCACAACGTCGGGTGGCCAGGCGGCGCGGCGGTGGAGCCACTCGGGGGGGATCTCTCCGTCGGGATCGGCCTCGTAGAGGTAGAACTTCCCGCCGGGCGCGAGCACCCGGTGGATCTCCGCGAGGATGGGCCCGGGCGCCGTCCAGTGGTGCGCCGACTGCACCGAGGTCACGACGTTGAAGGTGCCCGCGGGGTAGATGATCTGAGCCCCGTCCATCTTCCGGAGCGTGACGTTCAGGCGGCCGCGCTTGTTGGCCTCCGCGAGCGCGAGCATCGTCTCCGACGTGTCGATGCCCACCACGTCGAGCTCGGGGTGGCCCGCGGCGGCGCGGATGCAGAGCCAGCCCGGCCCGCAGCCGACGTCGAGCCACGCGCCGGCCTCCACGCCGATGTCAGCCGCGATGTAGCGGTACGCCGGCTGGTAGGCGACGGCGGGGCCGGCGTTGTACGCGTACGCGATCAGCGAGCGGCGGCCTTCCGGAAACAGGGCCATCCTTGCACCTCGGGGCCGCCAATGTGCCGGGCGGGACCTGCGCCGTCAACCGGGCGGGTCGTCGCCTTCAGCGATGCTCGATCCATTCGGTGGCCGCGCCCAGCATGCGCGCGACGCTCCGGTGCGGGACGACGACGCCCTCGGGAAACTGCGCGGAGACGCTGTGATCGAGGATGGTCGAGGCCCACACGATCACGAGATCGGCCGAGGGGACCGCGGGAATGCGGCCGCGGCGGTTGCCCGGGACGAGGCGGAGGTCGAGGCGCGGGTCGAGGCCCTCGCGGAGGGTGCGGTGGTAGGCGGGGGAGCCCCCGACGATCACGATGCACTTGATGTTGTGGAGGAGACACGCCGTGGAGAAGCGGCTCATCGCGCCACGGTTCGCCGAGGACTGGCGCCCCTCGCTGCGCTCTGGCGGCACCCGCACGGCGACGACGCCCGGGGGCGGGGCCTCGTCGTCGGAGAGGAGGAGCACGCGCTCCCAGAGGAACTCCTCGAGCGCGGAGGGGTCGACGAGCTTGAGGCGGAGGAGCTCGGCGGCGCGCCGCGCGTCCAGGATGGCGCGGAGCGCGGCCGCGGCCTCGTCCTCGCCGAGGAGGCCGCGCAGCTCGAAGCACGCGCGGAGCGTCGCGACCGTGGGCTCGGCGTCGTCGGTACGGCGGGCCTGCTCGGCCTCGGCGAGCGACTGATCCAACGCCGTCACGCGGGTCTCAGCGGCTGCGGCCGCTGCGGCGAGCTCGGCGATGCGCGTGTCCTGCTCCGCGATGCGCGCTTCGAGAGTGGCGATCCGTGCCGCCTGGTCTGCCGCGCGGGCGCGCTGCGCTGCGTCGGGCCCCACGAGGGCGGGCGTCGCGGGCGCCGACACACGGGGCGCGCCAACGGGCGGCGCGGCGAGCGTGACCTTCACGGGCGCCGGCTTCGGGGCGCCGATCTCGGGGACGCGGCCACGGGGGACCTCGATCGGCGGCGCGGGCGGCGGCGCGAACGCGGTAGGAAGACGCGCGGCGGGTGGGCGCGGCGCGGGCTTCGGCTGCGCGCCGATGCGCTTCACGCTCGCCATCGCCTTCTCGAACAGCGCCATGTCGGGCTCCGCGCCCTCCTCGACCCGCACGCGGGGCGTGGGGAGGACGACAGGCGGCGCGAGCTTCGGGAGGCTGCGCGCGTGCCGGCGGACCTGCGCCTCGATCGCGCCAGGGATCTGCTGTTCGGGGTCGGTATACCGGGCATGCCCGAGCCCGCGGAGCAGCTCCATGAGGGCGACCTCGTCGGTCTCGAGGTCCTTCGCGAGCTTACGAATCCGCATCCCTACTCCTGTTTCGCCGCGGCGAGGACCTGTTCGAGCGACGCTGCGAGCGCGCCTGCGTTGGGACGAGCGAGGCCGCCGAGCTCGAGGGCGAGCGGCGAACGTCCCGCGTTGTAGGCGTCGACCGCGACCACGTAGAGGGCGTAGACGCTGGCGCGGTCGGCGGGGGCGAGCGCGTGGGCCGCGCGGGCGTGGCCGGCGCGGGCGTCGAGCTCGCCGTCACGCTCGGCGAGGGCCCCGTGGCAGCGCGCGCCGACGTCGGCCAGGCCTGCGACGCTCGCGAGGCGCGTGCACTCCTGCAACCGATCGCCGGGGTCCCCCTGCTTCAACGCGTGCGCGCCGAGCGCGGCGGCCGCGTAGGCGCGCGCGAAGAGCTCGGGATCTTCGAGCTTCGCCGTCTCTTCGACGAGCTGCGTCCACGCCGGGTAGGCCTGGGCGGTCGGCAGCGCGACCGTCTGGTTGTAGACGCTCCACGCCGCCGCGCGTCGGGCGCGCATCGCGTACCCGGGCTCGCTCAGCGTGTCGAAGGCCTGGCAGGCGCTCTGGAAGTTGGAGCGGGCCTCCGTCCACTTCCGGCCGTCGTACGCCGCGAGGCCCGCGTCGTACTGCGCAAAGGCCTTCTTGAGGTCGACCTGGCGCTGGAGGAGGTCGGACACGCCGGCCTGGGCGGCGAGCCGCGCGACGTCCACGGACTGGCCGAGCATCACGAGGGTCTGCGCGGCGTTCTCGCGGGCGATGCGCGCGACCGCGCTCCCCCTCCCCCCTCCGGCCTTCTCGGCAGCCTCGGCGGCGCGCGCGAACCCAGCGAGCGCGGCGTCGAGGTGCTTGGCGCGGGCGTCGGCGAGGGCACGCGACATCGCGACGTGCGCGGCCCCGAGGGGGTCCCCCGCCTTCGCGAACAGGCCCTCGGCGCGGGTCGCCCACTTCTGGGCCCCGGCGGCGTCCGTCGGCTGGAGCGCGCCGGAGAGCGCGGTGGCGACGCGCGCGGCGTCCATCCACCGGCCGAGGCCCTCGTGCCAGCTCACCGCCTGGGACAACGCCCGGGTCGCGGTCGCGGTGTCCCCGCGAAGGGCGGCGATGCGCCCGCCGAGCTCCGCCTGCCGCGCCACGCCCTGCGGGTAGTCCATCCCGGCCAACAGGGTACCGGCGGCGCGCTGCTCGGTCTCGGCTTCGTCGGTGAGGCCCTGGTTGACGAGCGCGAGGCCGAGCTCGCAGCGGAGATCGACCTCAACGACGCGGTAGCCCCCGTCGCGCGCCTGCGCCGCGCCGGAGCGGAGCGCGTCCGCCGCGAGGGGGTGCCGGCCGGCGAGGGTCTGCGCGATGCCGAGGTTCCCCATCGCCACCGCGACCTCTCGCACCATGCCTGCCTCCCGCGCCTCGCGGATCGCGCCTTCGAGGCGGCGAACCGATGCGTCCAGGTTGCCCTCGGCGCGCTCCACCGCCGCGAGCTGGATCCCGGCGAGCACTCGGTCCCGCCGCGTGGTGGCCCCGCCGCTCGCCTTCTCGGCCTGGGCGCGCGCGCCCTTCACGTCGCCACGCCCGAGCATGGGCCCGACGCCCTGGTCCTTGCCGGAGAGCCCGTTGACCGCCGCGAGGGCGTCCGAGACGGCGACGGAGAGCGCGGCGTCCCCCGCGGTCAGGCCCTGGGCCTCCTGCAACGTGACGCGCGCGCGCTCGGCCTCGCCGCGATCAAGCCACGCGAGCGCGAGGTTGACGAGGATGCGCGGCTTCCAGGCGCCGGTCGCGAGGGCGCGCGCGGCCTCGAGCTTCTCGATCCCGGTCGCGACGGCGCCGCTGTCCACGAGCGCGAGGCCGAGCACGTTCAACGCGGCGATGTTCTTGGGGTCCTTCGCGAGGGCCTGCTCGGCGGCGGTGCGCGCGGCGCGCAGCTCCCCGCCTTCGTAGAGGGCCACCGCCTGGGCCACGCGCGCGGACGGGCCACCGCCGGCGTCTGCGATGGCGCCGTAGGCGGAGGCGGCCTCCTCGAAGCGACGGGCGTCGAGCGCGACACGCGCGGCCGCGACCGCGTCCGCACCGGTGCCCGTGAGGTCCATCTCGCCGGTCTCGACGAGCCCGCCGCTGGCCCACGCTGCCCCGAACAGGAGCGACAACCACCATCCGAGCATGCGCTCCTCCATCGCCGTCGCGGCGAGAGCTTAGGTCGCGTCCTCTGCGATCCGCACCACCAGCTCCTGGGCGTGCACCATCGGGTAGACGCGGACGGCGAGCACCATCCCTGCCTTGTGCGCCCGGATCTCCTCGATCGGCTCCCCGCCGAGCGGGTTCCGCACGAGGCCGAGCAGCTTGCCGGAGACCACGCGCTCACCCGTCTGCACCTCAGGAACGAAGAACCCCCCCGCCATCGAGCGGTAGTCCTGCACGTGGTCGGTGTCGTGCGAGGGGGTGCCGGTGTCCTGGTGGCTGATGAGCCCGAGGTGCGCGAGGAGCCGCACGAGGCCGCGCGCGAGGGTGGTCGCGTCGTCCATGTCGAGCGCGAGCCCGCGCCCACCGCGGACCTGCAGCGCCTCTCGTCCCGCGCCGCGCCAAGCGCCGACGAGGCCGCCCTCGTAGCGGTCGCCGCGGCGACGCCACACCACGGGGAGCATCATCGCGCGGGCGTGTTCGAGCTCGGGGCCGGAGAGCGGGACGCGCGCGTGCGGATGCTCGCGCACCGTCGTGGCGCCCGAATGCACGTCGATGCAGAGCTCGGCGTCGGTCGCGTCCATCACGGCGGCGGCGATGCGCTCGACTGGCGCCCCCTCGGGATCCCCGGGGAACGCGGCGTTGATGTCCCGATCGTCGAACGGCCAACGCTTGCGCGCCTCGTCCGCACCGATGGAGTTGACACAGGGAAGGAGGTGGACCGGGCGCTTCGGGCGCATGACCCGGAGCATGCCCGCCACGAGGTTCAAGGCCTGGATGCCGTTGACCTCGTTGCCGTGGAGGCCCGCGACCATCGCGACCGCGGCCGGGCCGTTGCCGCCGAAGGTGAGCCGGTGGAGGGCGTATTCCCCGCGGTACGGGGCTTCGAGGCGGAAGACGACGCTCATGTCGCCACCAGACGCGCGACGAGGCTGCCGGGGTAGACGACCGGCTGCTCGCGCATCGCGAGGACGCGGCCAGCGACGGGCGCGGTGATCATCTCGAGGGTCTCTCCGGCGATCGGATCGACGACCTCGCCGAGGGGCGTGCCGACCTCGACCTCTCCCCACATCCGACCGGAAGGGAGAAAGAGGCCGCCGCGGGTGGCGCGGACGCGCACGATGTCCTCGTCGGTCGCGACGAGCGGGCGCTGGATGGCGGCCCAGTGGAACGGCAGGGCGTCCTCCGGGAGGACCCCGGCGACGACGAGGAGGTTGAGCACACCGTCACACAGCTCGAGGCCCACGCCGTCGGTGAGCCGGTTGCCGACGCCCCCCTCGAGACAGATGAGCCCCGGGAGCTCCGCGGCGAGCGTTCCAGTGCCCTGGAGCTCCGCCGATCGCCGCCAGACGACGCGCACGTTGGCGCGGAGGGCTCGCTCGAGCGCGACCGGCTGGTCGTGGCGGACGTGGGCCTGGGTCTCTTCGCGGAACGCGGGGTGGGCGCCGCGCAGCTCGATCACCATGTCGGCGGCGCGCGTGGCGTCGAGCAAGGTGCGCGCGACGCGATCGGGGGCGTGCCCGTCGGCCCGGCCTGGGAAACGTCGGTTCAGATCGAGGTCGAACCCGGGCCAGTGGCGCGCGCCGTGGTGCGCGGCGAGCGGGTTGACGCAGGGGTACACGTCCACCGTGCCGCAGAGGCGCTCGTGGTGGGTGGAGAGGTGCCGCGCGACGGCGTGCGCGACGCGCGTGCCCTCGGGGGTGTCTCCCCGGATCCCCGCCACGATAGCGACGTGCGGGCCCAGGCCCCCGGTGAAGCGCCGACGGTGGACTCCGACCGACTCCCCGGTGGGGAGCTCGATGGAGCAGATCTCTTCGAGGCGTTCGCTCACAGCGGGCGCATCATAGCACCGGCGGGCGCGCCGGGTAGCCGCGTCGGGCGACCGGACGGCCGCCCACGGCTACGAACGGTGCGCGGCGACGTCCGCGAGGAGGTCGGTGTCGACGTGGTTCGCCCACGCGCGGGAGTCGCCCAGCAGCGCGAGGAGCGCGTCCGTGTCGTGCGGGACGCCCTCGATGCGCACCCCCTCGAGCGCCGCACGCGCCCGGACGAGCAGCGCGTGACGCATCGGGCCACCGACGGTGAGCCGCGCCAGGAGGGGGTCGCGGGCCGGATCGACGGTGGCGCCGACGTCGCGCGTCGTCGAGGCGGACACCCCCTCGGGGAGCTCGAAGGCCTCGAGGGTGCCCGCGTCCGTGGCGCACAGGAGCAGCTCGATGCCGCAGCCCGCGGAGGTGATCTCGGCCTGGGACCAGCCGAGAGTCTCGCCGGAGGCGAGCCTCACCTGCGCGTGGACGAGGTCGAGGCCGTAGATCTCCTCGTGCAGGGTGTAGCCGTCGAAGAGCGCGGGGCAGAGGTCGTGGAACCACCACTGGCCGTCCGGGCCGACGAGGAACTCGACGGCGCCGACCCCGACGAGGCGGACGCCGCGGGCGAGCCGGAGGGCGGCGTCTTCGAGGCGCGCGCGGAGCGCATCGTCGAGGCCCGGGGCGGGGCTCTCGCGGACGCGGACACGACCTTGGAGCGTGAGCGAGCACTCGTGATCGCCGAGGTGGATGACGTTCCCCGCCCCGTCGCCGAGCACGGCCAACACGACGTGGCGCGCGGGGCGGACGGCACGCTCCACGACGTAGGGGGCGCCGGCGAGACGCTCGAGGACGGCGGGCGCGGCGGCCACGTCGGCGAGGATCGCGGCGGGCGTCGGGGCGTCGCGTCGGACGGCGGCGATGCGCACGGGGGCGCCGAGGCGCGCGAGCCAGGGAGCGGCGTCCGCGGGGGTGTCGAGCGGCGGACTGGTCTGGACCGTGGGGAAGCCGGCCTCCCGGGCGAGGCGGCGGAGCTCGACGCGGTCCGCGCAGGCCTCGAGCACGGGCGGCGGCGCGCCGATCCAGGCGAGGCCGACGTTGGCGGTCATGTGGGAGAACTCGGCGTTGGTGGCCATCGCGGAGAAGCCGGCGTGCACGGCGTCGCACCCGCCGTCGAGCGCGGCGCTCACGAGGCGGAGGCCGTCCCGGTAGGGGTCCGAACCGTCGTCCGTCGTGATACGCGCCGCGTACGACACCTCGTCCAACCAGGGTTCTTCTGCGTCCTCGTCGGTGTAGAGCACGACCGCCTCGACGCCGGCCGCTTCGAGTCGACGCGCGACCGAGGCCCCCGCCTCGCCCCGGCACGCGACGAGCACACGTTGGATCGCCCGCTTCTCCATCCTCACACCCCAGGCTCGGGCGGAAGTCTACCGGCTCGCCGCGGCGGCGCATAGGGAGGGCGGATGCGCGTGGCGATCCTCGGAATGGGCCGGCTCGGGGCCTCGGTGGCGGCGGCCCTCGAAGCGGCGGGGCTCGACGTCGTCACCTGGAAGCGCGGCGATCCCCTCCCCTCCGAGGCCGACGTCTACTGGATCACCGTGGGGGACGGCAGCGTGGGCGAGGTCGCGGCGCGACTCCCGGCGGGCGCGGTGGCGCTGCACGCGGCGGGGGCGCACGGCCCCGAGCTGCTCGGAGATCGCCCCGAGCGCGGCGTCCTCCACCCGCTGATGACCTTTCCCGGGGTCGGTGTCGGCGTACCGCAGCTCCGGGGCGTAGGCGCGCGCGTCGCGGGGACGCCTCGGGCGCTCGCCGCCGCCACCACCCTCGCCCGCCGCCTCGGCATGGTCCCGTTCGACGTCCCCGGAGACACGACCGCCTACCACGCCGCCGCGAGCCTCGCGTGTGGACACCTCGCCGCGTTGTTCCTGGACGCCTCCGAGGTCCTCAGCCGCGCGGGCGTCTCCCCGGAGGACGCCCCTCGCCTGCTCCTCCCGCTCGCGACAGAGAGCCTACGCCGCGCGGCCGCGTCGGGCGGAGCCGCCCTCACCGGCGCCGCCGCGCGCGGGGACGTCGCCGCCGAGCGACGCCACGAGGCTGTGCTCACCCCCGAAGAAGCATCGATCTACGCCGCGCTCTCCGAGCGCATCCGTCGGCGGCGGCGCGGAGCCTGATCGCTGTGAGGCCCGCACGGCCGTGGCGCGGATCGAATGCGGCGCTCCGCGGAAACGTCGATGTTGCCGCCATTCCCGGCGATGCTATATTCGTGGACACAGGACTCCCGACCTGGAGACCGAGATGCTCGACGCCTTCATCATCGACCGCATCCGTCAGCGGCAGAACCGCCCGCGCGAGTCTGCGCAGCTTCCGCTTCGTATCGAGGTTCCCGACCCGGAGCAGCAGCCTCCTCGTCGGGACCGCGACGAGTTCGAGAAGCAGGAACGCGGGATTGCCATCATCGACTTCACGATCTGACGTGACGCTTCGGCTGTACCGTCGGAGCCCAGCGCACTAACGCTGGGCCTTACAGGCGCAGTCCGATGGCCGCGATCATGTCGCCCGGGCGCACGAAGCGCCGCCCGAGGCGCTGGATGAGCCAGCCCGTGCCGCTGGCCCGCACGTGCACCCGGTCTCCGGGCCGCTCGAGCGGGATGAGATCCCCGATGACCTCCCCCTCTTCGACGGGGGACGCGAGGGGGGCGATGGGCTCGAAGATCCCCGCGCCGGGCGAACGCATCAGCTTGCGGTGGACGCGCACGGTCGTGCGGCGCAGGGGGCGCTCGGCGGCGTCGAGGCAGCCGCAGACCGCCGCGAGCCGCATGAGCCCGGAGATCGCGCGCGCCAGGAGCGGCTCGTCCAGCTCGGGGAGGTCCGCCATCTCGACCGCGAGCGTGTCGACCCCGCGGCGCTCGAGCGCAGCGTCGAGGCTGGTCGCGAAGGTGCGCACGGACTCGGGGGTGTCCTCGAAGACCCACACGACGTGCGGATCGAGGGCCTCGATGTAGCGCTCGTGCCGGACGCGGCGCTCGGCAGAGAGCCCCGGCGGGTCGATGGCGAGGAGCGGCGTGCGCATCACGAAGTTGTGGAGGTTGACCGAGAGCTGGCTGCCTGTCGCCGCGTCGCACACGGCGGCGGCGAGACGGCGGGTGAGCGCGGGGCCGTCGTGGCCGTCTCCCACGCGGTTCATGTCCTCGTCGTCCCAGCTGCTCCAACGCGTGCGCTGCAAGAGCGCCGGCGGGTTGGCGGCGGCGATCACGCGGATGCCGGCGCGGAGCTCGACGTCGCGGAGGGCGGTGACGAAGCGGTCGACCAGCAGGAGCGGCGAGGGCTCGTCGCCGTGGATGCCCGCGACGACGGTCATGCGCGGGGGGCCGGGCCCGATGTCCGCGATCGGGAGGTGGATCGCCATTCCGCCGGCGTCGTGGACGTTGATGCGCGCGTACGCGGGGTGCATGCCGGATCCTCCCCGCTGCTCTATCCGTTCAGACGGCGGAGCCGGAACGCCATCTCGACGCAGACACGCACCTGAGCGCCGACAGCGTCCGCGGGAGAGAGCTCGGCGTCGATCTCCATGCCGGAGACGGTGTGGGTGACGGCAGTGCCGCGGTGCGACGTGAAGAAGGCGTGCACGACCTCCATCAGTCCGGTGTCGGCGAGGAGTGGCCGCGCCATCGCGGGCAGCTCGGCGCGGAGCTGCCAGCGCTCAGTGCGCTCGACCTCCCTCCACCCGGCGGCCCGCGAGGGCGCGGCGGCGGGCGGACGGAACCAGCTCAGCGACTGGCGCGCCGGAGGGGAGCTGCGCACCGCGATGCCCCCGCCGGGCCGGAGATCGAGCGAGACCTCGACCCGCTGCCCGTCCCGGAGCGCCTCGAACTCGAGGGACTCCCCCGCTTCCCGAACCCCGCGCCCGAATTCGGCGGCGAAGGGCTTGAGCGCGGCGACGTAAGGTGCGCGGCGCTGGTCGCGCGCGGAGCCGATCAGGAAGGACGCCACCCCCGCCACGGTGAGGACGAGCGCGACGGCGGCCAACACGACGGCCAACCAGGGAGAGACCAACCCCAACGCCTCGGATCCGAATCCGGCCCGCTCGAGGAGCGCGACCAGGCGATCGTCCAGCGCGGCCAGGAACAGCATCCCAGCGGCCAAGGAGAGCAGGAGTGACGCGCGCGGTTGAGTCATCCGGACCCCGCCCCGTCATGCCACGGGGCTCCCTCGTTGGCAAGGACCGCTCCCTTTCTCTTGCCGATTGGGGCCCCTTCGGATAAGAGCGCGGCTCGTTTACCCTACCGAGGATTCTCTCATGGCCCGCCGCTGCGATCTCACCGGCAAGCGTCCCAACGTCGCGAACAACGTCTCTCACTCCAACGTGAAGACGAAGCGGCGCCAGCTCCCCAACCTGCAGATGAAGAAGGTGTGGTGGGAAGAGGAGAGCCGCTTCGTGACCCTCCGCATCTCCACCCGTGCCCTCCGCACGCTGCGCCTCAAGACCCTCGGCCAGTTCCTTGCCGAAGAAGGTCTCACCATCGCGTAGCTCGCCGCGGGTTCGCCCGCGTCGGCTTCGTACGCGCCGCAGCTCTCCTTGTCCGAGGATTGTTGCGGTGCGCGTACGTATTTTTGGACTGGACACCCGCGATCATGGCGGAAGCGCGTCGGGTGCAGCAGGTAGAGCGCCGAGGGGCCCCCACGCCCGGCCCGTGGCCCGCCAGCGTCGGAACCGCAGGTGAACACGGCTGCGTCGAGCCCCTCACCGGGAACGCGCACCGAGCTGTCGCGACGACGCCGGCGCCCGGGCCTCGCGTGACAAAAGGTGACCGCCGCGGTTCGCTTCGGCCCTCGCCCCTTCTAACGCCCTAGATCTGGACGCAGACGGCGTTCCCGACGACCTGCACGGGGAACGTGGACACCTTCGCGTTCGGGTGGGTCTTGCAGACACCGTCGCGGAGGTCGTACTGCCAGCCGTGGTACGGGCAGGTCACGGTCGTGCCTTCGAGGCTGCCCTCGCCGAGCGGGCCGCCCGCGTGCGCGCAGGTGTTCGAGATCGCGTAGTAGCTGCCGCCCACGTTCGCGACGGCGATGGCCGTTCCGCCGATGATGATCTCGATGATCTTGCCGGGATCGAGCGAGTCCTTGTGGAGGACCACCTCGTAGCCGTCGGGCGGGGTCACGTCCTTGGGGGCCTCGTTGCGCAGCCCGAGCGCGCGCTCCGCCGGCTCGTGCGCGGCGGTGGCGGCAGCGGTTGACACCGCCGAGCTACCTGCGGCGGGGGCTCCAGGCGAAGAGAGGCCGAGCTTCCCGGCGAGCGAACGGCGGAGGCCGTTCGGCCGGCCGAGGACGATGGTCTTGAGCAAGCCCATGAAACGACTCCCGCGACCGGCCGCGCATAACACGCGGCGCCGGCCGCCCCACCGCGGAGGCACGGACCTGCATCAGCAGCACAGCACCATTCCAACCGACGGGACCGATCGTATACACTCGCGCGATGCTGTTGCTCACCTTCCTGGCCTGCGCCCCCCCGCCGCTCCCCGCCGAAGAGCCGCTGGTGCCATCGATCACGATCACCTGGCCTCCGCCCGAGTCGGACCTTGAGGGCTGTGAGACGGTCGCGGTGACGGTCGAGAACTTCACGCTGGTCGAAACCCCGTCCACCGACGAGAACGCCCCGAACGAAGGGCACTACCACATCTACCATCCGAAGGGATACACGGCCTGCTACAAGCCGTACTGCTTCGTGGACCTCTCGGGCCTCGAGTCGACGACCGAGCCGTTCCTCACGGCGGTGCTCACGTACACCGACCACACCGAGATCCTGGACGAAGAAGGCGATCGCGCGGAGGACCAGATCGCGATCAACTTCATCCCCGGCGACTGCACCACCGCCACGGGAGACACCGGTGGCGGCTAGTAGCGCCGAGAGCGGGGGGAGACGCTTCACCCTCCGACGCGTGCTGGGCGAAGGGTCCTTCGGCTCCGTGTACCTCGCCGACATGGAGGGCGCGGGTGGCTTCAAGCGCCGCGTCGCGCTCAAGCTGCTGAACGACGCCTGGGACCC
>CAJBVW010000098.1 GCA_903959175.1 uncultured Pseudomonadota bacterium
GCCGCCCCGCCCGGCCCCATGCCGCCTGCGCGCGCCCGAAGTGGCCCACGGCCCGCTCGCACGCCGCGTCCCGCGCCTCGCCCTCCGCGAAGGCCGCCCGCAACAGGTCCAGCTCACCCAGCTCCGACCACGCCGCGCCCGCCGGACCGGCCGCCTGCGCATGCGGCTCCAGCTCCTGGGCCAGCGCGGCCCACGCCGTCTCCGCCGCCCCCACGAGCCCGTCCAGCCGGTCGATCTGCGCCGCCCGGAACCGCCGCGACAGCTCGCTCCCCGGCAGCGCGATCGCGGCCAGCCGGTCGAGGTGCGCGCGCGCCGCATCCACCGCTCCGCGCGTCAGACACAGGCCCGTCAGCGTGTCGAGCGCCAGCGTGGTCCCGACGGGTTCGCCCGCCGCCTTGACCAGCGCCGCCTCCGCGATGTCGGCCGCGGCGTCGATCTGGCCCGCGTCGAGGAGCACGGCGGCGAGCTGCGCGCTGTCGGTCGGATCGTCGCGACCCGCGTCCCGCGCGAGGAGCAGCATCTTCGCGGCGGCGGCGGGGCGATCGTCGCGACGGTACGCGTCGGCGGCGAGCGCGGCGGCGTCCCGTTGCTCGCGACGGTCCATCACGCGCTTCGCCCGCTCGGCGAGCGCGGCGTAGCGCGCCGCGGCGTCGGCCCAGCGCCCCACCTGCGTCAGCTCCTCGGCCTCACGCCAGTCCCGCTTCGACATCCACACCTCGCGCCCGCGCCTATCCGGCTAAACCCCCGCGCGATGCCCGTGCTCCTCCTCTCCGCCGTCGACGCCGAGCGCCGCGGCCTCCCCGGCCTCTCCGTCGGCGTGGGCGTCGTCCCCGCCGGCATCGCCACCGCGCGCCTCCTCGCGTCCGAGCGCCCCTCCGCCGTCGTCCTCGTCGGCACCGCCGGCGCCTACGCGGGCGGCCCCCCGATCGGCGCCGTCGTCGCCGCGCGCCGCGTCGGCCTCGTCTCCGGCACCGCCACGCTCGGCCTCGGCTACGTCCCCCTCCCGCCGCCCCCCGTCGCGGCCGACCCCGATCTGCTGCGGCGGCTCTCCCTCCCCGAGGCCGACGTTGCCTGCCTCGTCGCCATCACAACCGATCCCGCGCTTGCGACGGCCATCGGCGCGTCCTGGCAGGTCGAGCACATGGAGGCCTACGGGGTCGCCGCCGCCTGCGCCGCCGCGGGGGTCGCCTTCGCCGTGGTGCTCGGCATCACCAACGTCGTCGGGCCGTCCGCGCACGCCGAGTGGCTCGCCAACCGCGAGGCATGCCAGGACGCCGCAGCCGGCGCGGTGGCGCGGCTCGTCGGCGGGCGATAGTCGCGCGGTTCGATTGGAGCTGCCCGTGGCAGAGAACGCCGTGATCCCGCGCCCGCACGTCCACACGCTTTCCGAGCAGTGCGCCACGCTCGGCGCCAGCTTCCAGCCGGTCGCCAAGCGCCTCCTCGAGGATCAGGGCCGGCTTCTCCGCTTCTTCAAGGGCAACCTCCCCCAGATGGACGGCCAGGCCGGTGAGGTCTCCCTCTACCTGCTCGCCGTCATCGTGCGGATCTTCGACCAGTGCGGCGGCAAGATCGGCCGCATCGGCCCTAAGGAGATCGACCTCGCCACGAAGAAGATCTCCGGCCTCACCCGCGGCCTCCTCCCGTGGGACGCCGGCTTCCCCGAGCGCGTCCGCGGCGTGGCCGACCGCGCCCAGCCCCACATCCTGGACGAGGCCCTCGAGGCCCTCTTCGAGCGTGAGGAGAAGAAGCCCAACGAGGTCGAGGTCGATCTCGAGCAGGCCGGCCGCATCTTCCTGATGCTCTGGGCCGCGACCGAGGCGCTCGACGCCGCGTGGCGCGCCCCCACCGCCCCGGATTGGGCGGCCTAAGCTAGACTCGTCGACCAGAGGGCCACCATGGGCTTGCGGGACCGCATCAAGCAGACGGCGCAGCGCCTCTCCCGAACGGGCCTCCTCGGGCGCCCCGCTGAGGCAGCCCCGGCGGCCCGTCCCGCGTCCTCGGCGCCCCTACCGCTCACGACGCTCCCCACCTTCCGCACGCCGGACGGGTACCGCGCCGTCGCCTTCGGCCACCAGGTGACCGACGCGAAGGCCGGCACCTTCCCGCTCGAGGGCACCACGATCGTCGCGGTGTTCCGCCAGGGCGGCAAGCTCTGGGTCATCGACAACGCGTGCGCCCACGAGGACGGCCCGGTGGGCGAGGGCGACGTGTCGGGGAACTGCGTCCGCTGCCCGTACCACGACTGGGAATACGACTTCACGACAGGGGCGTGCCGCACCGATCCGGAGCGCGCGCTCGCCACCTTCTCCGTTCGCGAACGCGAGGGCGTGATCTGGGTGGGGCCCCGCCTCACCGAGGGCACCAAGGCGCGCGGCGGGGACCACAACGACGGGCTGGAGACCATCACGCGATGAGCAAGACCATCGAGGGCGCGCTGCGCCAGGGCATCACGTTCGACGAGCTCCTCAAGGTGCTCGGCGGGCTCTCCGACGGCGGCAAGAAGTTCCAGGTCCAGGCCGAGGCGCGCAGCATCCCCTACCTCCGCCACACCGTGGTCGGCTGGGTCGACGGCCCGCCCTCCTCCTCCGTGACCTTCGTGCTCTCCGGCGCGGATCCGAAGGGCGGCGCGTGGCGACGCTTCACGCTCTCCCGCAAGGAGGGCAACTACGAGCTCGCGTGTTTCCCGACGGCCTTCCACAACGACAAGGATCCGCTCTCCCCCGGCATCCCGCCCAGCTCCAGCCGGTACGCGTAGTCGGGGGCGCGCCCCCCGCGCGGCGCGGGGGTCGGGCTCCTTCCGGGCTCGGGCTCCGCCCTCGGTTGGGGCCCGGCGGCTCGCGCCCGCCGTGCCCCGAACCGCGCCTCCCTTCGGTCGGCGCGCCCTCCGGATCCCTCGCGCGTCAGCCGCCCGGGGTGCGATCCGGCGGCACGATCCACAGCGGCGCGCTCACCGCCCACGCCGGGTCGGGCGACCACGGCACCGCGTTGGTCCCCCGCGCGACCGCCACGATCCAGGACGCCGTGGCCGGCACGGTCCACCGCCACCGGCCCGCGCCCGCCACGTCGTGCGTCGTCGCGCTCGCGTCGGTGAGGAGGTCCACGCTCTCCATCCCCATCCAGCTCGGCGCGTCCAACCGCACCTCGAGCGTGCGGACGCCCCGCGCGACGCCCGCGTCGGTGAGCACGAGCCGCGGGCCCGTGCCGGCGGTGGTGCGCCCGTCCACGATGCCGGCCTCGTAGGCGGGTATGTTGCGGTCGGCGTCCACGCCGATCCAGGTGCGCGGACCGAGCGGCGTCACGTCCACGCGGTCGGCGAGCAGGTCGAGGAAGGTGGGGAGGTCGTCGAGGTCGTCGATCCAGATGGCGTCGGGGCGCGGGTCCCAGTCGTCGGGATCGGCCAGCGTGCGCGCGCGGTCGACCCACACCGGGTCCACCACGGTGAGGCGCGCGATCGACTGGCCCCCCTCCATCGCCGCGAGCAGGTCGAGGGCGTCGAGGCCCCTCCACGGTGCGGCGCCGTGCGCGGGCTCGCGGCTGTTGGGCGACCACGGCCACGACCAGACGGACGCGGCCGCGCGCGAGCCGGCGACGGCGGTGATGCGGTCGTGCGCGTCCACCGAGACGGTGGGGATCTCGTCGTCCGCGAGGAGCACCGCAAACTCCACGCCCTCCGCGGCGAGGTCGGCGGCGGCGGCCTCGGGGGCGGCGGTGGCGGCGGCGTGCGGCGCGACGAAGACCGCGGGCGCGGCGAGCGCGACGTCGTCGGGGCGCCACGCGCGGTGGAGCGTCACGGTCGCGGCGGCGTCGACGCCCCCCCACGCGAGCTGCACCGCGGTGTAGGTCGGACCCGCCCACACCCACACCGGCCGCGCGCTCGGTCCGAGCGGCACGCGCCCGCCGCCGCGCGGGAGCGGCCACGGCGTCGCGCGGTCGGTCACCGCCGCGACGAGGTCGTTGCCGTCGGCGTCCTGGACCCGCACGTCGAGGTACGCGCACCCGAGCGTCGTGACGCCGTCGTACGCGCACCCGTCGCGCTCCCCGACGAGGAGGGCCCCGGCGGGCACGCGACCGGTGGCGCGGCCGTCCTCCACCACGAGGCGGGCGCGCTCCACGCCGTCGTCGAGCGCGAGCACACGGTCGGCGTCCACGACCACGTCCACGTCGTCGCCGTCGGGCCATAGGCCCTCGCGGGACACGGCCGCGCGCGTCACCCCCGACAGCGCGACGGCGCTCCCGTCGCCGGTCGGCGTGCCGTCGAAGCCCACGAAGCTCCCCTCTGTCCCGAGCACGGTGGCGCCGGTGCGATCGGCGCCCACGCGTCCCTGGAGTACGCCGCTGCCGGCGGCCTCGATGGTGAGCACGTCGTCGTCGGCGCCGAGGCGGTAGGTCACGCCCGGCAGCACGAGGCGGGCCTCGCCGTCGACCTGGACGGCCTCGATCGTGCGGCGGTCGCCGTCGGGCAGGTACTCCAACAGCACGTCGATCCCGCCGGGGGTGGCGGCGTCGATCAGCGTGCCGCCGTCCTCGTCGAGGTGGGTCAGCGCGGCGTAGGTACCGCGCACGACGTAGCGGGCGTGGGCGTTCTCGAGGAGCCAGTCCCCGGAGCGGCCCTCGCCGCCGGTCACCAGCTCGTCGCTGCACGGGATCTGCCGCGCGCGCACCTCACCGGGCGCGAGCGTGCGCGGGTCGCACACGGTCGGCTCGGCCCCCGTGGGGGGTGCGGTGCACGCGGCGAGGAGGAGGAGCACGGCGTCACGCTAACCGGGGGAGGCGCGAGGCCTCGCCCCGGTCACGCGCTACTTGGCGCCGGACAGGTTGCCGTTGAACTGCAGCGAGGTCGGGACGAGGCGGACCTGCTTGGACCAGCCCTCGGGGATCTCGCCCATCGTGTAGACCCACACGCGCTTGTCACCGGGCTTGAGCGGCTTGGTGTACTCCTCGGGGAGCGACATGCCGCCGGGGCCGGTGGTGCCGGCGAGCGGGTAGCTCTTCGCGACGAGCTTCCCGCCGCTCGCGTCGAGGAGCTGGACCTCGAGGGTGAGGAAGTCGAGCGTCTTGTCGCCGGTGTTGGTGACCTCGGCGGTGAAGCCCCAGCCGTCCTTCGGGCCCTTGGGGTCCTCGGCGAGGTTGACCTCCTCCACCTTGACCTCTCCAATCTGGAGCTTGTCGATGTACCCGGCGACCTGCACCCGGGCGCTCGCCTTCTTCCGCATGGAGGCGTCGGCCGTCGGGTTCTGCGCGAGGAAGGCCTCCCAGGCGGCGGGGGTGTTCTCCGCCTCGGCGCTGGCGAACTGGGTCAGGGCGCGGGCGGCCTGCACCTTCGCGAGCGCGCGCGACTTCGGGAAGCGGGTGATGACCTCGTCGTACTCGGCGAGCTTGGTGCTCGTGAGCGCGCGCTCGACCAGCAGCTGCTCCAGCCGGGTGTCGGCCGAGATCTTGTCGGAGCCCGACGGATCCGTGGCGAGGTAGGTCTCCCAGCCCTCGATGGTGTCGACCTTCTGGGCGTCTCCGAACGGGTCGGCGCACGCGGCGAGGAGAAGGAACAGGACGATGCTACGCATGTGGAGACTCCGGCCGCGAGGATACCACATCCGGCCGAAGGAGCGCGTTGCAGCGGGCGTTTGGCGCTTCCGACGCCGCCCCCGGATCATCCGCCTTCGGAGCGCTGCTTCACCCAGGTCACCGCGTTCGTCAGGCCGTGCTTCGAGATCATGTCCTGGGCGAAGCCGGGGATCCACCCGGTGAAGCGGATGTCGACCGAGTACTCGAGGCGGCTCCGCGCGACGCCGTTCGCGGCGGCGGGGAGCGCCGTGACGCGCCAGTAGCCCACCGAGTCGTCCAGGTCGGAGAGGCGGTCGTAGTCGAGCGTCCACGTCAGCCAGCCGGCCGTCGGGTTGTACGTGTGCTTGATGAAGTACTCGACGTTCATCCCCATCGGATCGAGCACGAAGCGCGTATAGATGTTCGCGCCGTCACGACGGTACACCTCGCACGCCTTCACGTTGTCGACCCACTCCGGGTACTTCCCGTAGTTGACGATACGGCTCCAGATGGCCGCCGGCGCCGCGCTGATGTCCATGAACGCGACGCCGTGCCCCCCATTGCCCGTTCGAACCTGCTTCAGCACGAGCTCGCCCGCGGCGAGGCGCGTGGCGTCGTCAGCCGCGAGGGGCACGGCGGGCGGGGCGCCGTTGTAGGAGGCCACGATGCCGTGGTGGGCATGGGGCGCGGCGGGGTCGGCGGCCAAGGCCGCGAAGGTCAGGAGGAGGGTGGCGAGCATCGTTGGTTCTCCAGGGCGTCGGCTTCCGGAAAGGGATCGGGCCACCGAAGTTTTGACAGGTGAAGCGCGGACGCGGGTGCTATCCTGTGACCCCTCGTCGGAGAATCTATGCGTGTCCTTTTGTCGTCGTTTGTGCTCCTGGTCGGCTGTGCAGCGGTGGAAAACGCCAAGATGGACTCGGACGGGGACGGCATCCTCGACGAAGCCGAGCGTTCCGCCGGCACCGACCCCGAGTCCGCCGACTCGGACGACGACGGCCTCTCCGACGGTGACGAGGCCAACGCCGGCACCGACCCCCTCGCGGCCGACTCCGACGGTGACGGCTACGACGACAAGGCCGAGATCGACGCGGAGCTCAACCCGAACTTCGAGTGGTCGCACCCCTACGAAAATGGCGACTACCTCGTGGGCGCCTGCCCGGTCCTCCCCGACATGGAGAACGCCGGGCCGACCGGCATCGGCTCCTACGTCGATGGCGGCAGGGTCTACGAGTGGGATGCCTACCAGGTGGGCGACACCCTCAATGCCTGGGCGGGCATCGACTCCTACGAGCAGGAGGCCGGCTTCTACACGTTCTGCGGCAACTACATGCTCGTGACCGTGTCCGCGGGCTGGTGCGGCCCCTGCCAGGACCTCGCCGAGGAGCTCGCGGCGGAGCAGGAGAAGGTGCGTCAGGAGTACCCCAACTTCATCTCGTTCGAGCTGCTCTACCAGAACGCGCGGGGCGGCCTCCCCACCGCCAGCGTGCTGGCGGACTGGCGGGACACCTTTGGGCTCGACGGCGTGCCCGTGGTCGCGCCCTTTAGCGAGGACGACACCGAGATCCCCTTCCTCGAGGTGGACGGCTTCATCCCCACGTCCTTCCTGGTCGCGCCCGACATGACGGTCATCTCGATGGACGAGTACGTCACCTCCGCACGCGACATCAAGGCGCTCATCGCGGAGCACATGGGCGAGTAGCCCGCCTCGCTCCCACGTAGAAGGCGGGCTCACAGGGCCCGCCTTCTTCCGTTTTGGGGGGTCTCTGGGCGACCGACGTGGCCCGCGGTGCCCGGCGGCGGACACCTGACGGATGGCGGGTCCTGCCGCGGCCGCCGACCGCGCGCGCCGCAGCCTGTGGAAGCCGCGTCGCCGCCGCTACCCGCCCGACCCCGTGCCGCCCGGCCGCGTCATCGCCGCGGGGTCGAGCAGGGCGTCGATCGTCGCGTCCGGCAGGACCTTCGCCGCCTTCGCCACCTCACGGACGCCGCGGTTCGTGCGCGCGGCCTCCTTCGCCAGCTCCGCGGCGCGGTCGTAGCCGAGCGCGGGGGCCAGCGCCGTCGCGAGCGAGAGGTTGCGCTCGAGGGTGCTCGCGCACTGCTCGCGATCCGCCTCGATCCCGTCGATGCAGCGGCTCGCGAAGGTACGGGCGCCGTTCGCCAGCAGCGTCACCGAGCGCAGCAGGTTGTCCGCCAGGAGCGGCAGCGCCGTGTTGAGCTGGAGCGATCCGCCCTGCGCGCCGAGGGTCACGGTGGTGTCGTTCCCGATGACCTGCCACCCGACCATCGCGAGCATCTCGCACATCACCGGGTTGACCTTCCCGGGCATGATCGAGCTCCCGGGCTGCGTCACCGGGAGCTTCAGCTCGGCGAGCCCCGCGCGGGGGCCGCTCGCGAGCAGGCGCACGTCGTTCGCGATCTTGACGAGCGACACCGCGATCACGCGGAGCTGGCCGCTCGCCTCGACCACGCCGTCCACCGCGCCCTGGGCCTCGAAGTGGTTCGCGGCCTCGACGAAGGGCAGGCCGGTGTCCACCGAGATGCGCGCGATGGCCTTGCGCGGGAAGTCGACCGGGCAGTTCAGGCCGGTGCCCACCGCGGTGCCGCCGAGGGCCAGCTCGAGCAGGGCGTCCCGGGCGCGGCCCGCGCGGGAGATGCTGAGCTCGATCTGGCGCGCCCACCCCGCGAATTCCTGGCCGAGCCGCACGGGCGTGGCGTCCATCAGGTGGGTGCGGCCGGTCTTCACCACGTCGTCGAAGGCGGCCGCCTTCGTCGCGAGCGCAGTGCGCAGGTACCGGAGCGCGGGGAGGAGGTCCTCCTGGATCGACAGCGCCGCCGCCATGTGGAGCGCGGTGGGGACGATGTCGTTCGAGGACTGGCTCATGTTGACGTGGTCGTTCGGATGCACGGGCTTACGCGTGCCGATCTCACCGCCCATGAGCTCGATGGCGCGGTTCGCGATGACCTCGTTCGCGTTCATGTTGGTCGACGTGCCGGAGCCCGTCTGGAACACGTCCACCGGGAACTGGGCGTCCCACTCGCCGTCCGCCACCTCCTGCGCGGCGACGCCGACCCACTCGGCCACGTCCACCGGCAGCAGGCCAAGCTCCTCGTTGGTGAACGCGCACGCGCGCTTCACGATGCCCAGCGCCTGGATGAAGCGCCGCTGCATGCGTTGGCCCGAGATGGGGAAGTTCTCGATCGCGCGCTGGGTCTGCGCGCCCCAATAGGCGTCCGCGGGGACGCGAACGTCTCCGAGCGAGTCCCTCTCGATCCGATGGCGCACCCGACCTCCTCAATGGTCGGGGGCTCCTATCTCCGCGGCGGTTAGGGAGAGGCGTGACAAACGGTACAGCGGCGGACGTTCGGCTCATCGAGGTGTACACCTCCGTCCAGGGCGAGAGCACCTGGGTCGGCCTGCCGTGCGTGTTCGTGCGCTTCGCGGGGTGCAACCTGCGGTGTACCTGGTGTGACTCCGTGTTCACCTTCACCGGCGGCACGCGTGAGCCGATCGACGCCGTCGTCGACAAGGTGCTCGCGACCGGCATCCCCCTCGTCGAGGTCACCGGCGGCGAGCCCCTCGTGCACCGCTCGGCGGCGCCGCTGATGCAGGCCCTGCTCGACCGCGGGCTCACCGTCCTGCTCGAGACCAGCGGCAGCCGCGACATCTCCGTGGTGCCCGCCGCCGTGCACGTCATCCTCGACCTGAAGCCGCCCGACAGCGGCGAGGAGCGCGCCAACCTCTGGTCCAACGTGCCCCTCCTTCGCAAGAAGGACGAGGTCAAGTTCGTCATCGCGTCACGACGCGACTACGAGTGGTCGCGTGACGTGACGCGGGAGCACCAGCTCGACCAGAAGGTCGGGTCGGTCCTCTTCTCGCCCGCGTGGGGCCTCGTTGATCCGCAGGCCCTGGTGGACTGGATCCTCGCCGACCGGCTGCCGGTGCGCTTCCAGGTGCAGATGCACAAGTACGTGTGGCCGCCCGAACAGCGAGGGGTGTGAGATGGACAGCATCAAGCTCGGGATCGACGGGATGAGCTGCGGGGGCTGCGTGCTCTCCGTGGAGAAGGCGCTCGCGCGGGTGCCCGGCGTCAAGAAGGTCGTCGTCTCCCTCGACGCGAAGGAAGCCGTGGTCGAAGGCGACAACCTCGATCGGCAGCGCCTCGCCGACGCCGTGACGGACGCCGGCTACGACGTCCGGTAGCCGCGGGGCCCCCGCCCGCCGCTCGCCCGCCGCTCGCCCGCCGCCTACTCGTGCGTGAGGCGGTAGTTCAGCACCAGGCACGGCACCGGCCCCGGCAGCTTGCCGAAGGTGGCCTCCATCTTCTTCGCGTCGCCCTTGAGCGCGGCGTCGCACGACAGGACGATCGCGCGGGCGATCACCTCGGCGGTGCGCTCGAGCACCCACGGCCCGCCCGGCGTGTCCGCGACGACGACGGTGGGTGACTGCTTCACGAAGTCGAGGGTGATCTTCGACGCGTCGGCGTAGCGGGTGCCGGGGATGTCCGCGGCGAAGATCTTGGCGATGCGGGAGACGGTCACGAAGGGGCTGTCGATGTCGGGCACGAACTTGGCCGACCGCCCGACGCTGTCCTCGAAGAGGGAGACGACCTTGGCGATCGACTCGCGGTCGTCGTCACCGTCGGCACGCACGCACGTGCGCTCGCCCTGGCGGATGGCGTCCACGCCGCTCGGGACGGTGGTGTCGAGCGGCGGGAACCCCGCGGCGGCGGCGGTCTCGGAGAGGAGCTGGGTCCGTGCGACCTCGTCCTGTGAGATCTGCGTCGCGTCGCCTTCGACGTAGGCGTCCAGTGCCACGTTCGTAAAGCCGAGGTTCTTCGCCTGTCGATAGCTGAGGCGCGCGGGGCCGCGGGCGCAGACCGTCTTGTTCGCGCCGTCGAGCGTCTGGCCCCACTGGCCCTGGACGCGGTTGCGGGTCGCGGCGAGGAAGGGGAGGAGGCGCTTGGTGTCGGGGTCGAAGTTGTCGGACTTCTCGATGCGCTCGCGCAGCTTCGCGAATTCCTCGGGCCGCGCCGAGTCCTCGTAGAGCCAGGAGTACACGTCTGGGTTGTCGAGGATCTTCTTGGACTCCGTCTTCACGAGGCCGATGAACGCCTTGTCCTTGTTCATCGCGAGGCCCACCGACCGCACGCCGGTGATCGTGACCGCGAGCTCGTCGAACTTGAAGTTCTCGACGTCGTTGCCGATGCTCCCCGCGTAGGCGAGGCTCTCCTTGCAGGTCTCGGCCTCCTCGACCGCCTTGTTGGCGTCCGTCTTGAACTTGAAGGCGGTGCACGCGGACACGCCGGTCGAGAAGTACCCGAAGAGCATGATCGCGCCGAGGATGATGATCCGCGGCTGCCAGATGGCGCCCGACTTGATGAAGTACATCCCGCGCATCGCGATGGCGACGGGCGAGAGGGTGTAGAGGCGGGCCAGGAAGAGATCGAGGCCGGCGCGGCCGAACCGGCCGGCGGTCAGGTTCTGCGGTCCGCGCCGGGTGGGGGCGCGGGCGGCCTTCATCTCGGGCGGAAGATCGCCGAGCTCGATGAAGAAACGCGGGCCCTCGGACGTGACGAGCGCGAAGGAGTCCCCCGGCTTGACCGCGGTGGGCGCCTGGACCTGGATGGGCCGCCGCGCGTCGCCCTTCCACAGGAACACCGCCGCCGTGCGCTCCGAGGGCGCGAGGATCATGTTGGCCCCGCCCTGGCGGATGACCTTGCAGTGCTCCTTCGCGACGCCGAGGGACTCGGGGAGGGTGATGTGGCACCGATCCTTGTTGGAGCCGAGGCGCGCCTCCAGCCCTTCGAACGGCCCGAAGCGGGTGCCGCCGAACTCGGGGGACAAGACGAGGTAGAGGACGAGATCGCCTTGGGCCATGTGCGCTCCGCCGCGGAGTATACGCCACGGGCCCGCTCCCGACCGTGCGTCCGTGCCCCGGAACGCGCCGCATCCGCGGCTTCGACCCGTGATAGAATCGCGACCCCGTGAACATCTTCCTCATCCCCTACACCTGGATGCGTCACCTCTCGCTGGCGCTCGTGTGCTCCGGCGCCGCGCTGATCGCGTGGTGGGTGGTGCTGGCCTTCGGGGTGATCTTTCCGTTCTGGACCGTGGCCTGGGACGGCGCCGTCTACCTCACCGCGCTCGTCGTCGCGGTGGCGGGCGCCTCCACCCTGGCCGAGGCCTCGCTCCGCCGTGAAGCCGTGTGGAAGCGGGTGTTGCGCACGGCGGGGAGCGGCGCCATCTCCGGGTTGCTGGCGATGGCCGGGTACTGGAGCTGGCACAGCGTCGCCGGCCCGCTCGCCTTCGACGACGCGGGGGAGCTCGACCTCGGCGAGCCCACCCTCGTCTCGCTCCGCTACCGCCTCGCCGCCTTCTTCATCTGCGGCGTCCTCACGGGCATCGGCCCCCTCGTGTTCCGTCGCGGCGCGGGGTTCTTCACGCACATGGGCGCCGGCGCCGCCGCGGGGCTCGTGGCGGGCGCGACCTGGTACGTGATGGGGTACCCCAAGTCCTCCTTCATCGGCCTGTCCGACCTCTACCTGGCGAGCGCCGGCGGCGCGCTCGCCTTCGGCGGCACGTTCGGAATATTGGCCTGGGGGATCCCCGATAATCTCTACGCCGGCTGGCTCCGCATCGTCAGCGAGTCGCGCCACGGGCGGCGCATCCCGGTCGACGCACCGGACGGCGGCGTACGCGAGCGCTTCGTCGGCCACTTCCCGCGCGGGCTCGACCTCTTCCTCCCCGCGGAGGACGGCGTGATGGAGCTCCACATGTCCGTGATGGTCACGCGCAAGCAGGAGTACCGCGCGCGCGGGCTCACCCTGAAGCCCACGCTCGTCCGGCGCTTCCTCGAGCGGATCGATCTGCGCTACGACGCCCGGCGCCCCGCCCCGCTGGAGACACGGCTCTCCTCGGGTGACCGCCTCCTCCTCGGCCCCTCGAACGACCCCACCGTCGTCGAGTTCATCATGCTCCCTCGGGAGGAGCGGTGAGGTTCCTCTCCTTCCTCCTCGCCTTCGCGTTGGTGGGCTGCGGGCAGTCCGACCTCGCGCCGGTCCCCGGGACCACGGTGCGCGTCGCGCCGCCCACGGCGAGCGGTCAGGGAAAGCAGGCGCTCGAGCTGCACATCTTCACCACGGAAGAGGAGTGCTACGCCACGGTGAAGGAGGAGGACGTCGCCAACTGCCTCCCCTTCGTCGACCGCGCGTCCGGGCAGGTCCGCGTCGCCTTCCAGATGCGCGTCGACGGCGAAGAGTGGAAGATCCCCCTGTCGGAAGACAACATGGAGATCTTCCACAAGAACCAGCGCGTGCTGCGGGAGGGCCGGAACGACTTCCAGATCGTCCCCCACGAGCCCGCGCGCGCCGACCAGCTCTTCATCCTCCTCATCGACAGCTCGGGCTCCATGTCCATCGTCGACGAGGAGGGCAGCGGCCGCACGCGCATGGACAAGCTCCGCGCGGCGCTGCTCCGCAACGACGTGGTGGACGCCTTCTTCCCCACCGACGTGAAGACCGCCGTGGTCCCGCTGATCTTCAAGGGCTCCGGCGTGCCCGAGCCGCTCGGCGGCAAGTGGATCGTCGACAACAAGAAGGACTTCCGGCAGCTCATCAAGAACGAGCTGAAGGTCGGCGCCGGCTTCACCTACTTCTACAACGCGGTGGACTGGGCCTCGAGCACCCTCCTGACCAACCCCGAGATCAAGCGCGCGGTCGAGGTCGGCAAGCAGGCGCCGACGATCATCGCCCTGACCGACGGCTTCAACAACGAGCTCCCGACGGACGTGTGCTCGGACAACGCGCCGCGCCTCGAGAAGATGCTGAAGCGGCTCGACGGCGTCCGTCGCGGCGAAGCCTCCGACGTGCGCAACGTCCCCACGGTGTACACCGTCGGCCTCGGGCGCTCCGCCTGGCGCGGCTTCGAGGTCCCGGACGACCTCAGCGTCTCCCCCCGCGTCATGTGCAAGGGCTTCGCCGGCGAGATCATCAACGGCGGCGTCGAGACCCGCGGCGTCGACAACGGCGCCCTCTCGTGGATCGCCAAGGTGGGCGGCGGTAGCTCGTTCATCAGCCGCACGACCGAGGGCCTCGCCGACGCGTTCAAGGCGGCGGCCGCGGTTCGGTTCCGTTGGTTCGAGGCCCGCTACAAGGTCGATCCCTTCTACCTGCGCCGCTCCTTCGAGACAAAGCTCCGCCTCTCCTCCCTCCTCCGAAGCGAGGGCGCGGTCTGGATCCATCCGAGCGGCTGGTTCGACGCGCCCCCGGGCGTGCCCGACGCCGACGGCTGGGTGCACGCCACGACCTTCCGCGAGACGACGACCGTCCTCCTGCCGGTCCTCGGGCTGCTGGTCGCGCTCGGCTACCTCCCGGCCGCCTGGTTCAACGTCCGGCGCGCGCTGTTCTCCCGCGTCGCGAGGCGGAAGAAGGGCCGCTGAACGGAGGGGGGACGCCGCTCCCTCGGGCGCGGGTTGCGGGCGGGGTCGCGATGCCGTACGATCGAGCCGCCGTCAAACTGGACTCCGCGTGGCCCGCTCCATCAAACAGTACGAGATCACCGGAGAGCTCGGCGCCGGGCATTTCGGCAAGGTGTACCTCGCGGTGGGCGAGGTGCCGGGGCGGGGCATCCACCCCGGGAAGCGGCGCGTGGTCGCCGTCAAGAAGCTGCGCGAGCCGAACCCGGAGTCGGTGCGCCTGCTGTTGCAGGAATTCGCGCTCCTCGATCAGGTGAAGCACCGCAGCATCGTCCGCGTCTTCGAGTACCTCGAGGACGAGGACGCCGTCGTGATGGAGGTTGTGCACGGCGTCACCCTCCGCGAGGTGTTGGACGCGTGCGTCAAGGCGCGCGAGCAGGTCTACACCGAGGCCGCCGTCGAGATCGGCTGCGAGCTCGCGGACGCGCTCTACCAAGCCTACACGACCCCCGGCGACAACGGCGAGCGCCTCCAGCTCGTCCATCGGGACCTGAAGCCCGAGAACGTGATGCTGACGAAGGCGGGCGAGGTCAAGATCCTCGACTTCGGCCTCGCCCGCGTCGACAACGCCGACTTCGCCCGGGACGACCCCAACCGCGTCAAGGGCACGCCCGTCTACATGGCGCCCGAGCAGGCGCGCGGCGAGGACATCGACCACCGCACCGACCTCTTCGCGCTCGGCCTCATCCTGTACGAGCTCCTCATGGGGCGCCCGGCCTACCGCGTCCCGATGGACGCGCCCGACCCGATCGCTGCCGTCTACGCCGCGATCGAGGGCGGCGAGCTCTCGGAGCAGTGCCGCGAGCTGGAATCGAAGCTGCCCGGCATGGGTCCCATCGTGGCCAAGCTCCTCCAGGCCCGGCCGCGCAACCGGTACCAGACCGGGCACGACCTGCTCGTCGACCTTCGTCGCCAGCTCTACAAGGATCGTGGCGTCTATCTAAAGGAATTCTGCGATTTCTTCTACGGGAGCCTCCATCGGCTCCCCGATCTGCCCGACGCTGACCCAGGGCAGGGAGGTACCCGGATGACAACCAACGACAAGGCTCCGCGGAAGAGCATCGAGGAGCGCTTGCGCGAATCGATGAGCCGTGACGCCTCGCCCGCTCCCATGCCCGCGCACGTCGAGCCGGAGGCGACCGGCCCGAAGGCGCCGGTGCCCGTCCGCCGCGTGCCGCCTCCCGTGCGGCCCGCCCCCCCCGTGACCCCGGTGTCCGCCTCGCCCTCGCCGGTGGTCGCCCCGAAGATCGTGCCCCGCAGCGCCTCCGCCGCGCGCCCCGCGCCGAGCGTTCAGGAGGACGACCTCCCGCCGTCCGTGAAGGGCGGCAAGCCCGGCGCCCCCAGGCCGGCCGCGCCGGCGCCGCGCAAGTCGCTGGGCGCCCGCAGCCCCGACGAGACCGGCATGCTCCAGATGATGCCGCTCTCCGACAACGAGGACGAGAAGGAGGCAGGAAACGATCCGAGCGCCACCTCGTTCTTCGCGATCCCCGCGCCGAAGTCGGAGCGCCCGAAGGCGGGGAGCGCGCCGCCGTCCGCCGCGCCGATGTCGATGTCCGGCCCGCCCGCGGCCCGCCCGGCCTTCAACGGCCCCCCCACCTTCAACCCGACCCCGATCTCCGGCGGCGGCTCGATGGGCCCGCCGCCGTCGCACGCGCCCCAGCCGATGGTGTCCGGCCCGGTCGTCAGCTACGGCGGCGCCGCCAACAACACGCCGTTCCAGGTCGCCGGCCCGCAGCCCACGGGCAACAACAACGCCGAGTCGCGCGTGCAGTCCGTGCGCGTCTTCGCCGTCCTGCTCGGCGTCTTCGCGCTCGCGTGCGTGGCCGTCCTCTCGGTCGTCGCGCTCTGGTTCTTCCAGATGCAAAAGGTCGAGAAGCCCGTGGAGACCGTCGCCGTCGCCGCGCCGGCGCCGCAGGTGAAGAAGGCGAAGGAGGACACGGGCCAGGTCGCCAAGGTCGAGACCAAGGCCGCGCCCGTGCGCCCCCGCACCGTCAAGGACCCGACGCCGAGGGCCCCGTCCGCGCCCGCCGCGCCGAGGCTCGGCGCCAAGGCGGCGGTGAACGTGACCTTCACCGGCTCGCCGATCCCCACGAGCGTGGAGATCACCTGCCCGAGCTTCCGCGACAAGCGCTCGTTGAACAACGGCAGCGCCACCGTGCCCGACGTGCCGACGGGCGAGTCCTGCCAGCTCCACCCGAAGGGCGCCGGCGCGCCCACCTCGGCGTCGGTCTCCGGCGGCAAGTCCTACACCTGCGCCATCTCCGGGACCGTCACGAGCTGCCGGTAGGCGCCGTCCGAACGCCGATGCGCGTGCTCGTTGCTGCAAGCGGCGAGCGCTTCGCGTAGACTCGCGCGCAGACTCGGAGGAGGGGAGATGACTGTGTTCCTGATGGCGTGCCTCGTGATGCTCGGGTTCGCCGGGCCCGCGCGCGCTGCGCCCCTCGACACGGCAGGCGCCCCCCTCTCCGCCACGACCGCGCCCGAGGGCTCCGCGTTCGGCCGCGCGCCGGACGCCGCCTTCAAGGACACCAAGTCGAAGGAAGAAAAGGAAGAGGCGATGACGGCCTCCGAGAAGGAGGCCGAGCGCAAACGCAAGGAGAAGCTCGCGCGCGTCATCGTGCTCAAGTGGCCCGACAACAAGAGCGTCGACTACTCCGACACGACCATCCAGCGGAACGTCAAGTCGCGCATCGCCCGGCCGGACGCCCAGTTCTTCCCGGAGGTCGATCTCTACCAGAACGGCCGCAAGGTCAAGGACAAGACGGTCGTGCCCGCGATGCAGCCGGCCGCCGTCCCGGAGCAGAACCTCCAGCGCGTCCGTCAGGCCGCCGCGGAGACCTCCGGCATCCCCTGGAACGCGCTCCAGCCGGACCAATGGGGCCTCAAGGCCAACGAGCTCCGCAGCATGGTCGAGCTCATCTGGTTCGTGGACAAGGTCGAGCAGCGCGAGCCGCTCTTCCTGCTCTACACGCAGATCGGCCTCGCCGCCGAGAACCAGAACCAGAACGTCCCGCCGTTCTACGAGCAGATCGGCAACCAGCCGGTCAACTACTACTTCTACCTGGCGGCCACGATGGCCTTCCAGGACCCCGCGCTGATGTCGAAGCTCACCGATCAGGAGCTCAACGGCGCGATCTCGTTCATCCTCCAGCAGCTCCAGCAGGGCGTCTTCCCCAACCTGAAGATCGACTTCGAGCAGGAAGGCGAGGACTTCAACGCGGAGGTCTTCGCGGAGTCCTACGAGATCTACCTCAACGGCATCAAGACGGACCCCAGTGACGACGGCCAGATGGACATCTTCCTCGGCCGCACCGACATCTACCTCAAGCGCACCGACAGCGGCCACGGCCTCTCGGAGCGCCTCGAGGTGAGCAAGCTCGAGGACAAGATCTACTTCGTGCGCGACACCGCGCGGAAGAAGATGGGCGTCGACTTCATCGAGCAGCTCTTCCTCCACCCCAACGAGTGCACCCCCGCGCTCGACGGTGACATCCTCAACTACCTCGCCATCTACGCCAAGATCCACGAGAAGGCCGAGATTTACGTCGCGGTCCCCCAGTACGGGAACCCGAACCGCGTGTGGGTGTGGCGCTACGATCGCCCCTCCGCCAACCTCCAGCTCGTCGGCGGCGGCGCGGACGGCTTCCCCGTGCGCTTCGCGCTCCTCGTGCAGGGCGGCGTGATGTTCAACGCGGCGTCCGTCGAGTACAGCGAGACCGCCTACGCCGAAGAGCTCTCGGCCCAGGGCACCGACCCCGGCTACGTCCCCGACCCCGCCGACTCCATCGACGCCGACCTCGGCCCCAACTTCATCCCGGTCACCTTCGAGCTCCGCGGGCACTACAACCGCCTCATGGTCTCCATCGGCTCCGAGTTCGGCTTCAACACCGGCGGGGACGACGGCGACGCGAAGTGGATCGAGCGCTACCACACGCGCGGCCAGCCCGACGCCGACGTGGTGAGGCTCAAGGAGGTCACCGTGGTCGACCCCGACACCGACGAGTCTTCGACCAGCTTCGTCGCCGGCGAGCGCCTCTACAACGAGGTCGAGATCAACCGGAACCTGTTCCTCGGCGCCGCGGTGGTGCTCGGGCGGGACGCCGGCATCGGCTTCGGGCCCCGCATCGGCGCGCGCATCGGCTGGACCAACGTGCCGTACGCCCTCCAGACAACGGGCCACGTCGGCCTCACCATCGCGCCGCCGGGCATCAAGCCCCTCGGCGATCGCGTCCGCCCCTTCGTCGATGTCGACGGGCGGCTCGGGGTGTCCTGGCCCTTCGCCACGAGCCTCGCGCACACCTCGTCCCCGATCACGATCGCCCCGGTGTTCGGCCTCACGGCCGGCGTCGGGACCACGTTCTAGAGGTACCTCCGTGCTGATCCCTCTCCTCTCTGCCACGCTCGCCCTCGCGGCGGAGGGCACCGGCAAGGCCACGATCGTGTGGTTGCAGCCCGATCTCCCGACGCCCGAGCTGCGCGCCAAGGCCGAGAAGATGCTCGGCACCTCGGCCACCCACGCCGCGTGGGCAGACCTCGCCTTCGTCCCCGCCCCCTTCGGCAAGGACGACGAGGCCCGCCTCTCCGCGCTCGACCGCGCCACCACGGACGCCCGCGCGAAGATCGACAGCTTCGACACCGAGCGGGAGATCGCGGCCGCCCTCGGCTCCGCGATCGGCGCCGTCACGGTGCTGCGCAACGACACGGACCGCAAGGCCGTCAGCGACGCGCTCATCCTCCAGGGCGCCGCCGTCACGCGGATCGTCCCCGAGGAGCGCTTCGCCACCGCCGAGGACGTCGCGGCCTACCGCGTGTTCTTCGGCAGCACCGCCGTGGTGGACTCCTACGTCGACGCCCTGGCCCTCGAGCCGGACGGCGTGTGGGCGCGCGACCTCTTCCCCGACGCCGTCGGCTTCGACCGCCTCACCTCTACCCGCGAGCAGGCGGCCACCCAGCTCCGCGGCCGCATGGAGGTCGCGCCGGTCCCCGGCGGGCTCTCCCTCGTGCTCGACGGGCGGCCCCTCGCGGCTCCGGCCGGGCAGGATCTCGCGCCCGGTCGCCACTACGTGCACTGGATGGCGGGCGGCACGATCCTGGGCCGACAGGCCTTCGAGGCCGCGGCCGGCGGCGCCTACACCGTGGAGCCCACCGTCACCCGGGAGGAGCTCGACGCCGCGCGCGCGCGCGTGCTCGAGGGCTCGCGCGACATCCCGCCGGACGTCGCCCGCGCGGCGGACGTCGTCGGCAAGCGCAACGGCGCGCCCACCCCCACGTTCCTCGCCACGCTCGACGACAAGGGCAAGGTCCAGGTGCTCCCGTACGGCAACGGCGCGGCCTTCGAGAAGCGCGCGGCCGTCACCGTCCTGCTCAACGGCAGCGTCGGCGGCGCGTACATGCTCTCGCCCGCCTTCGTCGACACGATCGGCACTCCGACGAGCGGCTTCGGCGTCACCGGTGACCTGGGCGTCGAGATCGGCATCTACAATCTCGCGGTCTACGGCGGCACGTCGCTCACGCTCACGCCCGTCTCGCAGATGAAGTATGCGAACGCCGACTCCACCGAGAACGTCGCCACCAACGCGTACTTCCACCCGTACGGCGGCCTCGGCGTATACCTGCCGCGTCCCGACGAGAAGAAGCCGCTCTTCCTCATCGGCGCCAACTACGGCTGGTTCTCGCCGGGCGCCATCGGCGCGGGCGCCCGCGTCTCGTTCGGCATCCCGAGCGGGGACGGCACCTGGTTCCGGATCGACCTCGACGGCTTCCGGGGCACCCAGATGGAGGGCTTCCCCGCTGAGGGAGAACCCAGCATCTACGCGGGTCTCCGCCTCGGCTTCGGTCGGAAGCTGTAGGAGCGCGCGAAAGAGCGGTTATCCTGCGCACCTCTTCCCTACCGAAAGTGGTGCCGCATGATCCTCTCGCTCCTGCTCTCCGCGCACGCCTCCGCCGCCGGCCTCCCCGTCTGGAAGTGGCCCGCGGGGGAGATCCAGCGCTTCCACATCGAGACCGAGATCGTGACGCCGCGCGGCCAGCGCTACTACGCCGTCGACAACCTCGACGCGCGCGCCGGCGCCGTGAAGCTCCGGGTGGACGCCGGCTGCGCCGCGACCCCCGAGGGCAAGGTCCAGGTCGTCAAGTGCACCCTCGCCTACGTCGACATGCAGGGCCAACCCTGGGTGCCGGACGAGGCGAAGAAGCTCGAGGTCATTCTCAAGGAGTGGTCCGACGGCATGGCCAAGACCACGATCGAGATGGAGCTCGGCGCCGACGGCCGGCTGCGCACCTTCGACATCCTCGCCGGCAAGGAGCGGTCCAACAAGCGCGAGGGCTACATCATCGAGCAGCAACGTACGCTCCTGCAGCGCGTGTTCTGCGCGTTCGATCTTCCGCTCACGACGGACGAGAAGGACTGGGTGCGTGGCTGGCCGCAGAAGAACGGCTCGGCGCTCATGCAGCTCCAGACGCTCTCCGGCACGAGCGGCGCGTCCGAGATCACGCACACCCACAAGGGCGAGCGGGACGGCCTCACCGTCATCGAGACCACCGCACGCGGCACCCTCTCCGCGGGCTCGGCCGTCGACTCCTCTGCCACCGGCCGCCTCGTGGACGTGCGGATCGCCGGCGAGAGCCTCTTCGACACCGAGAAGGGGATGCTCATCTGGCGTGACTTCACGATGGACGGCCACCTCACCGTGAGCGCCCAGGAAGCGGGGAACTCCGCCGAGTATTTCCAGGTCGCGGCGATGCAGTGGGTGCCCGAGTTCCCGTCGCCGGGCGAGATCCCCCTCTCCGTTGCGGCGTCGCGCGCGCCCCGCCTCTCCGGCGTCGCGCCGGCGCTCGCCGAGGGAGTGGCCGCGGTCCCCTTCGCGGACCTCAAGATGGACGCCCTGTTCGTGAAGGGCATGCCCGAGCTCGCGAAGCCCCTCTCGCTCCCCGTCACGGCGGTCAAGGCGCGCGTCGTCGTCAACGCGGACGGCGTCCCCCTCTCCGTCACCGCCTTCTCGGGCTTCGCGGCCCTCGGTGCGGCGACGGAGCAGGCCCTCCTCGGGGCGACCTTCCCGGCGCGCGGCGCGTCCTACGCGGTCGACCTCGACGTGGAGTGGCGCCCGGCGGACGGCGAGTAGCGGCCCCGCGGGGCGCCCGGCCGCCCCCGCTACAGGTCCTGGACGAACTCGTAGTACTCGCCGAAGTGCACGCGGTTGACCTGCCGGCCCATCTTGATGAGCTCGCGGGCGATGGCCTCGACGGCGTGGCGCATGCACACCTCCTCACGACGGGCAGAGGCGAGGATGCACGCGTTGATCGAGGCGTTCACGATGAGGCCGCCCGCGATGTTGAACTGGTTGGCGAGGTAGGAGAGGTCGAGGTCCGGCCCGCGCGGCGCGTACGGCGGGAAGGCGCGCTCCCAGAGCCGGAGGCGCTCGCCGGGGGACGGCATTGGGAACTCGACGACGGCGCCGAAGCGCCGGAGGAAGGCCTCGTCGATGTTCTCCTGGAGGTTGGTCGTCAGGATCGCGCAGCCCTCGAAGACCTCGAGGCGTTGGAGGAGGAAGCTGACCTCCTGGTTGGCGAAGCGGTCCTGTGCCTGCTTGACCTCGCCGCGGCTCCCGAAGAGGGCGTCGGCTTCGTCGAAGAGGAGGACCGCGGTGCCGCCCTCGGCGGCGTCGAAGATCTCGCGGAGGTTCTTCTCCGTCTCGCCGACCCACCGGCTGATGACGCTCGAGAGGTCCACGCGGAACATGTCGAGGCCGAGCGTGCCGGCGATGACCTCGGCCGCCATCGTCTTTCCGGTACCCGGGCCGCCCGAGAAGAGCGCCTTGATGCCGTAGCCGCGCGGCCGGATCTTGTTGGCGCCCCAGCGGTGGTAGACGTTCTCCTGCTCGGACAGGTAGTTCGTCAGGTGCTTGAGCTGCTTCTCGATCTTCGGGGGGATGATGAGGTCTCCCCAGGTGTATTGGGGGACGACGTGCTGCGCGAGGCCGCGGAACTCGGGGCGGCTCCCTTCGCGGGCGGCGGCCCAGATCGCCTCGATCGAGGGCTCCTTTCCGCCGGACTCGGCCTCGGCGCGCTCGAGCACGCGCTGGATCGAGGTCCCGCCGACCGAGTAGAAGCGCTCGGCGATGTCGGCCCCGAGCTTCTCGTTCCAGCCGCGGTACGAGAGCGCGGCGCCCCAGGCCTCGTTGCGCTCCTCGAGCGTGGTGCGCGCGACCTGGACCGTGAGGCTCGGGCGATCCGCGCCGAGCAGCGCGCCGATGGACCTTCGGTCGGAGCCGCCGATGAGCACGGGGTAGGGGAGGGTGGAGAGCGCGCCGCCGAGCATCATCAGGCCGTTGCGGAGCGCGGGATCCTCTTGCGACGCGGCCACGTTCACGAGGTAGGGCAGCGCCCCGCTCATGCGCAGCTCGCGGACGAGGTCGAAGGGCTCGTCGATGTAGTTGCGCGCGCGCTCGAGGTCGATGCGCACGAGGGGCCGCTGGCAGCGCCGCGCGATGGCCTGGGCGACGCCCTCGCGCATGCCGAGCGTGCTCCCGACCACGGCCACGGTGATGGGCTGGTCGAGGGAGGTGTCGAGGTCCGCGATTCGCTTGCGTGTCGGCGCCGGGATGAACGGCTCGGCGGAGGTCTCGATGGGCGTGAAGCCGACGGAGCTCGGGAGCTCCTCCTCTTCGAGGAGCCAACGCAGCAGGCGCGGCGCGGGGTGGACGCGGCGCGAGGTGTGCGTGTCGTGCCCGTCCGGCGGGTTCAGCAGGAGGAGCCGGTACCGGATGAGGGGGCCGCCCGCCATGAGCCGGGCCTGGAGCGCGAGGCGCTCGCGGCGCTCGGTGCGCAGCACGCGCGTGGCCATGTCGACGGTGAGGTACGCCTGGTTCAGGTTGTCGTTCAGGTACGCGAAGATGCGACCGTACCCGGCGCTGATCTCGGGGGCGAGAGAGAGGAGGATGAGGTCGGCGTCGTCCCCGTCGAGGTCGAAGGCCCGGCGGAGGCGTGCAAACCGGCCGTCCGTCGCGTCGCGCATCGCGGTGGAGGCCGCCACGGCGTCCTCCAGGCCGTCGGGCCCGGTGAGGTAGTCGATCTCGCCGTGCGCGCGGAGGAGGGCGTCCACCTCGTCGTCGGTGATGACCGAGCCCCAGAATTGGCCCTTGGCGCGCATGGACGGCCGGGCGCGCTGCCGCCGGACGGCGCGCAGCAGGAGAAGATCGGTGCGCCGGAGTCGGCGGGCGAGCTCCTCGAAGATGGTGCTCATCAGGGTCCTCGGGGGCGGGGCCCCACCATCCTACAGGAAGGCCTTCTTGTCGGCGAAGCGGTCGTGCGCGGCGTCCCTGGAGCTCTGCATGTGCTCCATGACCTCGTGGGCGAGCTTGTCGAGGATCATCTCGCGGCTCAGGCCCTGCGCGATCATGGCGTCGTAGCCGCGCTGCGCGCCGGAGTCCCGCTCTTGACCCTCTCGCTGCTGGGAGGCGCCGCCGGCCGCGGCGGTCGCGCCGGTGCTCGGCACCGAGTGCGCGGCCTCGTGCGATTCGTGCCCGCCGGAGCGGGCGCGGTGGAGCACCATCCGCTCCACGGAGCGCGCGGCGACCTCTTCTCCGTCGCGCCCATCGTGCGAGCCCTGCCCGCCCGAGTGCTCGACGTGGAACTGTTCGTGCGCGAAGAGGGCCTGATCCTCGGGGCGACCCGGATCGAAGTCGTCCGCGACGATGATGCTCTTGTCGACCGTCATGGCGCGGGCGCCGAGGGTCTTCAGGGCGCGGCTGGCGAGCTCGCCGCCGAAGACTTCGCCGCCGCCCGGCATCGCGCTGCGCTGGAGCTGGCCGCGCGTGGCGCGGGACGCCAGCCGATCGGCGGTGGGGGACGCCGAGCGGGAGAGACGCGAGGTTCTGGGGCTGTCGTTCGACGCCATGTGCCCTCCGGAACCCGGATGATAGCCTGTACGGCGTGCGCTTCCTACTCCCCGACCTCCTCTATTCCGAAGGTGCCCTCCGCCCCGGGCTCGCCGTGGGCCTGCGCGAGGGGCGGGTGGCCGGCGTCGTCCCGGCGGAGTCGCTCCCGAGCGGCGCGCCGGTCGAGCGGCTGCCGGCGCGCGCCCTCCTCCCGGGCTTCGTCAACGCGCACTCCCACGCCTTCCAGCGCGGCCTCCGCGGGCACGTCCAGTACGCGGAAGGCCCTGACTCCTTCTGGACGTGGCGGGACCGCATGTACCGCCTCGCCAACGCCCTGGATCCCGACGGCGTCGAGGCCGTCTCCGCGCTCGCGTTCCTCGAGATGGCGCGCGCCGGCTTCACGACGGTCGGCGAGTTCCACTACCTCCACCACGCTCCCGACGGCACCCCCTACGCCGACCCCGACGAGCTCGCCCTGCGCGTGGTCGCCGCCGCCGAGCGCGTCGGCATCCGCATCGTGCTCCTGCGCGTCGCCTACGCCCGCGCCGGCTTCGGCCTCGCCCCGAACCCTCTCCAGCGGCGCTTCTACGATCGTGGCCCCGACGACGTCCTGGCCGCCGTGGCCCGCCTCCGCGCGCGCGGCGTGGCCGCCGGCCTGGCCCCCCACTCCGTCCGCGCCTGCCCGGCCGACTGGCTCTCCGCCTTCGCCGGCTTCGACGGCCCGGTGCACGCCCACGTCGACGAGCAGCCCGCCGAGATCGCGGCCTCGTTGAAGGAGCACGGCCGTCGGCCCCTCCAGGTCTTCGCGGACGCCGGCCTGGTCGGCCCCGCCTTCACCGCCGTGCACCTCACCCATCCCGACGACGAGGAGCTCGCGCTCCTGCGCATCGCGGGCGGGCGCGTGTGCGTCTGCCCCACCACCGAGCTCGATCTCGGGGACGGCCTCTTCCCCCTCGAGCGCGCCGCGGGCATCGGCCTGTGCATCGGCTCCGACAGCCACGCCCTCGTCGACCCCTTCACCGAGCTGCGTAGCATCGAGTGGCACGCCCGCGCCGCCACCGGTCGCCGCAACATCCTCGGTCCCGCCGGGGATCCCGACGGCATCTCCCGCGCCCTCCTCGACGCCGGCGCGCGCGGCGGGGCCTCCGCCCTCGGCCAGCCCGGCGGCACGATCGTCGACGGCGCCCCGGCGGACCTCGTCGCCATCGACCTCACCGACCCCGCGCTCCGCGCCGCGCGCCTGCTCCCCGCGCTGGTCTTCTCGGGGCACCCCGGCATGGTCACGGACGTATGGGTCGCCGGCCGCCGCGTCGTGACCGCGCGCCACCACCCCGACGCGGAGCGCATCGTGGCTGACGCCGAACGCGTGCTCGCGAACGTGACCGCTACCTGACGCTCAGGCCTCGCGGCACCGGCGCGCGACGACCTCTTCCACCACGTCCACCGCGCGGTGCAGCTCCCCCACGGGCACGTATTCGTCGGCCTTGTGGGCGACGTCGATGCTCCCCGGTCCGAACACGATCGTCCGCACGCCGAGGCGCTCGAAGTTGCCGCCGTCCGTCGCGAACGAGGCCGCGGCCGTCTCGGGGGAGGATGCCCACGGCCGCAGGAGCGCCTCCAGCGGCGTGCCCGAGGGGGTGAGCATCGCCGGCGTGACGCGGATCAGCTCGGCGCGCACGTCCCCGAGGGGCTCGACCGCGTCGCGCAGCTCCTCGAAGAGCGCGTCGGGCGCCATGCCCGGGAGGGGGCGGAAGCCGACGTCGATGACGCAGCGGTCCGGCACGATGTTGACGGCGTTGCCGCCGTGGATCGTCGCGACGTTCATGACGACGAAGGGCCGCTCCAGCAGCTCGGGGAAGCGCACGTCGAGCCGCCACCGGTCTGCGAGGGCGTCCAGCGCGTCGAGCACCTTCCCGGCGAGCCGGATGGCGTTGCGGCCGAGGTCCGGCTTGCTGGAGTGCGCCGCGAGCCCGGCACAGGTGATCTTCGCGGCGACATGCCCGGGATGCATCCGCAACATCTGGAACGAGGTGGGCTCCCCGATCAGCGCGAGCGAGGGCAGGGTGCGGCCCTCCGCCGCGAAGCGGTCGGCGAGGGCGCGCGAGCCGAGGCAGCCGACCTCCTCGTCGTGGGTGAAGGCGAGGACGAGCTCGCGCTTGAGGTCCCGGGGCGGCGTGCGCGCGAGGGCCACGACGATCGCCGCGAGGAACGCCTTCATGTCGCAGCTGCCCCGGCCGACGAGGCGGTCGTCGCGGCGCGTGAGGGTGAAGGGGTCGGAGGTCCATGGCTGGCCGACCACCGGCACCACGTCCATGTGCCCGGAGAGCACGATGCCGTCGGTGCCCTGGGGCCCCGCGGTACACACGAGGTTGCACTTGCCGGGGGTGTCGGCGTCCAGCCGCTCGACGCGCATCCCGACGTCCTCGAGGCGGTTCGCCAGCTCGGCCGCGATGCCCGTCACGGGCTGGTCGGACACGGTCGGCCAGGCGACGAGCCGGCCGAGGAGCTCCTCAACGTCCATCGGGCTTCTTCTCCTTGCGCGGTGGGGAGCGCGTCGCCTCCGCCGCGGGCACTTGGACCTCGACCTCGACCTCGCGCTCCGGCGTCACGGCGACCCCGCGCTCTTCGACCTCGACCGGCCGCTCCGCCTCCGCGATCTTCTTCGCGGCGGGCCCACGCTCCACGGCCACGGCCTCGGGTGCCGCCTTCTTCGCGTCCTTCTTCCCCGCGGCGTCCGCTTTCTCCTCCTCCGCGACGTCCCACCAGTTGTGCGTGGGGTTGTCCCGGCGGACGGGGACCTCCGGGCTCGTCGTCGTGACCCGGAGGATGGCATCCGCCTGCTGGAAGAGGGCGGGGGCCTTGGTCGCGGGGCAGGTCTCGCCCTCGGAGACGAAGGGGCGCTCCTCAGGCCCCATGGTCGGCGCCGCGAGGCTGCCGGGGAGCTCGACCTGGGCGGGGACGGTCTCGAAGGTGGCGCGCTCGGCGGCGACGGCCTGATCGAGGAGCTGTGCGCCCCGGCCGATGTCCCCCGCGCAGAGCGCCTCGGCGGCGCGGCGGTAGAGAAGCGTGGCGTGGTGCCAACGCGTCGGATCCGGCAGCGTGAAGCCCGTGGCTCCCCGCGCTACGAGCAGGTGCCAGTCACGCCGGTCGGCCATCTCTTTCTGCTCGGCGCGCTGCACCTGCTGGATCTCCGCGATCCGTCGCTCCACGAAGGCGAGCAGCGCGTCGCGCTTCCCGGTGGCCGCGCCGAGGAGGGCGCCCACCTGGCTGTTCCCGACCTTCTTCGCGAGGAGCGCGAGCTCCTTGCCGCCGGCGTCGCGGACGCGATCCCGCGCGCCGCCGCGCGCACGGGTGACCGGAGCTGCGCCGAGGCCGGGGGTGCGCTTCTGTCGACTCACGCCACCTTCGTAATCCGATCGGCGCGGGCGCTACGGCGCTCGGGCTCCTGCCGGCGTACAATCTCGGCCTCATGGCCTGGGACCCCACACGCCGCCTCCGCCGCCCCTCCCCGGGCGCGCGGCTCGCAACGGAAGAGCGCAGCCTCGCGCGCCTCTTCGCGCGGGAAGAAGCGGAGGAGCGGCGGGATCCGGTCCCGCCCCGCGACAAGGCCGGCGCGCGCGTGCTCGAGCGCCGCGACACCAGCCACGTCGCTTCCTGCAGGCCGAACGCCCCGCTTCTCATCCGCATCGTGCGGTACCCGTTCGCGCTCGCCACCGCGCGTGGGGTCCGCCAGAAATACCGAGAAGACGTGGAAAAGTTCACCCGCGTGGATTGGTCCGCCGAGGTCGCGTCCGCGCTTGCCGAACGCGAGAGACTGAGGTTTACTTCCGCCGGGCGCGGCCGGCCGATGCCGTTCACCGTGCGCCCCTCGGTCTGGTCCCTCCTGCCCCCCGACCCCTCCGCCCCGAAGCCTGGAGACAAGCGTTGAACCCCGCCGACGAAGCAGAAAAGCTACGCGCCACCGGCGGTCCGGCGTCGGGCCGCAGCATCATCGGCGAGACGACCGAGGCGGTCCACAAGTTCCTGCTCGAGGGCTACAAGCTCACCGACAGCCCGCCGCGCATCGAGGAAGAGCTCAAGTTCATCCCCAAGGATCGCGAGGAGATCCTGTACATCTACATGTACCGGGTCGCGCAGAACCAGAACCTCATGAACCAGAAGCGGCTGCGCCAGGCGCCGGTCTTCGTGAAGGACGATCCGGAGAAGGGCGGGGAGGTCTACTACCACCGTCCCCCTGTGCTGCTCGACCTCTTCTACCTGATCTCCGTCCACTCGAAGTTCAGGTCCGACGCCGAACGTCTGCTCGGCTGGGTCCTGCTCCGCCTCAACGAGGCCACGCACCTCATCTACCGCCCGCGCCGCTTCCTCCTCCCGGACGGCCGCGAGGTCGACAGCCTCGGCCGCACCTACGACGCGAAGAACTTCGAGGGCCAGCGGACCAACTCCGAGGGCGAGATCGAAGAAGACGACGGCCTGTTCATCGAGAAAGTGTCGCTCGCCCTGGTCGATGATCTCACCGTTGGCGACGCGATCAACCTCTTCACGCTCCACGAAGCTCCATACCGCCCCTTCTTGACCTACCGGGCACGGGTGGCGCTAGATGGTCCGCTTTACAAGTCTTCCAGCGGTGCGACCATCCGGTTGCCCCGTCTGGAGAGGGCCTCGCCTCCGTCGGACGGCCAGGGGGACTCCCCCAATGGTCGTAAGCGCACGGGATCGGGTCCCCCCCCCACGATCAGGACGCCCCCCGGGCCGAAACCGTACATGCTCCGCAAGAACGCGGACGCTGACAATGAATCGGAGGATTGAGGACAAAAATGGAATACCATACCCCAGGCGTATACATTCGCGAGGTCGACAGCGGTCCCAAGCCCATCGCCTCGGTGTCGACCAGCACCCCCGGCTTCCTTGGGCTCTTCGAGTTCCACCCGCCGCACGACGCGATCGCGATCACCGGTAGCAACGGCAAGCGCCAGCTCCGCGGCAAGGTCGTCCCCCAGCTCGTCGACGAGAAGGGCGCGGTCAAGGGCGATGCGAACGAGGCCACCACGGCCCTCGCGCAGGCGTTCAAGCTCGGCCGCAAGGACGTCAAGGACGTGAAGAAGTACTTCGAGCTCCACGGCGCGGCGAAGGCCGGCCCGAGCGCTCCGAAGTTCGAGCCCGGCACCAAGGGCAAGGTCAAGATCTCCTGGGGCGAGAAGACCCTCGAGGTGGCCGAAGTCAACATGTCCGTCGAGGGCAAGGTCGTCACCGAGAGCGACGAGGCCGTCGAGAAGCTGCTCAACAGCCTCCACGAGACCTTCCCCCTCGAGAAGGCCGCCCCGAAGACCGCCGCGGACGTCCTGTCCGTCTACGGCTACGACGTGAAGGGCACCGAGGGCACCGCCCTCCGCTCGGAGTACTCGGTCCCCCCTGTCGGCATCACCAACAAGGCCGAGTTCTTCCGCTGGCTCCAGAGCTACTTCGCCCAGTACCTCATCGAGACCCGCCCCGTGGAGGACCTCGTCGGCCGCACGTTCACGGACCTCGACGACGCCGCGGACGCCGTGTACGAAGCCATCGCCAGCGACGACGCGCTGAAGAAGGAGTTCCGCGACTTCCTCTCCCAGCCCACCGTCTTCAACTTCGTGGCGGGCGTCAACGGCTTCTACGACAACGGCGGCGGCAAGTGCTACGTCTACCTCATGGGCGCGCCGGACACGGCGACCTCGGTCCGTGAGAACCAGGCGGACAAGATCGGCCTCTACGCGTTCGACGACGTCGACGACATGGCCCTCATGGTCGCCCCGGGCTGCCTCCCCCACCAGCAGAAGGAGATGCTCGAGCTCTGCGAGATCCGCAAGGACCGCTTCGCGATCCTCGATGGGCCGATCGTCTCCGACGGCGCGATGGACATCCCGGCCTCCAACAAGGGCTACGGCGCGATCTACGTGCCCTGGATGAAGATCACGAAGCCGAGCTGGTTCACGGGCAACCAGGACCACATCAAGGTCACCGGCCCCAACCGCCGCAAGCTCATCAAGACCGAGAAGAATGAGCTCTTCGTGCCCCCGTCCGGGCACATGGCCGGCATCTTCGCGCGCGTCGACTCCGAGCGCGGCGTGCACAAGGCCCCGGCGAACGAGATCGCGATGGGCATCACCGGCCTCTCGCAGAACATCAATCGCCTCGAGCAGGGCCAGTACAACGACCGCGGCATCAACGTGATCCGCATCTTCAAGGACCGCGGCATCCGCGTCTGGGGTGCGCGCACCCTCGGCACGATGTCCGACGCCTCCTGGAAGTACATCAACGTTCGCCGCATCTTCATCATGATCGAGCAGTCGATCATGATCGGCAGCCAGTGGGCGGTGTTCGAGCCGAACGACCACACCCTCTGGAAGAAGCTCACCCGTGACGTGCGCGCGTACCTCATGCGCGTGTGGCGTTCCGGCGCGCTCTTCGGCCAGACCCCGGAAGAGGCGTTCTACGTCAAGTGTGACGACGAGACCAACCCCCGCTACCTCATCGACGCGGGCCAGGTCAACGTGCAGATCGGCATCTGTCCGGTGAAGCCGGCGGAGTTCGTCATCTTCAGCATCGGTCAGTGGGACGGCGGCGCTCTCATCGAAGAGTAGTCGTCCGCATCGGCCGGGACGCGGGGGGCAACTCCGCGTCCCGGCCCGTTTCTTTAGCAGCAGCAGCAGCAGCACAGGAGCAGCGTCATGGAGCTGAAGACCGAGTACGAGTTCATCCTCCCGCGAGGCTACGTCGACAAGGACGGCACGCTCCATCGCGAGGGCGTCATGCGGCTCGCGAACGCGAAGGACGAGATCGTCCCGCTGAACGACATGCGCGTGCAGCGCAACCGCGCCTACCTCATCATCGTGCTGCTCAGCCGGGTCATCCCCCGCCTCGGCGCCCTCGGTGAAGTCAACACCGGCGTGATCGAGAACCTGTTTGCCGGCGACCTCCGCTTCCTCGAAGAGATGTACAACCGCATCAACGAGGACGAAGCCACCATCCAGGTCACGTGCCCCGAATGCGGCACCAAGTTCGAGAAGGAGTTCGGTCGCCTGGGGGAATCGTGAGCTACCCCTTGGAGAACATCTTCAAGGAGGTAGCGTTCATCGCGTATCACTTCCACTGGGACCGCGAGACCTGCCTCGGGATGCCGCACAAGGAGCGGCATGCGTGGGTGAAGGAGATCTCGGGTATCAACGAAAAGATCAACGCGCCCAAGTAGGGCCAGAAAGGGTCGGCCCTCTCCCGCCGCCGGGCGGGGGCCGACCATTCTCCACCGAGCGCCATGCGTCCAGGCATCAGCATCCAGCACGGCTCCCTCGCGAATCGCTCGCAGGGGATCGTTCGTTGCGACATCGGCGGGATCATCGGCTTCCTCACGCGGGACCGATGGCCGGAGGACGCCTCCGCCGGTGACTTCATCGAGATCATCCTGCGCCGCTGGTCGGAGCTCGACGACCACCCGCAGCGCCTCCTGTTCGACACCGCCTCCCGACGCGCCGTGCGCTCCTTCTTCGAGAACGGCGGCGACACGCTCCACCTCTTCGCGGTGTGCATCGACTCCGAAGACGACCTGAAGCACCGCACGGGGGACGACGGCCCGCTCGCGCCGCTCCTCCACCGGCTCCGCGCCGAGGACGACATCGCCCTCCTCGCCGTGCCCTCCGCCGCGTACATGCGCTGCGAGATCCTCGGCAACGGCAAGGTCCGCTGCGACGCGGACGCCCTGTACGACGAGCTGCTAGCCCACTGCCGGCAGATGACCAACCGCTTCCTTCTGGTGGACGCCCCTCGGGGCCTCCACGGGGACGTGCTCCTCCGTTGGTTCGAGTCCTTCCAGCAGCGCGAGCCCGAGAACCGCAGCTACGGGGCGGTCTACTACCCGTGGCTCAAGCGCGGCGACGAGACCTTTCCGCCGTCCGGCTCCATGATGGGCGTCTTCGCGCGCACCGAGCTGGAGCGCGCCCCCTTCGGCGTGGCGTGGCCGCCGGCGAACGTGCCGGTGCTGGGCGTGACCCACACCGAGGTCGACATGGACTGGGGCGAGGCCGGCCAGGTGAGCGACGCCGGGGTCAACCCCATCGTCGTCCAGCCCGGGCGCGGGGTCGTGGTCTGGGGCGCCCGCACCATGTCCAAGGACCCCGCCTGGACGTTCATCAACAGCCGCCGCATCGTCAGCATGATCTCGGAGCAGCTCCGCCGCGACAACGAGTGGGCCGTCTTCGAGGTGAACGACAACTCGCTGTGGAAGGTCATCGAGCGCGACGTCCTGGTCCGGCTCGAGCAGTTCTGGGAGGCCGGATTGATCTCCGGGACTCGATCCCGGGCGGAATATTCGGTAGAATGCAACGAGGGCACGAACCCCTTGGAATCCCGCGATAGCGGGATGCTAAACGTGCAGGTAGCGTTACGGCCGGTCGGGACGATGGAGCGGATCCTCATCGATCTGCGGTTAGGTACCGGCGGCCCCTGAGCTTCGGAGGTGTGCGATGGCTGACTGGAAAGGACGCGGCGGCGGTCGGGCAGGTTCACAGCCCTCTCTCTCGATTGAGGGTGGGGCTGGGAAGGGCGGCGGTCGCGCCGGTGGTCAGCCGAGCCTCTCGGGCTCGACGTCGATCAGCCTCCCGACGCGCAGCGCGACGGTCCAGGCCTCGGTCGACTACGGCGGCTCATCCAGGCGCGCGCGGGTCGGCATCTCGGCCTCGGCAGGCACCAACCGCGCCGGGTCGACCATCAAGTCGTCGAGCGGCGAGCTCAACCCCCGCGTCGCCGATCCCGAGGGGAACTTCGTGTTCACCCTCGAGATCGACGGCATCGAGGTCGCCCAGTTCAAGGAATGCAGCGGCCTCAAGTCGAGCACGCAGGTCTTCGAGCTCGAAGAGGGTGGGATGAACCACCGGGTGCACAAGCTGCCCGGTCAGTCCCGCTGGGAGAACATCACGCTCCGCTCCGGCGTCACGTCGGACACGTCGTTGCTCTCCTGGCGCAACGAGGTCATCCAGGACGAGTTCAGCCTCCGCCGCAACGGCAGCATCGTGATGAAGACGCTGCAGATGAAGGAAGTGCGCCGCTACAACTTCGTGCAGGCCTGGCCTGTCGCGTGGGAAGGTCCCTCCTTCGACGCCAACGCCGCGGACCTCGCCGTCGAGATGATCGAGCTGGCGCACCACGGCATCTCCATCAGCTAAGCCCCCCTCCGGTCGAGGAGCCCCCGTCATGTCTTCGAGCGACGGCGAGAATCGCAGCATCCCTGGTGACCGGCTGGTAAGCCGCATCCTGACGCGCGTGCGTCGTCGCCCGCGCCTCGGGATGTCGCCCGACTTCTACGCCCGCTTCGGCATGTCCGACCCGTGGACCGCGCCCGAGTTCGCCGGTCAGGACCCCGCCGCCGAGGGCGGCATGGTGTTCCTGTCCGCGCAGCCGTACTACGCGATGATGCGTCGCCTCGCGGACGCACGTCGTCGTCGCGAGCGCCGTGAGACCGCGTTCCAGGGCCGCCACGCCGGCGGCGCCGCCGGCATGAAGGCGATGACGCGCCGTTGGCCCGGCGAGACCGCGGCCTCGTTGGCCGTCTCGCGCATCGCCCGCCTCGCGCTCGACGAGATGACGCTCCCGCCGGTGACCGCCCCCGCGGCGGCGCCGGCAGTCGCCGAGTCCGGCGCGTCGTCCGCGGCCGCCCCCGGCCGTCGTATCAGCAGGACGCTCATGAACCGCGGCGCCAGGGCCTGGCTGTCCGCTCCGTCGACCGCCGCCCGCGCCGAATCCGCCCGCGCCGAATCCGCCCCGCGCGCCTCCGCCGCGCGGCACGCTGGCGCCCGCCTCGCCCTCGCCGCCTCCGGTGCAAGCCCCGCGGCCCGCGCCCTCGCCGAGGCCGTGCCCGTCGCGGTCGGCGCGCGCCGGAAGCAGCTCGCCCGCATCGTCGAAGCGATCGAGACCCTGCCCCCCGAGGAGCAGGAGGTCCAGATCCGCCGCGTCGTGCGCCGCCTCGGCGCGTCCGCCCCGATCGCCCGCGCCCTCGTCGAGGAGGCCGCGCCCTCCCCGGTCACCCGTCCCTCACAGGTCGCGGCTCGCCGGGCCGACCCCGTGCCCGCTGCCGGCCTCCGCCCCGTGCTCGCGCGCTCGCCGGCGATGGCCCTCGCGGCCGCCCCCGAGGTCGATCGCGCCGCCAGCGGCACCCTCGCCACCGCCGAACGC
>CAJBVW010000099.1 GCA_903959175.1 uncultured Pseudomonadota bacterium
CACCTGCCAGGACTGGTCCCAGGGCTGGCTGAACGAGGGGTGGGCCACCTACACCGAGACCCTCTGGGCGCGCGTCGACAAGGGCGTGGATGACGCCGACTGGCACCTCTTCGAGCACCTCGGCAACTACCTCGGCGAGGACGGTGGGCGGTACCGCCGGCCGATCGTGTCCTACCAGTTCAAGTCGCCGATCGACCTCTTCGATCGCCACCTGTACGAGAAAGGCGCGCTGGTCATCCACACGCTGCGCCACCTCCTCGGTGACGCCGCCTTCTGGGCCGGCGTCCACCTCTACCTCGCGCGCCACCGCCACGGCACGGTCCACACGCGCCACTTCCAGCGCGCGCTGGAAGACGCCACGGGCAAGAACCTCGACCGCTTCTTCGCGACCTGGGTCTACGGCTCCGGGCACCCCGCGCTCACCGTGTCCGCCGCGCACGACGGCGCCCAGCTCACCGTCACCGTCAAGCAGACCCAGGAAGGGGACGGCGTCGCGCCCGTCTTCCACATCCCCCTGGTCGTCGCCTTCGGGGACACGCGGGTCACCCTCAAGCTGGACGCGCGCGAGCGCACCTACGTCCTCCCGTGCGCGGAGGCCCCCGCCTTCGTCCGGGTCGACCCCGACTTCCAGCTCCTCGCCGAGATCACGATCGAGGCCCCGCGCTCGCAGCTCGTCGCCGCGCTCACCGGCAACCCCAACGTCGTCGGCCGCATCCGCATCGCCCGCGCCCTCGCGGCCGAGGGCTCCGCCGTCGCCGTCGACGCCCTCGCCACCGCCCTCACGGCCGATCCCTTCTGGGGCGTGCGCGCCGAGATCGCGGACATGCTGGCCGCCCGCGGCGGCGAGCGCGCCACCGCCGCGCTCCTCGGCGCCCTCGCGGACACGAGCCCCAAGGCCCGCCGCCGCATCGTGGCGGCCCTCGGCTCGGTGCGCCGCCCCGAGGTCGCCGCGGCCCTCGCCGCCCTCCCGCGGGACCCCTCCGCGCAGGTCGAGGGGGAGGTCGCCCGCAGCCTCGGCAAGCTCCGCGCGCCCGAGGCCCGCGCCGCGTGCGAGGCGCTCCTGACACGCACCTCGTGGGGCGAGGTCCTCCGCGCCCGCGCCATCGAGGGCCTCGGCAACCTCCGGGACGCCTCCGTCCTCGACACGCTCCTCGCGCAGTCGCAAGACGACGCCCCCGCGCGCGCCCGCGCCGCCGCGTGCGCCGCGCTCGCTCGGCTGGGCGACGAGGTCGAGTCCACCCGCACCGTGGTCGTCGAGCGCCTCATCGCCCTCGCGGAGGACGGCAACTTCCGCGTCCAGGTCTCCGCGCTCAACGCGCTCGGCACCCTCCGTGACGCGCGCGCGCTCGGCGTCCTGACGCGCGTCCATGCGTCCGGCGGCGACGGCCGCAGCCGCCGCCTCGCGTACGAGGCGCTCGCGAACATCCGCGAGGGCCGCACCACCGCCGAGGGCCTCGCGACCCTGCGCGGCCAGCTGGAGAGCTTCGTCGAGGAGAACCGGAAGCTGCGGGACCGCGTCGGGAAGCTCGAGGCGCGCTGATTTCGAGCGCCTCCGCCGCACGGACTCACCGTGCGGTGAGGCGGCCGACATGTTGGTACCCCCGTCCGGCCCCATCATCGGGATAGTCGGAACCGACATGATCACGCTCCACGATCGGTTGGCAGAGCTCGCACGCCACACCCGCGCCGCGCCCTGGACCATCCGCCTCCACAGCGGGTACTCCTCGGCGTCGATGGCGCGGGACTACGTGCTCTTCGCGCCCCCGTCGGCCGAGGGCGCACGGTACGTGCTCGCGCGGCTGCACAACGCCGTGCTGCTCTCGAACCCCGCGGCGGTCACGCTCGACGCGCCAGTGACCCCCGACAAGCTCGAGCCCATGTTGGGCGCGCTCCGGCGCATCCACCACGTCGGGATCTTCCTGGACGACGAGCCCATCCGCCCGACCCGCCCGGACTTCGACCTCCCCAGCGTCGACGTTCCGCCCGCCTTCGTCCCCGCCGAGGGGCTCGCCGCCGGCCTCGACATCGGCGGCACCGGCATGAAGGCCTGCGTGCTCCGCGAGGGCGCGCTCCTCCGCGTCGCCTCCGCCCCGACGTGGCCCGACGGCGAGCGCGGCATCGAGTCCCTCGTCACCCGCGCCCGCGCCCTCGTGGAGGAGGTGGGCCAGGGTGACCGCATCGGCTCGCTCGGCATCGGCTTCGCCTCCCCGATGGGCGTCGGAGGCCGCGTCATCGAGCTCTCCACCGTCATGCGGGAGAAGGTGGGGGACGTGCACGCCTTCGACGGCTTCGCCGCCCGCGTCGCCGAGGGGCTCGTGCACGGCCCGGTCGCGATGTTCAACGATCTCGCGAACCTGGGCCGGCACCTCTCGGCCCAGGGTGCGCGTCGCCTCGTGCGCCTCCAGATCGGCACGAGCTTCGGCGGGTGCTGGATCGACGCGAACGGGATGGTGTACGCCACCGAGATGGGCCGCCTCGTGGTGGACGCCGGGCCGGACGCCGTGCCCCACCCCTACCTCCCGATCGCCGGCGCCGCGCGCGCCTACCTCTCCAACCGCGGCCTCGCGGAGGACTTCGGGCGTCGCATCGGCCGCACGCTCGACCCGCGCACCGTCGGGCACCGCCTCCGCGAGGGGCTCGCCGCGGGAGACGAGCGCGCCTTCGCCGCCGTCCAGCGCATGGCCGAGACGATGGAGGGGGTCATCGCCGAGCTCCACGCGGTGCTGCCGGGCGTGACCGTCGTGGAGTGCGGCGGCTCGATGCTCCAAGGCCCCGCGGGCAAGAACCTCGTGACGCGCCTCCCGGAGGGCCTCCCGGTCGAGTTCCGGATCGCCTCCCAACCGGGGCATGATGGGGCGGTGGCCGCGGCGATGGCGCCGCGGGTGGACGCGCGGCTCAAGGGGCTCAAGAGGGTCGGGTAGAACCAATGGCGGTCGGGTCCTCCATCGTAGCCGCCGGTCGCGTGTGCGCGCGCGCCCGCCTGCGCGCCGTCGAGCGGCGCTGACGTGCGCGTCTACCGCTGGGACCTCGACAAGACCTACCTCCAGACCGACATCGACTCGGTAAGGGGCCTGGTCCGCAGCGCGATCGAGCCCGCCCGGGCCAAGCGTGCGGTGCCCGGCGCCCCCGCCCTCCTCCGCGAGCTCGCCCGCGAGCGCCCGGGCTGGCGGCCGCGGATCTTCATCCTCTCCGGCTCGCCCACCCAGATGCGCCCGGTGCTCGAGCAGAAGCTCCGCATGGACGGCGTCCGCTTCGACGAGTTCGTCCTCAAGGACAACCTGGGGAACCTCAAGAAGGGCCGCCTCCGCGCCGTGCGCGGGCAGTTCGGGTACAAGCTTCCCCAGCTCCTGCGCGCCCGCGTGGGCCTCGGCGCCGCGTGCCGCGAGACCCTCTTCGGCGACGACGCCGAGGTCGACGCCCTCGTCTACTCCGTCTACGCGGACGCCATCGCCGGTCGCATCGGCCCCACCGAGCTCTCCCGCCTCCTCGCCGCCGCCGGCGCCTACCCCGACCACATCGTCGAGGCCCTCGCCGCCCTCCGCCGGGTGGCCCACGCCGACGCCGTGGACCGCATCTTCATCCGCCTCGACCGCGGCCGCCCGCTCACCCTCTTCGCGCCGCTCGGCTCGCGCGTCATCCCCGTCACCTCCTGGTTCGAGGCCGCCCTCACGCTCTACAGCGCCGGCGAGCTCTCGGGTGACAGCGTGCAGCGCGTCCGCGAGTCCGTGGGCCTCCCCGACGCCGAGCTCGTCGGCTACTTCGCGTCCGTGCTCGGCCGCGGCTTCGTCGAGCCCAGCGCGCTCCTGCGGCTCCTCGGCGAGGTCCCGCCGGACCCCATGTGGGCCGCGTGCGAACGTGAGCTCGCCCAGGGCTCGTTCTCGTACCGGCCGCCGCTGCCGCCGCCCGGCGTGGACTACCTCGACATCCTGAAGGGCTTCACCCGGTGAATCTCCGCGATCAGCTCCTCAAGGCCGGCATCGTGTCCAAGAAGGACGCCGAGTCCGCGGCGCGCGACGTCCGCAAGCAGCAGAAGGTCCAGCACGGCAACCAGGAGGCGAAGCGCGTCCAGGAGCAGCGCGAGGCCGCCGCGCGCGAGGCCGAGCGCGCCGCCCACGAGGCCGACCGCCTCGCCCGTCGCAAGGCGGCAGAGGACCAGGCCCACCGCGAGACCGTGCTCTGGCAGGGCCGCCAGATCCTGCGCGCCCACCGCATCCGCTACCGCGCGGGCCCGCAGCGCTTTCACCACCGCTCGCCGGACGGCCGCGAGGCCTGGAAGCTCTACCTGCCCGAGCGCCTCGCGGAGGACCTCCGCCGCGGCCGCGTCGCCGTCTGCTTCATCGACGGCGGGGCCGAGCCCGAGATCGTCCTCGTGGACGCCGAGACCGCCGACCGCGTCGAGGCGATCCGTCCCGAGCTCGTGCTCTTCCGCAACCGCGGCCCCGCCGACCCCGACCCGGCGGAGCAGCTCTACGAGGGCTGACGCGCGGTGATCGCCAGCTTCGCCCGATGGAACGGCCAGCGTGAGGCATGGTACAGCGCGCCTGCCGCCCGTCGCGCGCCGTGGCGTGAGAGCTCGGGTTCGAAGCGGATCAACGCGTGCTCCGCGCGGAGGAGCTCGCGCGCGGCGTCGTAGAAGGCCTGCGGGTAGTCGGCCTCGAAGAGGACCTCGTTGTCCATCGCCGAGGCCCAATTCGTGGCCTTGAGCCTCTCCTTCACGCGGTCGTGGAACGGCGTGCCGGGGAGCGGGTAGCTCACGGTGATGCCCAGCTCGTCCGGCTGGAGCTCGCGGATGAGCCGAAGCGTCGCGAGCACGTCGGCGTAGGTCTCGCCGGGGTAGCCGAGCTGGAGGAAGAAGCCGCGTCGGATGCCGTGGTCGCGCAGGAGCCCCGACGCGCGGCGCATCTCGTCGACGGTGCAGTCCTTGTCCATCGCGTCGAGGACGTGCTGCGCGCCGCTCTCCACGCCCATCCACACCTCGCGGCAGCCGCTCGCAGCGAGGTCGGCGACGTAGGCGGCGTCCCGCACGAGGTCCACCCGCGTGAGGCAGCGGTAGGGCACGGGGGAGTCGCTCACGCACCTGCGATACGATGTGAGCCACGCCGGCTTGATGGCGAAGATGTCGTCGGTGAACCAGATGCGGTCGACGCCGTAGCGGCCCACGAGCGCGCGGACCTCGGCCGCGACGTGCTCCGCGGGGCGCATGTGGTAGGTGCGGCCCCAGGTGGGCTTGGCGCACCAGTTGCAGCGGTAGGGGCAGCCGCGGGCGGTGGAGACGTTCATCTCCCACGCGCCGTGCTTCGCGCGCCACCGCGCCGCGTAGGCAGGCATGTCCACGCGATCCCAGGCGGGGAAGGGGAGGGTGGAGAGGTCCGTCATCACGGGGCGGCGCGGGAGGATGCCCGCGAGCGGGGCCCCGGCGGCCCACTCGGCCACCGGAGCGTCGTGCTCGCCGACCACGACCACGTCGGCGCCGGCGCCCCGGTACAGCTCGGGGCGATCCGAGGTGTCCGGCCCCGCCACGAGCACGGAGGCACCGCGCGCCTTCGCGAGGCGGATCATCGCGAAGGCGGCGTCCCGCATGCTCGTGAGGCACATCTTCTGGGCCACGGCGTGCGGATCAGCGAGTATCGCCACCTTCTCCGGCCGGTGCCCGTCCAGGGCGTCGCCGAAGGTCTCCACGCGCGACGCGAACATCGGGTCGTACACGGCAAGGTCGTGGCCGGCGGCCTCCGCCTTCGCCGCGCTCACGAGCGTGCCGAGCGGCGGGTAGGGCTTTCCCGCCTTGGCCTCCCGCGCGTCGAGCGGGAGGTGGTAGTTGTGGGCGAACAGGATCCGGGCCATCGCCTCTCCTGTATCGCCGGGAACCCGTGGGCGCGCCCGCTCCGCGTACGGAGCGGGCGTCAGCCCGGCCGGGTCAGGTGGCCTCGACGGCCCGCGTGGTCACGCGCCGAACGGGCACGGAGCTCACGACGCTGATCCCATTGTCCGCCTTCTCGAGGCGCACGTCGACGTGCTCGCGGTCCACTTCGCAGTAGCGCGCGATGACTTCCAGGATCTCCGCCTTCATGGCGTTCATCTGGTTGGGGGTCAGATCGACCTGGTCGTGCACGAGCAGGATCTTCAGGCGGGACTTGGCGTCCTCCTTGGAGCCCGTGCCGGACGCAGAGCGGCCGCCGGAGAAGAGACGATCGAAGAGGGAGGACATCACTGGGCCACCTCCTTGGAGGGCGCGAGGCCGATCCAACGCTTCATGACGGACCAGAAGGTGTCGGGCTCTTCGAGCGCGACGAAGGGGATGTCCTTCTCGCCGTTCACCCGGCGGGCGATGCGGCGGTAGGCCTCGCCGACGATGGACTTCTCGTCGAACACCGCGGGCATGCCGCGGTTGGCGCTGACGATGACGTCTTCGTGGTCGGGGACCATGCCGATCAGCGGGATCGCGAGGATCTCGAGGATGTCGTCCTTGTTCATCATGTCGCCGCGCTTGACCATCTTCGCGCGGAAGCGGTTCACGATGAGCTGCGGCTCGGGGAGCTCGGCGGCCTCGACGAGGCCGATGATGCGGTCGGCGTCGCGGATGGAGCTGACCTCGGGCGTGACCACGATGATGGCGCGATCCGCGCCGGCGATCGCGTTCTTGAAGCCCTGCTCGATGCCCGCGGGACAGTCGATGATGACGTAGTCAAAGTCGGCCTTGAGCTGCGCCACGAGGGTGCGCATGGCCTCGGGGCTCACGGCGTTCTTGTCGCGGGTCTGCGCGGCGGGGAGCAGGAACAGCGTGTCGACGCGCTTGTCCTTGATCAGCGCCTGGCGCAGGCGGCACTCGCCCTCGATGACGTGCACGAGGTCGTACACGATGCGGTTCTCGAGGCCCAGGATCACGTCCAGGTTGCGCAGGCCGATGTCGGCGTCGACGACGACGACCTTCTTGCCCAGCAACGCCAGCGCCACCCCAAGGTTGGCCGTGGTCGTCGTCTTGCCGACGCCGCCCTTGCCTGAGGTGACGACGATGCACTCACTCATGAAGACTCCTTCTGTGCGGGGCTCGGGAGCCGCCCGCGGTAGGGCTCGATCACGATGCTGCCGTTCGACATCCACGCGATCTCGGGCGCGATGTGCCGCCCGAGTGCCTCCGGCGGGTGCGCCGGGAGCTGGATCACCTTGCCGATGCGGAGCTGGGTGGGCCGCATGTCGAAGGCGAGGATGACGGCGCCAGCGCCGGTGGAAGAGGGGAGGTCGCCCCGGGCGCCCGCGTGGGCGAGGCCCTTGAGCGCGCCGAAGACGAGGACGTTGCCGCCCGCGATGAGCTGGGCGCCGGGGTTCACGTCACCGAAGACCTGGATGTCGCCGGCGAAGCGGATGACCGCGCCGGAGCGCACCGTGCCGTCGATGGTGAGGACGCGGCCGGCGCCCTCCGGCTCCGCCATCTCCTCGTCGTCCTCGGTGCCCGCGCCGCGCACGAGCTCCGTGGGACCCTCTTCGGCCTGCCCCGCGAGGGGGGGCGCGGTGGGGGCGGGCGGCACGACCGCGGGGGGCTGCTCGGCGGCCGTGATGAGGTGAACCTTGAGCTTGAGCTCCCGCTCGGCGTGGCGCTGGATGGCCTCGGCGGTGCTGTGTACGCCCACCACGTCCACCCCGAACTCGTCCTTCACGAGGTGGACCAGCCGGCGCAGGTCGAACAGGTCGATCTCGCGACGACCGAGGTCGAACCTCGCGGTGGCGCCCACGTACTTGCCCGGGGTCTCCCCGAGGGCCGCGCGGAGGGCGGCGCGGAGCACGTCGAAGCTGGCCGTCGGCGCGAATTCCAGGACCAGCGCCCCACCCGCACCTGTGCGGACGGTCAGCGGATCGATGCGCGCGGGCGCAGTAGCGCTAGGGACGGCGGGGGTCGCCATGGGGGGTATTCGGGGGGAGCTGGGGAGGGGGTGCCGAAGGGGAGCTCGGCGGGGGGGTGCCGAAGGGGAGCTCGGCGGGGGGTGAGCAGAGACTACCACGTTGCAGGCGGCGGATGCAAAGAGAATCTTGCCGGGTCAAGGGCGAGGCGAGGAACGCGGACAGGGGCATGGCTTCGCGCGGGAGGGCCCCGGGCCCGCCGCGGCCCTGCAGCGGCATGCAAACGTACGGACGCTACGACGAGGTCGCCGTGAGCAGCGCGGCGGAGAGGGCGAGCAACGCCCCGTAGTAGGTCGAGGCCACGAGGAGGTCCCGCCCCGGCACCGGGCGCTTGAACTGGTGGACCGCGAGGATGGCGTCCGACACCAGGAAGGCGGCGCCGCCAGTCCCCCCGATGGGTCCGAGCGTGGTCGCCGTCGCGGCCATCGCGCAGAGCCCGAGGGCGTACACCGGCACCGCGACGCGGAGCGTCCCCGAGCGGGGACGCACCACCGCCGTGACCGTGCCCGCGAGCAGGGCGAGCGCCCCGAGTACGACGGGGGAGGGCCATTCGCCCGACGCACCGACGAACGCCGCAGCGAAGAGCGCGTGCCCCACCAGGAAGGCCGCGAGCCCGTGGAGGAGGAAGCGCGTCTTGTCGAGGAGGAAGGCGTCACCCGCGGCGGAGGCGACGAGCGCGGCTGCCCCGTACGTGGAGGAGGGCGCTACCGCGGCCGCGAGGAGCAGCGCCGGCAGCATCTTCAGCGCGCGCAGCGGCCCCATGATGTGCCGCGCCACGAGTCCGAGGTAGGCGAGCGCGGCGACGGCGGCGCCCCACCAGGGCGCGGGCACGCGGCCTACGCGCGCAGGAGCGGCTCGAGCCCGCCCCGCTGGTCCAGCGCGCGGAGATCGTCGAAGCCGCCCACATGCGTCTCTCCGATGAAGATCTGGGGCACGCTGGTGCGCCCGGTGCGTACGCGGAGCGCGTCACGCCCGGCGTCATCCTCGGACAGGTCGATCTCCTCGAAGGGGATGCCCTTGGACTCGAAGAGGCGCTTCGCCGCGCGGCAGTAGCCGCAGTAGTCGGTGGAGTAGAGCGTGACCTTGGCCATGGCGACGCATGTAAGCGCGTCCGGGCCCGCGGCAAGGGCCCTCGGCGTCGCCGGGCGCCTCGCGACGGCGGCCGCTCGGCCTACCAGGTTGCCGGGACGACCGACACCACGTCGGTGGCGCCAAAGATGTCGGCCGCGCTGATGTCCACGATGTACCCGGAGTAGGTGCAGTCGAGCCAGGTCGAGCTGCCCACCCACGAGCTGTACCAGGTGATGCCCCCCTCCGGATACAGCTCGAAGCCGTCCACCCACTCGCCGGTCCAGTCGTCGTACACGTCCGCGTAGACTTCGCTCACGTCGTTCGCGCCGTCGGCGTCCTCGACATCGCTGTCGAAGTACCAGACGAAGTCGTGGTAGTAGTCGTCGGGGTAGCAGCCGGCGTCGGCGTAGGAGATGAACGGGGCGGCGTTGCGCACCGGCGCGGGCTCGTCCCCGTAGACGAGGCAGCCCGAGAGCAGGGCGGAAGCAGCGAGGGTGGCGGCGGCGCGGATCATGTGTACCTCCTGCCCCGTGGTACGCGGCATGTACGGATCGCATTCACGCTGGAGAGTGCTCACCCCTGCCGTTCGAGCCCGCGCCCGAGAACAGTCGTGGTCGAATCAGACAAACCCGACCGCTACTCGCAGATGAACTGATACTCGGAGCTGCAGCGGATGTCCGACCACTCCCCGCGCCGCCCGGACGTGTTCGTGATCGCGCAGTCCGCGTCGCCCGAATCGTCCGGCTCGCCAGCGCCGAAGGCGTCGTACGAGACGCTCCCGCCGTCGTCCCACACCCAGGTGCCCTCGACCGCGATGTCGTTCGCGCCAATCCAGGTGGGCGTGATCGCCAGCGAAGCGATGGTGGTGTTCTCCGTCGAGCTGGTGATCTCCACGAGCTCGAGGCCCATGCCCGCGCAGGCCTGCTGGGCGTCCGACCACGACGCCGGAGTGTCGCAGAACAGGTAGGGCGCCGAGTCCGTGCAGGACCAGCAGGTGGTGAGCTCGTCGAAGTAGCCATCGCAGTCGTTGTCTTCCTGGTCGCAGCTCTCGGTGGCGCCGGGGTAGGCGGCGGCGGAGTCGTCCGCGCAGTCGCCGGAGCAGATGGTGTAGCCGTCCCCGTCGAGGTCGGCGTTCTCGTAGGTCGTGGCGTCGCAGTCGTTGTCGATGCGGTCGCAGATCTCGACGGCGCCGGTGTAGACGGTGGGGTCGGTGTCGTCGCAGTCCCCGGCGCAGGTCGCCTGGCCGTCGCCGTCGAGGTCGAAGTCTTCGTCGATGCCGCCGTCGCAGTCGTTGTCGATGCCGTCGCAGGGGTCGCCCACGCCGGGGGCGAGGTCGGGATCGTCGTCGTCGCAGTCCCCGTTGCAGGGGGAGTAGCCATCGCCGTCGGCGTCCCAGATCTCGTCGATGTCGCCGTCGCAGTCGTTGTCCACGCCGTCGCAGGCCTCGGCCGCGCCGTCGAACGTGAAGGGGTCGTGGTCGTCGCAGTCCTCGCAAGAGGAGAGACCGTCATCGTCCTCGTCGTTCTCGTCGATGTCGCCGTTGCAGTCGTTGTCCAGGCCGTCGCAGATCTCGTCGGCGCCCGGGTAGACCGCGGCGGTCGTGTCGTCGCAGTCCCACTCGCCGTCGAGCTGGTAGCAGTCGCGGATGTCCCAGTAGCCGTCGCCGTCCGCGTCGAAGCCGGGGTCGACCTCGCCGTCGCAGTCGTTGTCGACGCCGTCGCAGATCTCGGGCGCGCCCGGGTGGATCTCGCGGTCGTCCGGAGCGCAGTCGTCGTCGTCGACGGTGCCGTCGTGGTCGCCGTCGTGCGTGGTGGGGTCGATCAGAGGGGCGTCGGTGTCGCCGAGGGAGTCGTCGCCGACGAGCCCGTTCTCGGGGGAGCAGGCTACGAGGAGCAGGAGCGCGAGCATGGGGTATCCTACCGCGCTCGTACGCGTTCCTGTCAGCGATTTCAACGGTCTCGTTACGGCGCCCGGATCTCCGCGCCGAGGTGCCCCGTGAGGCGGCTCTCTCTCACCCGCGACACGGTCGGCACCGTCGCACGCGGGCACCCCTGGGTCTACCGGGACGGCGTCCGCGGCTCGGCCCCCGTCGGCGAAGCGGTCCTGCTCGTCGACGAGAAGAACAAGACGGTCGCATGGGGTTTATTCGATAGGGGCCCCATCGCCGTCCGCGTGCTCGGGCGGGAGGCCGTCCCCATCGAGGCCCTCCTCCGCACCCGGATCGCCGCGGCGGAGCGCCGTCGCACCCTCGTGGGCGGAGACACCGACTGCTACCGCCTCCTCAACGGGGAGGGGGACGGCCTCGGTGGGCTCGTGGTCGACCGGTACGCGGACGTCGGCGTGGTGCGCCTCTACAGCGCCGCCTGGGAGCCCCACCTCGGCGCGATCGTGGACGCCCTGCGGCCGCGCTTCACCACGCTCTACCGGCGCTACGGCGTCACCATCGTCGACGACAAGGAGGGCGGGGACACGCTCGCCGGTCCGGAGCCGGCCGACGGCGTGATCGTCCGCGAGCACGGCATGAGGATGCTCGCCAGGGTGAAGACCGGCCAGAAGACCGGGCTCTTCCTCGATCAGCGCGAGAATCGCCGCTCGATCCGCGCGTGGGCGAACGGCCGTACCGTCGTCAATCTCTTTTCCTACAACGGGGGCTTCTCGCTCGCCGCCGCGCTCGGCGGGGCCCGCCGCGTCGTCAGCGTGGACATCGCGCCCGCCGCCATCGAGGACGCCCGCGAGAACTTCCGCCTCAACGGCATCGACCCCGGCGCGCACGGCTTCGAGGCGACCGACGCCTTCGCCTGGAGGGGCGGCCGCGCCGAGCTCGTCATCTGCGACCCGCCCTCGCTCGCGCACGGAAAGGAGGCGGAGACCAACGCGCGGAAGGCCTACCGGGACCTCAACAAGCACGCGTCCGAGCTCTCGACCGAGCTGTTCGCCACCTCGTCCTGCACGGCGCGGCTCTCGTGGGATCGCTGGGAGGAGGCGGTGCGCGAGGGCGTGAAGGGCGGGTGGTCCTGGATGGCCCGCGCCGGCGAGCCACCCGATCACCCCGTCGCCGTCGGCCATCCCGAGGGGCGCTACCTGAAGTTCGCGCTGCTCGGGCGGTCCCCCTGAGCTGCGCCCTGCCGACCGGGGGGAGGGACACCCCGTGCGGAACGGCTACACTGCGGCCGTGAGCGAGCTCGACGCGTACCCGCGGCCGTATGGCACCTACCTGTTGCTCGAGCGGCTGGGGGCCGGCGGCATGTCCGAGGTGGACCTCGCACGGCGCGCCGTCGGCGAGGGCTCGTTCGTCCGCTTCATCGTCATCAAGCGGATCCGCGGCTCGAACCAGATCGACGAGCAGTACGTCCGCATGTTCCAGGACGAAGCGCGGATCAACGCCGAGCTCTCCCACGAGAACATCGCCCAGGTCTACGACTTCGGGCGCGAGGGCGACGAGTACTACATGGCGATGGAGTACGTGCCGGGGCTCGACCTCCGCGCCGTCCAGATCGCCCTCGCCAAGAAGGGGAAGCTCCTCCCCGTCCGCATCGCGCTCACCGTGCTCGTCGGCGTCCTCCGCGCGCTCCAGTACGCGCACACCCGGGTGGACCAGCTCGGCCGGCCGATGAACATCGTCCACCGCGACGTGAACCCGCGCAACGTCATGCTCTCCATCAACGGAGAGGTGAAGCTCATCGACTTCGGCGTGGCCAAGGCCGCGGATCGCCTGGAGAAGACCGAGGGCAACACCATGAAGGGCAAGTTCGCCTACATGGCGCCCGAGCAGATCCAGGGGGATGGCCAGATCGACGGCCGCGCGGACGTGTTCGCGCTCGGGCTCGTGCTCCACGAGCTGCTCACCGGGCGGAGCCCCTTCACCGGCCTCACGGAGGTGCAGATCCTCCACCGCATCCTCTCCGGTCAGATCCCGCCGCTCCCGGAGTCGATAGATCATCCGGACCTCGCGTTGATCCGGCGTATCCACGCGCGCGCGCTCGCCCTGAAGGTGGACGAGCGCTACCCCTCCGCCGACGCGATGCGGGTCGACCTCGAGGTGGCCCTCGGGCCCATCGGCGGGCTCGCGCCGCCTCGGTGGATCGCCGAGCTGCTGCGCGAGGCCAACGGCGACGGCGTGGGCGACATCACGCGCCGGCTCCGCGCCTACCGCGACGGCGCAGGCACCGGGCCCCGCCCCATCGTGAGCGCGCCGCCGCTCAACGAGTCCTCCGGTACCTTGAACGTAGCGTCCATCGAGGTACCGCCCGGACAACCGGCGTGGCTCGCGTGGGCCGCCGCCGGCGTCGGGCTCTCCACCGTGCTCGTCCTCGGCCTGCTGCTCGGGGTGGGCGGCGTGGGCTGGTGGATGTGGAGCCAGGACCGCGCCGTGAGCGTGGCCCCGGTGGCGCCGCCGGCCGCGTCCGTGGCTCCCGACGTGGGGGCGCCGCAGGGCGTCGTGCCCGGGCCCGAGCCCGTCGCGCGGACCCCCGCCGTGCCCAAGGTCGCACCCCTCGTCCCGGCGGGGACCAACGGCGTGGGGAGCACGACGGCGTCTGTCTCTTCGGGGGCGACCTCCACCCCCGCCGTCAGCGCCACGGTCACGACGGAGAACACTCCTGACGTCCCGACCACCGTCCCCGTCGGCACCGGCGGAGACCCCGCGCCCGTCGAGGTTGTTCGGCCCACGGGGGAAGCCACCGCCACCGTCACGCAGACCGCCGCCACGACAACCGCGGCCCCGCCGGCGAAGGCGGCCGCCGGCTTCCTGAACCTCACGAGCCGCCCGCTCAAGCTCGACGTCTACGTCGATGGCGCGAAGGTCGGCGTGACGCCGCTCCGCCTCCACAGCGTCCCCGCCGGCACCCACGAGGTCGCCGTCCGCGACGCCGTCACCGGCAAGTCCGACACCCGCACGGTCACGGTGACCGCCGGCGGCGTGCTCACGGTGCCGCCGGTGATCCTGGAGTGACGCTGCTGATCCTCCTGGTCGGCTGCGATCCCCCGGCGCAGATCTACCCGGTGGGCGCGTGCCGGATGGGGGAGCGCTTCGCCGACGTCGCGGTGGAGGTGACGTGCGCCTCCGGCGGCGAGCCCCTCACCTCCGACCTCGCGTGGGCCGCGGACACGCGCGCCGGCGGAACCCAGGGCGAGGGGTGGGATGGCACCGGATTCTACGCCACCGGCCTGTCCGTCGTCCGGGGCGTGTCCGGAGCGTGGGCGGTCGAGGCAACCGAGTGTGGCGCCTGCGCCGCGTGGGAGGTCACGGTCGACGGCCTCCCCGACCTGTAGCGACGCTCAGGACCGGCGGCGCCGGAGCGCGAGCAGCCCAAGGAGGCCGAAGGCGCCTGCGTCTCCGGTGGTGTCGCAGCCGCAGGCCCCGGCGGTGTCGTCGGCGGTGGGCGCCCCCGTGTCCCCGGTGTCGGCCGTCGGCGGGGTGCGGGTCGTGAAGGGGACGGAGACCGGCTCGTCCATCGTGAGGCCGTCGTACGTCCGAATGCCTGGATGCACGCTGATCACGTAGTCGGTGTCGGCGGCCCAGTCGGCGAGCGGGACCAGGTTCACCACATGGGAGGCGTAGCCGTAGAACACATGCGCCGTCACGGGGACTTCGGTGCCGTCGGCCGCGGCGACGGTGATGGCGCCTTCGGCCTCCGCGGTGGAAGGGTCGAGCCCCTTGGCGAAGACGACGGCGAGCCGCGCGTCGAGGTGCGTGTGGTCGAGCACCTGCTGCCACCCGCCGGCGACCGGCTGGCTGCCGATGACGGGGCTCGACCACCCCGTGTCGCCGTGGAGGCGGTCCCACACGACCTGCCAGTAGGCGGCCACGAAGTCGGCCTCGTGGTCCGGGTTGCCGATGACGGCGGGGTCGGCCTGGTGGCCACACGCCCACGGAAACTCGGCGGTGTAGTCGGCGACCGTGGCCTCCACCTGCGACGAGGCGCCCACGTACGCGATCGCGAGGCCGAGGAAGGACTGGCCCTGGTCGACGGTGTCGGCGTCTACGGTGTGGCCGTTCTGCGCGAAGAGCGGGAGCAGCTCCTCGGGCCACCACTTCGGCGGGACGACGCCCTGGCCCTGCACGGCCGCGAACGCCACGTCCGTCGCCTCGTCCATCGAGCAGCACGCCCAGCTCTCGGGCGGGTCCCAGGCCTTGCTCCGCTCCATGAACGTGGCGTCGTAGAACTGGTCGGCCATGCCGTGCGACATCATCCCGAGGAGGAACGCGACGTGCTGCGCGCCCTCGTCGTCGTAGGGCGCCGGGTGGTTCGCCAGGATGTAGGCGAGGTAGAGGTTCTGGGTGGGCTCCCAGTGGGCCATCTCGCCGTAGTCGTCCCCGACGCCGTACCCGCCGTCCGGGAACATCGTGCCGTTGAGGAGGGCGTCGCGCACGTCGTCGCGGGCGAGGAAGTCGGCGAGGTCACCGGGCGGCACCCGCTCGAGCGCGAAGAGGGTGATCCACTGGTGGCTCGTCTGCCCGTTCGCGGCGGCGTCCGGCACGAGCGCGGCGAGGAGGGCGAGGGTGGCCAACATGGGGACTCCGCGGAGCGAGAGGATACCGGCGCTAGGAGCGCGTAGCGCTACGTGCTCCTAAGGCAGGCGGTACAGCACGGTCTCGTCTTCGCGTGCCTGCTCGACGGCGCCGGCCTCGGTGAGGGCGTGCTCGAAGGCGTCCGCGTTGCCGCCGAGCTCGTCCCGGTGGACCATCACCTGCGACACGCCTGCGCCCCTCGCCCCGACGAGGTCCGGCGCGACGCGCTCCGCCTTGAGGAGCGGATCCCAGCTCGAGAACGTCGCGAGCCAGGGCGCTGGCAGGGTCGCTGCGACGCCGTTGAAGTCGGGCGCCCAGGGCGAGACGGCCCCGTGCTGGGCCTGGTAGTAGAGGAGGTAGCGGGCGCGGGGGCGCGAGCGGTTGATCTCTCCGGGGGGCATGCCTACCGGGCCGGGGACCTCGAGGAGGACGTGGGCGTCGACGGCGTCGTAGATGGGCGGCACCTGCGCCGGAGAGCTCGGCAGGACCGGCTCGACGCGGGAGAGGAGGAGGCCCTCGGCGAGCGGCAGCAGGGCGAGCCAGGCGCGGCCGAGGCGATCGACGGCGAGCCCGACGAGCGGCGCGAGGCAGAAGAGCGTGCCGGCGTGCCAGCGGTAGGGGAAGCGCACTGCCTCGAGCACCGGGAGGTCGTACCAGGGGCCGCGTCCGAGCGAGAGCACGGCGCAGGCGAGGGCGCCGATGGCGAGGCCGGGGCGCGTGCGGGCGCCGATGCCCGCGAGCACGAGGGTGGAGACGCCGACCCAGGTGTTGAGCGCGAAGGGGTTGAGGCCGGGGAGGATGCCGGGCGCGACGAGGTCGAGGGGGGCGCCCATGGCGGCGCGGATGGCGTCCGGGAGCGGCGCGGCCGCGGAGAAACCGCCGACGAACGAGTAGAGGAAGGGCGAGGCGAGGACGAGCCCACCCGCCATGGACACCCACGCGAGCCGTTGGCGGAGACCCCACCCGAGGGCGATGAGGCACGCGGCCATGCCGAGGTACCAGCTCGAAATCACCACGAGCGCGAAGGCGGCGACGGCCCCGGCCCGCTCGCGTCGCAGCACGATCCACGCCCAGAGCGGGAGGGTCCACCCGTCGGTGCCCTCGACGATGCCCTCGACGGCGTAGCCGTGGAAGAACGGCGACGCACCGTAGACCGCGGCCGCCGCGATCGCCCCGCGGACGCCGAGCCCGCTCGCCCGGAAGCACCCGAACGAGACGGCGACGGTCGCGAAGCGGGCGGCGAGGAGCGTGAGGTTGTAGGCGAAGGCCGCCCCGCCGAGCCAGAAGGCGGGCGTGCCCACCCAGCCGTGGAGCGGGGAGGAGAAGTAGAACGGCATGCCCGCGGGGGCGCCGAGGGCCGTGGTGAACGTCGGAAAGCCGGGCTGTTGCTGGGCGAACCACGCGAGGCCCCAGACGGAGGGGTAGAGGTCCGTGTAGGGGGAGCCGATGAGCTCGCCGCGCAGGAGGGCCGGCAGGGCGGGGAGGAGCGCCCATGCCGCAGCGAACGCCAGCGCGAGCGGCCAGCCCGATTGTCGCTGCGCGAGTGCCCGCGACCACGTGATGGGCTCACGGCCGAAGAGGCGCAGGGGAGGCAGCTGGCGCGACATTCCGGCCGCCCATAAGCGGCGCCGATGCAACTTCCCAGCCTCCGTACGTTCGACGAGGCCGCCGAGGCCGCCGCGCGCGCCCACCTCGACCGCTTGACGAAGCCCCCCGGGAGCCTCGGGAAGCTCGAGGCGCTCGCGGCGTGGTGGTGCGGCGCGACGGGCTACCCCGCCACGGTGCCGACGCGGGCGCGGCTCTACACCTTCGCCGGCGAC
>CAJBVW010000100.1 GCA_903959175.1 uncultured Pseudomonadota bacterium
CCGACGTGTGGGCCGCCGGCGACTGCGCGAACGTGACCTGGCACGACGGCGCCCGCCGCCCCGAGCAGCTCTGGTACACCGCCCGGGACCAGGGGCGGTTCGCCGCGCGCTCCATGCTCGGAGACGGGGGCGCGTACCGACGCGGAACCTGGTACAACTCCGCGAAGTTCTTCGATATCGAGTATACCACCGCCGGGTGGATCCCCTACCCCGCCCCCGCGGTGTCCGGGGCCGCCGCGCCGCCGCAGGGCTACCGGACGTGGTTCCAACACGTCCCCGGGGGCGCCGTCACCCAACGCATCGTGTGCAAGGGGGACCGCGTCGTCGGCTTCAACTGCCTCGGGAGCCGCTGGGACCACGCCCTGTTCCTCCGGTGGATCCAGGAGCGCCGTCCGCTCACGTGGGTGCTCGACAACATGGACAAGGCGCGCTTCGACGAGGAGTTCATGCCCCCGTTCCGCGTGCTCCCCACCGCCACCCTGACGCCCGGAGCGTAGACCATGCAGGAAGGCCTCCTCTCCACCTACCAGCGCAGCATCAGCACCCGCGGCGTGCTCGCCTGGGCCATCAGCGCGGTCTTGTTCACCTTCTACCTGTTGCTCTACCTACCGGGCTCCAGCTACACGCCGAACTTCCCGGACGTGCTGAGCCCGATCGCCAGCGCCCTCCACCTCCCCTCGAAGTGGTTCCTGTACGGGGCGCTCTACAGCCTCGGCATGCTCGTGGGTGGCTGGTTCATGCTGAAGAAGCACGGGAACAGCCGGTACCACCGCATCCGTACGTACACGGTCGTCGGCGTGCAGATCGGGCTCGCGTTCTCGTTGCCCCTCGTCCTGAACGTGCTCGGCCGGCCCGAGTACTACTTCAGCTACGTGTGGCCGCTCTCGATCGACAAGCTCTACCCAGACTCGCTCGCCAAGATGCCGGCGTACGCGGCGATCTACTTCGTGGTGACCTCGCTCGTCGCCTTCCCGCTCCTCGCCTACTACAAGGGCAAGCGCTTCTATTGCTCCTGGATCTGCGGGTGCGGCGGGCTGGCCGAGACCTTCGGCGACCCCTGGCGCCACCTCTCCAACAAGTCCGAGAAGGCCTGGAAGATCGAGCAGATCACCGTCCACTCGGTGTTGGTCCTCGCGCTCGTGACCACCGGCCTGATGGTCGCGAAGGCAGCGGGCGCGGCGCAAGACGGCACCATCCACACGCTCGCCCAGGGGACGAGCACCTTCTACGGCTTCTTCATCGGCGCCATCTTCTCGGGCGTGCTCGGGGTCGGCCTCTACCCGGTGATGGGCACGCGGGTGTGGTGCCGCTTCGGCTGCCCGATGGCCGCGATGCTCGGGCTCTTCCAGAAGTTCGGCCGCTTCCGCATCACCGTGAAGAAGGACATGTGCATCAGCTGCGGCAACTGCAGCACCTACTGCGAGATGGGGATCGACGTCCGGCAGTACGCCATGGCCAACCTCGACATCAAGCGGGCGAGCTGCGTCGGCTGCGGCATGTGCGCGCACGTCTGCCCGCGCGGCGTCCTCAAGCTCGAGACGCGCTCGGACGTGGGCCCCGGCGAGGCCGTCGGGGTGTGGACCCTCGACCTCTAGGGTAGCAATTTCTTGACTTCCCTTCCGGCGAGAATCGCCCCATCCTGAGGTGGAGGTCGCCGTCATGTCGCTGTCGAGGCCGCTGCTCGCTCCCCGTCCCTCCCCGCTCCCCGACAACGTCGTCCGCCTCCGCGCGGAGGCACCGGCGCTGACCGCGCGGGACCTCGCCCGCCTCGACCTCGTCGACCTCTTCCGTGGCCTCGACCCGGCCTCCCAACGCGTGATCCTCTGCCAGATGGAGCGCACCCAGGCGCGCATCCGGCGCCACAGCCCGGTGGCGGCGCTCGTGCGCGGGGACCACGGCGCGGTGACGTGGCGGCGGGGCGAAGAGGAGCTCTGGCTCGTCGCTCCGGCCTCCCGGCGGCTCCTCCACCGCCGAGCAAGCGGCTAACTGCCGACCTGCCCGCCGGGCCCGCACGATCGCGCCGCCGGAGAAGCCGGCCTCACATATGATGCAACGCCGCGCGGGCCCGGTCGCGGTCGGCGAGGCAGCGGAGCGCCACGTCCTCGAAGATGCCGCCCCAGTCCGCGCGCGCCTTGAGCTGCTTCAGGATCTGGTAGACGCCGCCGAGGCCGCGGTGGAGGAACACGAGCTCGTGGGGCGAGCGGAGCGCGGAGGAGCCGATGAGGCGCGGGACGAGGGCGGTGATGCGGTCCTGGATGTCGTCCGAGTCGCTGCCCATGGTGTAGGGGCCGCCGCGCCGGAACGGGGTGCCCATGGCCTGGCAGAGGTCCCACAACACGGACTCTGCGGCCGTGTCGCCCCGGCGGGTGAGCGCGCGGATGCGCACCGCGGCCCCCATGAGCCGCTCGCGGTCGTCGTCCTGGGCGGCGAGGCCGCACTCGCCGTAGTCCGCGATCCACTCGAGCTCGAGGCGTCGCACGCAGCCGAAGTCGAGGATGCCGACGCGCCCGTCGGGCGTGAAAAGGTAGTTCCCCGGATGTGGATCCGCATGGATGGCGCGCAGCTCGTACTGCATGCGGAGGAACGCGCGCCCCAGGGTGACCCCGGCGAGCTGGCGCGCGGCGGGGGTCGAGTTCGCGACGAACACCGGGAGCGGCACGCCCGCGAGACGCTCCATCGTGAGCACGCGGCCGGTCGACCACCCCTCGTGGACGAGGGGGATGGTGACGTTGGGCTCCGTCTTGAAGAAGTTCCGGAACAACGTGAGGTTCGCGGCCTCGCGCCGGTAGTCGAGCTCCTCCTCCAGCCGCTCCTCGATCTCCTGGAAGATGGCGTCGACCTCCTCCTTGGGGCGGCGTAGGACACGACCGGCGGTGAGCATGGCGCGGAGGGCGGAGAGGTCGGAGTGGACGCTGCCGTCGATCCCCTCGTGGAGCACCTTGACCACGACCTCGGTGCCGTCCGGGAGGCGCGCGGCGTGGGCCTGCCCGAGGGAGGCGGTGCCGAGGGGCTCGCGATCGAACCGGGCGAACAGGGTGTCGAGGTCCCCGGAGAGCTCGGCCTCGATGCGGCGCTTCACCGTCTCGAACGGCACGGGCTCGGCCTTGTCGTGCAGCTTCCCGAGGGCGGCGCGGGCCTCTTCGGGGAGGCCGTAGCCGTCCGCCACCTGGGCGATCGCCTGCCCGACCTTCATCGCGGCGCCCTTGAGCGAGCCCAGATTCGCGACGATGCGCGTGGCGTTCTCCTCGTGGGTCCGGTCCAGCGACGCCTTGCGCGCGTCCTCCCCCTGGAACATCCCGGCCACCTTGTTGCCGAGATAGGAGGACGAGACCCGGGTCGTCAGCGCGCCGAGCTGCGCCATCCGAGAGAACTTGGATGCCATACGACCCTCTTAACCCTCCGGAACCGCCCCATGACCGCCCTTGACCGCATCCACCCCGCCGCCCTCGCCGCCATAGAGCGCTTCCACGCAGACACCGTTGCCGAGGTCGCCCAGGCGGTCGGGCGCGACAAGGTGGTGGTGGTCGGCATGGGCTGGAACCCGAGCGTGAAGAACGCGCGCCGCATCCTCCAGGAAGAGGGCGTCGGCTACACCTACCTCGAGTACGGCAACTACCTCTCCGCATGGCGCGAACGCCTCGCGATCAAGCTCTGGTCGGGCTGGCCGACCTTCCCCATGGTCTTCGTCGGCAGCGCGCTCGTCGGCGGCGGCAGCGAACTCGCCGCGCTCCAGAAGTCGGGCGAGCTCAAGACCCTCCTCGCCGCCACGTAGGCCGGCGCCGCAGGCGGCACGTCAGCGGACGGCGAGCGCCCCGGCGTCCACCGCACTGTAGCCGTCATCGCTCCCGTCCCCCGGGCAGGTGCCGCCACCGCCGTCGCAGTAGGTCCACGAGGCGCCGTCGTCCGCGCTGGCCCGCACGCAGTAGTCGTACGCGCCGGCGCTCCCGGGCGCGTCGAAGCGGCCCTGGTGCTCGTCGTTCGCGAGGTCGCCGGGCACCAGCCCGTCCTTGTCGACGTTGTACGTCATGGACGCCCAGGTCCATGCCGCGGAGGTCTCGGGGTTCGACCCGTCCGGCCCGACGCCGACCTGGAGGACGACACCCGCGCCCGCACCGGCCCCCGTCGTAACGCCTGCCCGGTAGACCCATCCGTACACGAGGTCTGAGCTGGCGTGCGCGGCGAGGGACTGGGTACACGGGTACTGGAGGTGGCAGTAGTCGACGGGCACGACGACGGTGGACGTGTCGGTGTCGACGGCGCCGGTGTCCGTGTCGACCGAGCCGGTGTCGGTGTCGGTGTCGGTCCCGCCGGTGTCCGTGTCGGTGTCGGTGTCGCCGTTCGCGACGTAGGTGTAGGGGAGCGAGGCGGACGCCCCGCCCTCGGTGACCACGACCGCGGCCTCACCGGCGGGGTTCGGCGGCGTCACGCAGGTGAGCTGCTCCGCGGAGATGTACGAGAGGGAGAGGCACGGGGCGCCGGCGACGGTGACCGTGCTCCCGTCCGTGAAGCCCGTGCCGTAGACCCCCACCGCCACGCTCCCCGCGGTGGATCCGGAGGCGGGCTCAAGGCGCGCCAACGTGAGGGAGATCACGGTCTCCTCGTCGGTGTCCTTCGGGGCCGGGCCGCGGATGAGCGGCGTGCAAGCGACCAGCGGCAGCAACCACACGAGCACCTCCGACGCGGCGGGGCGGTGCCGCTCGGGGCGTGTATCGCGAGCCCCCCCAGGATCGGGTACGCTCGCGGCGTGAAACCCATGTTCCTCGTCCTCCTCGCCGCGTGCACCTCCTCGCAGACCGAGGAGACCGCCCCGCCCACCTGCGACCCCGCGCCCTCCGGCGCCTGGTCCGGCGACACCGCGTTCACCGACCGCACCGAGCCCTGGGGCCTCGTGGACGTGCAGGGCGGCCGCCTCCAGACCGTCGACCTGGACGGGGACCGCTACCCCGACCTCGTGGTCACCCAGCTCTTCGGCAACACCCGGGACGACCTCACGGCCGATCCCCCGGTGCGCTACCACTACGTCCTCATGAATCGCCCCGGCGCGGACGGCGGGCGCACCTTCGTCGACGAGACCGAGGCCAGCGGCTTCCTCCAGAACCGGGACGGCGGCGTCGGCTCGAGCGCGACGCTCTTCGTGTACGGTGACGTCGACAACGACGGCGATCTCGACGCCTTCGCGGGGCGCTTCCTCGATCAGGCCACGGACGACGCCACTGGAGACTGCTCCGAGATCCTCCTGAACGACGGCGCCGGGCACTTCACCCTCGCGGTTCGCTCCGACCTCTGCGCCCTCGACGGCTTCCCCGTCACCGCCGCCTCGTTCACCGACTACGACGCGGACGGCACCCTCGACCTCTGGCAGGTCGCCTTCTACGAGGCCTACGGCGAGAGCAACTACGCCGACCAGGACCGCCTCTTCCACGGCAACGGGGACGGCACCTTCACCGACGTCACCGCGTCGATGGGCCTCGAGCTCCGCCACGGCCGCACCACGGACGACCTCCTCGAGCGCGACGTGCGGCGCCCCGCCTACGGCGCTTCGGCCTGCGACATCGACGGCGACTCGCTCCCCGACCTCGTCGCCACCAACTACGGGCGCGCGTGGAACCAGCTTTGGCAGAACCAGGGCGACAGCTTCGTCGAGATCGGGCAGGAAGCCGGCTTCGACGACGACGAGAACGTCACCTACACCGACAACCTCTGGTACGCGTGCTGGTACCCGACGTACGGCACCGCCGACGACCCCGAGCCCACCGTGCGGTGCGGCGGGTCCTTCCCCGACAACTACTGGACTCCCGGTTACGACGATCAGCCCGCGCGGCTCGCCGGAAACTCGTTCACGACCGTCTGCTCGGACATCGACAACGACGGCGACAACGACATGTACACGGCGAACATCGTCCACGACTGGGCGGGCGAGTCGGCCGACCCCACCGAGCTGCTCCTCAACGACGGCTCGGGGCACTTCGAGCGCGCCCCCAACGACGAGAACGGGCTGGGCCGCGACCGTCGCGGCTCCTGGAACGAGGGGGACCTGCACGCCGCGTTCTTCGACTTCGACAACGACGGGTGGAAGGACATCGTCCTCGGCTCGAGCGACTACGAGGACACCCACGTCTGGCTGTGGCGCCAGGAGTCCCCGGGCCAGTTCGAGGACGTGACCGACGCGTCCGGCCTGAACCACCCGTGGCCCGCCGGCATGGCCATCGCCGACTTCGACCTCGACGGCGACCTCGACTTCGTCACCGGCTCCTCCTACCAGCGCTCCGGCTCCCCGTGGACCACCCGCGAGGTCCACCTCTACGAGAACACCGGGCCGATCGGGAACTGGGTGCGCCTCGAGGGGCTCCCCGTCGGCACGCGCGTCGACCTCACCTCCGGCGGCATCACGCAGACCCAGGAGGTCTCCGGCGGCTACGGCCACGCGGGCATCCAGAACGACACCGCGCTGCACTTCGGGCTCGGGGACGCCTGCTTCATCGACACGATCGTCGTCACCGCGCCCGGCGGGGCCCAGACCGTCCACGCCGACCAGATCGGCAACCAGGCGCTCGTCCTGGAGTGAGCGGCTAGCCCTTCACGCCGCCGGCCGTGAGGCCCTCGACGAGCTGGCGTTGGAGGATGAAGAACAGCGCGGTGACGGGCAAGCTCACGAGGATGGCGCCCGCCGCGAAGTTGCCCCACTCCGCGCTGAACTCGCCGACGTAGCCGTTGAGCACGACGGGGAGCGTGTAGGCGCGCTCGTCGCCGAGGAGCGTCGCGGCGAGGATGAACTCGTTCCACGCGGTCATGAACGCGAAGAGCGCGGTGACGGCGATGGCCGGCCGCGCGAGGGGTAGGATGATCCGCGTGAACGTCGTCCAGCGGCTCGCCCCGTCCAGCATCGCGGCCTCCTCGAGGTCCTTCGGGATGGTGTCGAAGTAGCCCTTGAGGTTCCAGGTGGCGAAGGGCACGGTCGTCGTCGAGTAGACAAGGATCAACCCGGCCATGCTGTCGAGGAGCCCGAGCGCGTCGAGGAGCAGGTACAGCGGGATCGCCATCACGACGCCCGGGAACATCTGCGTGAGCAGGAAGGCCGCCATCATGCGGTCCCGCCCCGGGAAGTTCCAGCGGGAGAGCGCGTACCCGGCGGTGCACGCGAGGGTGACGCCCATCGCCGCGGTGATCCCGGAGACGAGGAGCGAGTTGAACAGTTGGCGTCCGAAGAGCCAGGAGCCCGTGGCGTCGTGGGTGCCGACGACCGCCGAGAAGTTCTCGAGCGAGACCTCGGTCGGGAACGGGTTGACCGACATGGAGAAGGTGCTCGACGGCGTGAGCGCCATCTTCACCACCCACAACACGGGGAAGATCGTGGCGACCGTGAGCGCGGTGAGCGCGGCATGCGTGACGACGACGCGGGCGAGTCCGGGCGAGCGCATCAGACCACCTTCCGGCTGGCGAAGCGGTTGGCCACGCGGCCGTAGAGGACGAGGACGCCGAAGATGAGCACGGCGTAGGCGGCGGCGTAGCCGTAGCGGTGGCCGCGCGTGAAGGCCCAGCGGTAGGCCTGCGAGATGAGGATGTCGGTGCCGCCGTCAGGCTCGCCGCCGCTGACGAGATAGATGACGTTGAACATGTTGAACGTCCAGACGCTCCCGAGGATGACCGCTGGGAGCAACGCCGGCTTCAGCAGCGGAAGCGTCACGAGGTGAAAGCGTTGCCAGCCGCTCGCCCCGTCGACCTCGGCGGCCTCCTCGAGGTCCCGCGGGATCGCCTGAAGCGCGCCGAGCGTGACCACCATCATGAAGGGGAAGCCGAGCCAGGTGTTCGTCGTGACGTTCGCGGCGAACGCGGTCGACCAGTGGGCGAACCAGGACACGGGCTCGACGCCGACCAAGGCGAGGAGCCCGTTGATCGCGCCGAACTGGCGGTGGAACATGCCCTTCCAGATGAGCGCGGTGATGTAGCTCGGCACCGCCCACGGCAGGATGAGCAGCGCCCGGAACACGCCGCGGAGGCGCACCCAGGGCTCGCGCAGGAGCATCGCTAACGCGACGCCGATGCCGACGTGGAGGACGACGTTCGCGACGGTCCACGCGATGGTCACGGCGAGGGTCGACCAGAAGGACAGCGGGCTGGTGAGGGGGAAGTCCCGCGCGAGCAGGATGTCGAGGAAGTTCGCGAGGCCCACGAAGGTCCACGCCTGCTGGTCGTACTCGAAGAGGCTCACCGCCGCGCCGACGACGAAGGGCAGGACGACGAGGAGGGTCATCGCCGAGAAGGCAGGGGCGACCCAGGCGAACGCGAAGCGCCAGCGGGCGATCGGGGCGCCGCGGACCTCGCGGGCGAGCCACACCGCGGCGGCGACCAGGCCGAGGCCGGCGGCGACGACCCAGGGCCGCGGATCCGCGGCAGGGGGCGAGGGCCGCGAGACGATCGTGTACTGGAAGGCGGCCTCGCTGGCGGCCTCTTCCGGGGTGATGGCCCCGCGGACGAGCCGCCGCATCGCGCGCGCGAGGGGCTCCCAGGTCTGGGCCATCTCCGGGCGCGTCGGCATCGGCACGGCGGTGTCGAGCTGCTGGCGGAAGGCGACGAGGCGCGGATCCGTCACCTCCACGCGCGTGTTCGCCACCATCTGCTTGCCGACGCGGTGCCGCACCTCTGCGGCCTCGTCCGCCACCATCCAGTCGGCAAACGCGCGTGCTTCCGCACCTTCGCGGGCGAGGAACAAGGCGTCCACCGTGATGTACGGGGCGGCCGCCCTGCCGGTCGCCGAGACGGTCGGGAGCGGCGCGACGCCGAAGTCCACCGCGCCCACCTCGCCGAGGAAGGACGGGCCGTTCGCGATCATCGCCACCGAGCCCTCGTTGAAGAGCTGGGTCAGGAGCGCGCCGCTGGGCTCGGCGGGGCCGAGGGCGGCGAGGGTCTGGACGAAGCGGAAGGCCGCGACATTGCCGGGCGAGTCGAGGCGCACCGCGCCGTCGGTGTCGAAGACCCCGCCGCCGAAGCCGTGCATCCACGGGGCGTTGGCGTAGGCGCTCGACGCCTCCCAGGCGAAACCCCAGCGATCGGGCCCGTGGAGCGCCTCCGCGGTGGCGAGCAGGGCGTCCGTCGTGGCGGGCGGAGTCGGGACGAGCGCGCGGTTGTAGTAGAGCGCCAGGGACTTGTAGGCGAGGGGCCAGCCCCAGACCTGCTCGCGGAGGCGCAGCGCGTCGACCGTGACGGGGTGGAGGCCGTCCGCCGGGAGCTCGACCGGGAGGATGAACTTCTCGTCCGTCCAGTCGGCGACCTTCTCGTGGGCGTAGACGAACAGGTCGGGCCCGTTGCCGCGCGGCACCGCCGCCTCGATCTTCGAGGAGAGCGCCTCGTACGGGACGAACACCGGGCGGATGGTCGTGCCGGGGTGCGCGGCGTTGTACTGCTCGACCAGCGTGTCGAGGGCGAGGCGCTCGTCCCCACGCCACGCGTGCCACAGCGTGACCTCTCCCGCCTGGGCCTGGCCGAGCAGCCCGAGGAGCAACGCGAGGCTCACCCGCGCCTCTCGCCGGTAGCGCGGTCGAAGCGGTAGGCGCGCGCGAAGTCGAGGCGGACGCGGCCGGTCGGCGTCGCGCCCTCGACCCGGGCGACCAGGGCCTCCTCGCCGAGGCGGAGGTGGATCATGGACTCGAAGCCGAGCTTCTCGACGACCTCGACCTCGGCCTCGTGGGGCCCGGCGCCCAGGACGACGTCGTTCGGGCGCACGCCGACGACGTGGTCCTCCAGCCGCTCCAGGAAGTTCATCCCCGGGCTCCCGATGAAGCCCGCGACGAAGCGGTTGCGCGGCTCGAAGTACAGCTCGTCGGGCGTGCCGACCTGCTGCACGACGCCGCCGTTGAGGACCACGATACGATCCGCGAGGGTGAGCGCCTCGGTCTGGTCGTGGGTGACGTAAACGGTGGTCGTGCGCAGCGCCGCGTGCTGACGCCGGAGCTCGACGCGGACCTGGTTGCGCAGCGACGCGTCGAGGTTCGAGAGGGGCTCGTCGAAGAGGAAGACCTTCGGACGGCGCACGATCGCGCGCCCCATCGCGACGCGCTGGCGTTGGCCGCCGGAGAGCTCGCGGGGGAAGCGGTCGAGGAGGTGGGAGAGCCCAAGCATCGCGGCGGCGGCCTCGACGCGGGGGACGGTCTCGGGGTGCTTCTGGAGCGAGAGGGCGAAGCCCATGTTCTCGCGCACGGTCATGTGCGGGTAGAGCGCGTAGGACTGGAAGACCATCGCGACGTCGCGGTCGCGCGGCGCCACGTCGTTCACCCGGCGGCCGTCGATCCGCAGCTCGCCCCCGGTGATCTCCTCGAGGCCCGCGATGCAGCGAAGCAACGTGCTCTTTCCGCACCCGGACGGCCCGACGAGCACGATGAACTCGCCGTCCGCGACCTCGAGGTCGACCCGGTGCAGCACCTGCACGACGCCGTATCGCTTCTCGACCCCCGCGAACGACAGCGTGGCCACGCGCTACCTCCGAACGAACACGGCTTCGAACCACCCGCCGGCCGCGCCGCTCGGCTCGAGCCGCGCCACGTCGAAGTGGGACGCGATCTGCGCGATCAGCCCACCCGCACCCGCGATGTCCGCCGGGAACGCCCCGAAGAGGAGTCCCCCCGGGCGGAGCACCCGCGCCGCGGCAGCGACGTACCGGCCCTGATCGCGTGCACCGAGCTGAGCGAACCAGCCGGCGTCGCACACGAGGTCGTACGGGCCGCCCGTCGCATCCAGGAAGGAGCCTGACAACACGGCGATCCCCGGCGCCGTGGGCGCGTCCCCCATCGCCGTCACGCGGTAGCCGCGCGCGTCGAGCGCCCGGGCCTCGAAGCCCTCGCGGCCGTCGGGCACGAGCACCCGCGCGGGCGGGTGGTGCACGTGCGGAAGGAGCCGGAGGATGATCGGGGCCGCGCGGTCACGCGAGGGGCCCATGCCGGAGGAGGGGGAATTCATCAAGACGCTCGGCTGACGGCGGCCTCTATCGTCGCCGCGTCAGTCCTCACAGGAGACCGAGAGCCGGAAGTTGCCGGTCTCCCCGCCGCGGCCGTCCACGATCACGAGGTACTGAGCGCCGACGTCCGACCAGACGCTCACGGAGCCGCCGTTGCCCTCGTCGTCGACCGACTCGCACTCCCGGATGCTGACGCCGGAGCTCGGACAGGAGTCCTCCTGCCATTTCACCACGAACAGGTCGAGATCGGCGCACGGCGTCGCGAAGTCGAAGGTCGCCGTGGTGCCCGCGGGAATGTCCATCGTGTAGGATCGCTCGGGCGCGTCGTAGTCCCACCGATCGAGGTTGGGCGTACAGAACCACGACTCCCAGTCCTCGCCGACGAAGTCGGAGTCCCCGCCCTCGTTGGTGGCCTCGAGGACGTCCCCGCAGCGCAACGAGCCGGTGAAGCAGGAGGAGTCGGGACCGTCCGTCGAGAGGGAGTCGCCGCAGAGGTCGGCGTCGGTGTCGGCGTCGGTGTCGGCGTCCGTGTCGGCGTCGGTGTCGGCGTCCGTGTCGGCGTCGGCGTCGAACCCGCCGGTGTCGTCCCCGTCGCTCGCCTTGAACGAGAAGGCGTCACATCCGACCAGCGCCACGAGCACCAGCATCAAGCACCGCATCGCGCGTCTCCCGTCGTCGCCACCCTACGCGCCAAAGGCCTCGGTCGCAAGCCCGGGCCGCGCGAGATCGCCCCCCCCCGTCCGCCGGCTCACGATGCACCTCCGACCTGTGGGTTTCCTCACGAGCTTGTGAAGCTTCGGTCGATTCCCGGGACTCCCTTGCCGCTGGCGCGGCGGGCATCTACGCTTGAAACGTTCCTGTGACGAGGTAACCGTGCGCGCCGCGACCCGATTCGAGATCAAATACCGGATCACCCCCGAAAAAGCTGAACAAATTCGTGCGTGGATCGGCCGGTACATGGAGCCGGACGCGCATGGAGAGGGCGGCTCCGCGAAGTACCCGGTGCACTCGCTCTACCTGGACAGCGCTGACTGGCGTATCTACCGCGAGACCCGTAACGGGAACTTCTCACGGTTCAAGCTACGTGCGCGGACCTACGCCTTCGCGCCCAACGCCCCTGTCTTCCTCGAAGTCAAGGCGCGAGACGGAGAGGCGATGCGGAAGTCCCGTGGCGAGGTGGACCGCATCGACGCGGTGCGCATCCTCGAGGGGGGGATGCCGAGGAACCGTGGCGACAGCGCGATCGAGAACTTTCGCACCCACATGGATCGGTACCGCGCCTACCCGCGAACCTGGGTCACCTACCAACGCTTTGCGTACGTGGGCGGAGAGCGCGGGCTGGTGCGAATTACCTTCGACAGCGACATCGCCTGCGCTCCCCCCACGGTCGGCCTCACGCAGCCCGACCGCTGGTACCCGTTGGACGAAGTGAAGGGAGTCGTGGTCCTCGAATTGAAATACAATGGTTCCTACCCCGCTTGGGTGGCAGACACGGTGCGTCGGTTCGACCTCGAACGACGCTCCATGTCAAAGTATCGGTACGCGGTGGAAGTCATGGAAGGGCTGGATGTACGCCGCTCGATGGAGCCCATGGGTGGCTCGAGGATGGGAAGTTGAACTTTTTCGACAGCCTGGGTAGCCCCGGGGGTGGTGCGGGCACGCTCACCATCACGGACGCTGCCTTCCACCTGCTCCTCTCGTTCGTCCTCGGGACGTTCGTGGCGTGGCTCTACGGCCGCACCCATCGGGGTCTGTCGTACTCCCGGAACATGGTGCACAGCGTCGTGCTGCTCACCATGATCATCACGATGGTGATGCTGGTGGTCGGGGACAGCGTCGCGCGCGCCTTCGGGCTCGTCGGTGCGCTGTCCATCATCCGGTTCCGCACGGTCGTCCGCGACGCGCGGGACACGACCTTCATCTTCCTCGCGCTGGCGGTCGGGATCGCGGTGGGCGCGCAGCAGCACGCCATCGCCGTGCTCGGCTGCGTGATGGTAGGCGTGGTCGCCTCGAGCCTCCAGTTCTCCGGCTTCGCCACGCGGCACGCCGACACGGGGATGTTGCGGGTGCGCGGCGCGAGCGGGGCGGCGAACGCCCTCGAACAGGTGCTCACCAACTGGTGCCGCACCCACGAGCTGGTCGCGCTGCGTCAGGGGGACGCCGGCGAGACCGCAGAATTCAGCTACGAAATCCGGCTCTTTCACCCAGGGGAGCGTGAGGACCTGCTGCGCGCGCTGCGCGCCGTCGAAGGCACCACCCAGGTGACGGTCGCCATCGAAGAACGGGCGGAAGAATGGTGAGACGTACCATGCCGTTGGGGCGCCGTCTGAAGGCGGCGCGGGGCAAGATCCTCCTCGGGATGTTCTGGACGGCGGCGGCCTCGGCGTGCGCCGTGTGGCTGTTCGTCGGATCCACCGCGGGGGGCATAGGGAACGCCGTGGCGGTGACCCACACCCACCTGATCCGCGCCCCCGAGAGCGGGCGGATCGCCAGCCTCGAGGTCGCCCCGTTTCAGCGGGTCGAGGCCGGCGCCGTACTCGCGAAGATCGAAGTGCCTGGGCTCACCCAGCAGATCGCCGCCGCCGAGGCCGACCTCCGCGTGTTGGAGGCCCAGCTCGGCGCGGAGGAGGCCGACCGCGGCCGCAAGTTCTCGCGCGACCTCGAAGCCGCGCGCGCCGCCTGGCTGAGCGCGCGGGTCAACCTCGAGCAGGACCGCTCGGCGCTGGTCTCGGCCGAGCAGGAGCTCGGGCGCGCCAGCGCTCCCGGCGTCCTCGTCGCCGCCGGGGAGGTCACCCGGCTCGACCTCGGGCGCGCGGCGGCAGCGGCCTCCGTCAAGGCCCGTGAGGCCGAGGTCGACGCGTTGAACCTGAACTACGAGGATGCGCGTGCGCGCGCCGGCGGGCTCGAAGGGGAGCTCCTCAAGAGCGCGGTCGAGTCCGCGACCGTCAAGCTCGAGTCGCTGCGCATGGTGGCGGACGCGAACGTCCTCCGCGCCTACGCGTCCGGCGTCGTCAGCGCCCCGGTCGGCGCGCGGGCCCGTGACGGCCGCACCGAGGTCATCGACGAGATCTTCCCCAGCCCCGGCCAGTGGGTCCAGGCGGGGGTGCCCGTGCTGATGGTGGTCGAGCCGAGCTCGCAGGACGCCGTCGTCTTCGTCGACCTCGCCCGCGCGCGCGCGCTGGCCCCCGGCGCGCCGGTGTCGGTGCGCGGAGCCGGCGGCAGCCGCTACGACGCCACCGTGCGCTCCGTCGGCGCCGCCGTCGAGCCCGTGCCGCTCCGCCAGCTCCACGACCAGACCGTGCAGGAATGGGGCGTCCCCGTGACGCTCCAGGTCCTCGATCGCGTGTTCACGCCCGGCGAGTCGCTCGTTGTCGAGTTCTAAGCGCCTCGGTCGCGGTGGCCGGCTCGCGCTCGGGAGCGTCGCCGCGCTCGCGCTGGCTGCCCTCGTGGTGCTCCCTCGCCTCGCCTGGGTCCCGGACGACGACATGGCGCCCTCCCTCCTCGCGGGGGACCTCGTGGTCATCGCCCCGTGGGACGCGAAGGACGGCGACGTCGTCGCCCTCGTCGACCCCCTCGCCCCCTCGCGCTGGACGCTGCGCCGCGTCGAGATCATCGGCGGCGCCGTGCGCTACGAGGACGGCGTCACCTACACCGCCTCGGGGGACGCGCCGCGCGTGCTGGACATGGACCGCACCACGGAGCGCGTCGTGCGCCGCGAGGGCGAGCACCTCGTCGAGATCGCGCCGCGACCGGTGCGCTGGGCCCTCGAGGAGAGCGGCGTCCCCGACGACGCCGCGTTCGTGACCGCGGACGCCCGCGACACCGCCGTCGACTCGCGTTGGTGGGGCCCTGTGCCGCTCCGGGCGGTGCAGGGTGTTGTCGCGCTCCGGGTGGGCGCCCCGACCCACCCCTGGCGCGGCTGGGTCTCTACCCGGCCCTGACTCACTCCTGATAGGAGTAACGCTCTTCCAACCACGGGTCCGCGCGGTTGTGGTAGCCGCGCTCCTCCCAGTAGCCGCGCACGTCCCCCGGCAGGACCTCCACGCCGCACACCCACTTCGCGGACTTCCACGCGTAGAGGTGGTGGACGACGAGGCGCAGCGGCCCGCCGTGTTCGGGGGTCAACGGCGCGGCGCCGTGGGTGAGCGCGAAGAGGTTGGCAGGACGGTCGAAGTCGGAGAGCGGCAGGTTCGTCGTGTAGCCGGTACCGTCGAAGCAGTGGACGAGGACGTGCGAGGCGGTCGGCAGGGGACGCGCGCGCCCAAGCACCTCGGAGACGGCCACGCCGCCCCAGCGGTTGTCGTACGTGGACCAGGTGGTCACGCAGTGGAAGTCCTGGACGGTCTCGACGCGCGGAAGCGACTGGAGCTCGGCCCAGGTCCACTCCACCGGAGCCTCCACCGCGCCCCAGACGCGGAAGCGCCAGGAGAGTGGGTCGAAGGTAGGGATCTCCCCCTCGTGCAGTACGGGCCACCCCTTCACGAGGCGCTGCCCTGGCGGGAGCCGGTCGGCCGAGCGCACGCGCGCCGTGGCCTTGCCGGGCCGCCACAGCATCAGCTACCCCCGAGCTGCAGCTGGGCGAAGCCGAACTTCACCTTGAGGGTCAGCTCCTCCTCGTCGATGTCGAGGGCGACGTCCTCGACGCCCATCTTGATCTTGAGAGGGCCGCCGGCGGGGCTGATCATCTCCTCGATCTGGTCCTTCTTGAGGATCTGGACCGGGTTGACCTTCGGCGTCTGCTGCGCGATCAGGTACTCGGCGCCGCGGTTGAGGAGCTGGAGGATGAAGTGGTCGCCGAGATCGACCGTCACGTCCTGGAGCACCCCCACGAGCGCACGCCGCTCTGGGTCGTAGCGGATGTCCGCGAGGGCGGCCTCGGCGCCGATGCGCTTCTCGAGCACGAACGGGAACTCGATGTTCTGGCGGAGCAGGTACACCTTTCCGGTCGCGACGGCCTTCACATGGGCCTCGACGCCGAAGCGCTGCTGCGCGTACTTGAAGTCGGAGCCCTCGCGGTCGACTTCGACCTTCCAGTCGCCCTCGACGCGAACGACCTCGTTCACGACGCGGTAGACCTGCTCCCGGCGCTGGCCCCAGACGTTCTTCGCGAAGTCCTTGCCGCGCACGAGCACCTGGGGGACCTCGCGATCCTCCAGGAGCCCCCTCACCTTCTCCTTGACCTCGAGACGCTTGATCCCGGCGCGGAGGTTGTCCACCAGATCGAACTGACCGTCGGCCACCTTGAACGGGAGGCCCACGCGGAACATGTCGTTCCACAGGGCCTTGCCGATCGTGAACTTGAGGTGGAAGCCGTCGCCGATCTGCTTCGCCATGCCGTCTCCGCTAAAGCGTAAAGCATAGCGGAGATCGGCGCGGCGCGGGGCTCAGCTGATCTCGGTCGCGGCGAAGAAGTAGGAGACCTCGCGCGCCGCGGAGGCGGGGGAATCGGAGCCGTGCACGGCGTTCTCGCCGACGGAGGCCGCGTAGAGCTTGCGGAGGGTGCCTTCCGCCGCGTTGGCGGGGTTGGTGGCGCCCATGATCTCGCGGTTGCGCGCGATGGCGTTCTCGCCCTCGAGCACGATCACGACGACCGGGCCGGAGGTCATGAACTCGACGAGCTCGCCGAAGAAGCCGCGGGCGGAGTGCTCGGCGTAGAAGCCCTCGGCCTCCAGGCGGGAGAGCTGACGCTTGCGGGCCGCGGCGATACGGAGGCCTTCGGACTCGAAGCGGGCGATGATCGCGCCGATATTCTGATTGCGGACGGCGTCGGGCTTGATGATCGAGAGGGTGCGCTCGGTGGCCATGGTGCGTGCTCCTGAAAGGGGCGGCGCTCTATCGCGAAAACGAAGAAGAGGCCAGCCTCACGGCCGACCCCTTCGCGTCTACGGGCGCCCGACGCGCGGGCAGCTCCCTTAGAGCCTGCCGAGCACCTGGGCCATCATGCGGCCCATCTCGGCGGGGCTACGCACGATGTGGAAGCCCGCGTCCTCCATGGCCTGGTACTTGGCTTCCGCCGTGCCCTGGCCGCCGGAGATGATCGCGCCGGCGTGGCCCATGCGGCGCCCCGGGGGCGCGGTCGCACCGGCGATGAAGCCGACGACCGGCTTCTTCATGTGGACCTTCGCCCACGCGGCCGCCTCTTCCTCGGCGCTGCCGCCGATCTCGCCGATCATGATCACCGCGTCGGTGTCCGGATCGTCGTTGAAGAGCTGGAGCGCGTCGATGTGCTTGGTGCCGATGATGGGGTCACCACCGATGCCGATGGCCGTCGACTGGCCGAGCCCCACGCGGGAGAGCTGCCCGACGGCCTCGTACGTGAGCGTGCCCGAGCGGGACAACACGCCGATGCGGCCCGGCGTGTGGATGTGCCCCGGCATGATGCCGATCTTGCACTGGCCCGGCGTGATGATGCCCGGGCAGTTCGGCCCGATCATCCGCACGCCCTTGCCCTGCAGGTAGCGCCACGCGATCACCATGTCGCGCACCGGGATGCCCTCGGTGATCGGCACGATGAGCTTCACGCCGGCGTCCGCGGCTTCCATGATCGCGTCCGCCGCGAACGGCGGGGGCACGAAGATGACGGAGGCGTTGGCGCCCGTCTGCTTCACCGCGTCGGCCACGGTGTCGTAGATGGGCACGGAGTCGTTGAAGGAGGTGCCGCCCTTCCCCGGCGTGACGCCGGCGACGAGCTTGGTACCGTAGGCGAGCATCTGGGCGCAGTGGAAGGCACCGGCGGAGCCGGTGATGCCCTGGCAGACGACCCGGGTGTTCGAATCGACGAGGATGGCCATGCTTACCCCTTCACGGCGGCGACGATCTTCTCGGCCGCGTCCGCCATGGTGTCGGCGGGAATGACGGCGAGGCCGCTCTCCGCCAGGATCTTCTTGCCGAGCTCGACGTTGGTGCCTTCGAGCCGGACGACGAGGGGCACGGAGAGGCCGACCTCGCGGACGGCAGCCAGCACGCCCTCGGCGATGACATCACACTTCATGATGCCGCCGAAGATGTTGACGAGGATGCCCTTCACCGCGGGATCGCGGGTGATGATCTTGAAGGCCGCGGTGACCTTCTCCTTCGTGGCGCCGCCGCCGACATCGAGGAAGTTCGCCGGCTCCTGGCCGTAGAACTTGATGATGTCCATCGTCGCCATCGCGAGGCCCGCGCCGTTGACGAGGCAGCCGATGGTGCCGTCGAGCTTGACGTAGGAGAGGTCGTACTTGCCGGCCTCGATCTCGGCGGGATCCTCCTCGGCGAGATCGCGCATCTGCACGATGTCGGGGTGACGGAAGAGCGCGTTGTCGTCGATGGTGACCTTCGCGTCGAGCGGGATCGTGTCGCCGGAGGCCGTGACCACCAGCGGGTTGATCTCGAGCATGGACGCGTCGATGCCGTCGTAGGTGCGGTACAGTCCGGTCACGAGCTTCACGAAGCTGTTGACGGTCTTGCCGGTCATCCCGAGGCCGAACGCGAGGCGGCGAGCCTGCCAGGCGCCGAGCCCGACGACGGGGTCGACCCACTCCTTGAGGATGCGCTCGGGGTGCTTCTCGGCGACCTCTTCGATCTCGGTGCCGCCCTCGGCCGACGCCATGACGAGCACGCGGCTCGTGGCGCGATCGAGCAGGATCGCGAGGTAGTACTCCTTCGCGATCTGGCAGCCAGCCTCGACGAAGAGCGTCTGGACGAGGCTGCCCTCGGCCCCGGTCTGCTTCGTCACGAGGGTCTGGCCGAGCATGGCCTGCGCGCCGGCGCGCACGGCGTCGAGCGACATGCACACGCGCACGCCGCCCTTGCCGGGGAGGTCGTCCACGCCCTCGAGGACTTGCGCGAGGACCGCGTCGGCGACGTCGCCCTTGAAGCGGCCCTTGCCGCGCCCACCCGCGTGGATCTGCGACTTGACCACCCAGACCGACCCGCCGAGCGACTCGGCGACGGCAACGGCCTCATCGGCCGAGCGCGCGGCGCCGCCCGCCAGCGTCGTCACGCCGTGCTTGCGAAGAAGTTCTTTGCCCTGATACTCGTGTAGCTTCATCCAATGTTCTCGATGAGGGCGTCGCCGAACTCGCTGCACCTGAACAGCGTGGCGCCCTCCATGAGGCGGTGGAAGTCGTAGGTGACCCTCTTCTGGCCGATCGTGGTCCGCATCGAGACGATGAGGCGATCGGCAGCTTCGTGCCACCCGAGGCGCCGGAACATCATCTCACCTGAGAGGATGACCGACGAAGGATTGACCTTGTCCTGCCCAGCGTACTTCGGTGCCGTGCCGTGTGTGGCCTCGAACACCGAGAGTCCGCTGCGGTAGTTGATGTTCGCGCCGGGCGCGATGCCGACCCCGCCCACCTGCGCGGCGAGGGCGTCGGAGCAGTAGTCCCGTTGAGGTTGAGCGTGAGGATCACGTCGTACTCGTCGGGGCGGGCACGCCGTCGAAGTACTGCACCGGGCGCACGCAAGCGTAGAGGTCGAGCTCCTGCCGGAGCGCGACGTTCAACGACCGGATCCCGCCGCCGACCGGGGTGGTCAGCGGGCCCTTGATCGCCACGGTGTAGGCGGCCCCGGTGCCGTCCCCCTCGATGAAGGGGATGATGGGCCGGTCGGGCACGTTCAGCCCGCCGTCCGGCTCGACGCTGATGGCGTAGCCGTCGAGAGGGGCGACGAGATGATTGAACATGAGCCTCCCCTTACGAGATGACCGGGCGTCCTTGGGGGCGCCCGGTCGTGGTGGAGCATCGCGGGTGCGTGAGCTCAGCCGGCGATGAGGCGGCGCTTGGGCTGGTCCTTGGCGACGTACTTGCAGCGGTAGATGGGCACGCCCTTGCCGCCGCGCGCGACGAGGCGCTCGTCCACGATCTGGGCGGCGATGCCCGAGATGCGGGAGAAGCCGAAGAGCACCGTGTAGTACTCGGGATCCGTGAGGCCGCACGCGTTCGTGAGGGCGCCGGAGACGGCGTCCACGTTGGGGTACGGGTTCTGGATCTTCGGGTTCTCCTTGAGGACCTTCACCGCGCGCTCGCGGAGGACGACCGAGGTGCGGAACCAGGGGTCGTTCGGGCAGAGCTCCTCACCGAGGGCGTACTGCACCTGGGCGCGGGGATCCTCGGCGCGGAGCACCGCGTGGCCGAAGCCGTAGATCTTGCCGCCGCCGGCGACCTCGTTGCGGACGAACTGCTCGACCGTGTCGGGGTCCGTCGAGCCCACCTTCTGGATGAACTCGAGGCACTCCTGGTTCGCGCGGCCGTGGAGGGGGCCGTAGAGGCCGGCCATCGACGCGGCGAGGGAGCTGTACTGGTCCGCGAGGCCCGAGGCCACAGACTTGCCGATGAAGGTGGAGAGATTGCCACCGCCGTGGTCGGCGTGGAGCACGTAGTAGATGCGGAGAAGCTTCGTGAGCTTCGCCGTGTCGACGCCGGGGGCGCCGAGCATGTGCACCATGTTCTCGACCAGGCCGAGCTCGGGCTTGCTCTTGATGGGATCACCCCAGCCGGAGCGGATGCGGAAGATGTTCGCGATCAGCTCGGGCGACTGCGCGATCATGTTGAGGCCGTCCTCGCGGAAGTCCCCCGTCTTGCTGGTCATGCCGAGGAACGTCAGGCCCGCGATCAGCCACTCCATCGGGTGGCCTTCCTTCGGGAGGGCCTTGAGCATCTCGATCACCGCGGGGTTGACCGTGGCGCGGCGCGCGAGGTCAGCCTTGAAGGTGGCGAGCTGTTCCGCGTTGGGGAGCTCCTTGCTGAAGAGGAGGTACACGGCCGCTTCGGGGTCGAGGTACGCGAGATCGGCGACCGGGTAGCCGACGTAATGCACGCCTTCCATCGGATCGACCGAGGAGGTACGGCAGGTTCCCACGGGAAAACCACGCAGCCCCGTGTCGAGATGTTCTTCGGTGATCTCGAACAGGACCTTCTTCGTCGTCTCGGCCATCGTCAGCTCCGGTAAGCGGCACCATTTAGCGAGGCCCGCGCGCGTGCGCCAGCGTCCTCGTGCCCCTCCTCACGTGTACGACAGGCCACCCGATCGAGCCCCTGCCCCCGTGGCCCGTCCTGTCGCGACCGGATAGACTTCTCGGCCCTGGCGTTCCGCTGCCACCGAGGCACTCGATGAGCTGGCTCCTTACGTTCTCCCGCTCCACCGTCGGCGCAAAGGTCATCATGGCTTTGACCGGCGCCGCCATGTTCGGCTTCCTCATCGCGCACATGGCGGGAAACCTCCTCGTGTTCTGGGGCGCGGCCTACCACAACCACCACGCCCTGTTCCTGCACCAGCTGCCGGAGCTGATCTGGCCGGCTCGCATCGGGCTGGTGCTCGCGATCGTCGCGCACATCTTCTCGTGGTTGAACCTGCGGGCGCGCTCCGCCGCCGCTCGCCCCATCCCCTACAAGGTGTCGAAGAGCCGGGCGTCCACGCTCTACTCGAAGACGATGGGCTACACCGGGCCGATCATCTTGATCTTCCTCGTGGTCCACCTTCTCCAGCTCACGACGGGCACGCTGCACCCGAACTACCAGTTCCAGAGCGGGGGGGCCATCGAGGCCGACACGCCGGCGGCGTTCGAGAACACCGTGGCGATCCTCTCCCAGCCGCTGTGGGGCATCTTCTACATCCTCTGCAACCTGCTCCTCGGCCTGCACCTGTTCCACGGCGCGTACGCCATGTGCCGCACGCTCGGGCTCTCGGGTGACCGCCAGCAGGGCGTCGCCAGGGCGCTCGCGGCCGGGGTGACGGCTACCATCGTCGGCGGCAACGTGGTCATCGCGGCCGCCATCCTTGCACGCGTGGTGAACTGATGGAACTCAAGTCGCGCTTGCCGGAAGGCCCCATCGAGACCGCCTGGTCCCGACACAAGTTCAACATGAAGCTGGTGAACCCGGCGAACAGGCGGAAGTACAACGTCATCGTCGTGGGCTCCGGCCTCGCCGGTGCCGCTGCCGCCGCCACGCTGGGCGAGCAGGGCTACAACGTCGCCTGCTTCTGCTTCCAGGACAGCCCGCGTCGCGCGCACTCGATCGCGGCGCAGGGCGGCATCAACGCCGCGAAGAACTACCAGAACGACAGCGACAGCGTCTACCGCCTCTTCTACGACACCGTGAAGGGCGGCGACTTTCGCGCGCGCGAGCAGAACGTCTACCGCCTCGCCGAGCTGTCGGTGAACATCATCGACCAGGCCGTCGCCCAGGGCGTCCCCTTCGCCCGCGAGTACGGTGGCCTCCTGGCGAACCGCAGCTTCGGCGGCGCGCAGGTCAGCCGTACCTTCTACGCGCGCGGCCAGACCGGCCAGCAGCTGCTCCTCGGCGCCTATCAGGCCCTCGAGCGGCAGATCGCGGCGGGCCGCGTGAAGATGTACACGCGCCACGAGATGCTCGAGCTCGTCACGGCGGACGGCCGCGCCCGCGGAATCGTCGCCCGCGACCTCACGAGCGGCGCCGTGACCAGCTTCGCCGCGGACGCCGTGTGCCTCGCCACCGGCGGCTACTCGAACGTGTTCTTCCTCTCGACGAACGCCAAGGGTTGCAACGTCACGTCCACCTGGCGGGCCCACAAGAAGGGCGCGCTCTTCGCGAACCCCTGCTTCACGCAGATCCACCCGACCTGCATCCCGCAGGCGGGCGACTACCAGTCCAAGCTCACGCTGATGAGCGAGTCGCTCCGCAACGACGGGCGCGTCTGGGTGCCGAAGGATCCGGCGGACGCCGGCAAGTCCCCCCGGGACATCCCCGAGGACAAGCGCGACTACTACCTCGAGCGCAAGTACCCGAGCTTCGGCAACCTCTCCCCTCGAGACATCGCCAGCCGCGCCGCCAAGATTGTGTGCGACGAGGGGCGCGGGGTCGGGCCGGCGGTCGGCGGGGTGCGCCGCGGCGTGTACCTCGACTTCGCGGACGCAATCGGGCGGGTCGGCAAGGCCGGCGTCTCCGAGAAGTACGGGAACCTCTTCGAGATGTACGACCGCATCACCGGTGAGGACCCCTATCAGGTCCCTATGCGCATGTACCCGGCGCCCCACTACACGATGGGCGGCCTCTGGGTCGACTACAACCTGATGAGCAACATCCCCGGGTGTTTCGTCCTGGGTGAGGCCAACTTCAGCGACCACGGCGCCAACCGCCTCGGCGCCAGCGCGCTGATGCAGGGCCTCGCGGACGGCTACTTCGTGCTCCCGGCCACGCTCCCCGACTACCTCGCCGGCGTGAAGCCGGGCGGAACCGACTCCGGGCACGCGGCCTTCCGCGACGCGGAGAACGCCGTCAAGGTGAAGACCGAGACCCTCCTCGGCATCAACGGCAAGCGCACGGCGGACAGCTTCCACCGCGAGCTCGGCTACCTGATGTGGGACAAGTGCGGCATGTCCCGCACCCGCGAGGGCCTGAACGAGGCCATCACGCGCATCCCGCAGATCCGCGAGGAGTTCTGGGAGAACCTCGCCGTTCCGGGCTCCGGCGCGGAGCTCAACCAGTCCCTCGAGAAGGCGGGCCGCGTAGCCGACTTCCTCGAGTTCGCCGAGCTCATGTGCGTGGACGCCCGCGACCGCGAAGAGAGCTGCGGCGGCCACTACCGGGAAGAGTACCAGGACGACGGCGAGGCCCGCCGCGACGACGCGAACTTCCAGTACGCCGCGGCGTGGGAATTCAACGGCGTCGATGCGGCACCCACGCTCCACAAGGAGCCCCTCGCGTTCAACTACGTCAAGCCGGTGACGAGGAGCTACAAGTGAACCTCACCCTGAATGTCTGGCGTCAGAAGGGCCGTACCGCCGCGGGTGCCTTCGAGAAGTACCCGGTGAACGACGTGAGCGATCACATGTCGTTCCTCGAGATGCTCGACGTGCTCAACGAGAAGCTCACCGCCGAGGGGAAGGACCCCGTCGCGTTCGAGCACGACTGCCGCGAGGGGATCTGCGGGAGCTGCGGCTTCATGATCGACGGTCGCCCGCACGGCCCCATGCCGCGCACGACCGTCTGCCAGCTGCACATGCGCTCCTTCAAGGACGGGGACGAGCTCTTCCTCGAGCCGTTCCGCGCCTCGGCCTTCCCTATCCTCAAGGACCTCGTGGTCGACCGCGGCGCGTTCGACCGCATCGTCCAGGCGGGCGGGTACGTGAGCGTGAACACCGGGAGCGCCCCCGAGGCGAACTCCACGCCCGTCCCCAAGACCGCGGCGGACGCGTCCTTCGACAACGCGGCCTGCATCGCCTGCGGGGCCTGCGTGGCCGCCTGCCCGAACGGCGCAGCCATGCTCTTCACGAGCGCGAAGGTGGCCCACCTCAACCTCCTCCCGCAGGGCGAACCCGAGCGGTACGAGCGCGCCACGAACATGGTCCTCCAGATGGACAAGGAGGGCTTCGGGCACTGCTCGTGGCACGGAGAGTGCGCGGAGGCCTGCCCGAAGGGCATCCCGCTCGCCAGCATCGCGCGGATGAACGGGGAGTTCACCGTCGCGAACCTACTCCGCTCGCCGCACGTCAGCGGCGGAGACGGCGGGGGCTAACTCCCTCGGAACAGCGTCTCGTTCGAGCGGCCTCCCGGCCGCTCGTTTCGTTTTGGCGCACCCTCCGCGCGCCGAGGGCCAAAACGAAGAAGGGCCCGCCTTTCGGCGAGCCCCTCCGCGTCGAACCGAGCCTTAGAGGCCCAGGAAGCTCTTCACGTCCCCGGCGAGGTCGGTGCGCTCCCAGGTGAAGTCCGGGTCGTTCCGGCCGAAGTGACCGTACGCCGCCGTCTTCTGGTAGATGGGGCGGAGCAGGTCGAGGTGGCGGATCAGCTGCGCGGGCTTGACCGGGAAGATCTCGCGGATGCAGGCGTTGAGCTTGTCCTCGTCGACGTGGGCCGTGCCGAAGGTCTCGACGTTGACGGACACGGGGTCCGCCACGCCGATCGCGTAGGCGAGCTGGACGAGGGCGCGGTCACACGCGCCGGAGGCGACGAGGTTCTTCGCGATGTAGCGGCCCACGTAGGCGGCCGAACGGTCCACCTTGGAGGGGTCCTTGCCGGAGAACGCGCCGCCGCCGTGGGCGCCGTGGCCGCCGTAGGTGTCGACGATGATCTTGCGGCCGGTGAGGCCGGAGTCACCCATGGGGCCGCCGATCTCGAACTTGCCGGTCGGGTTCACGAAGTAGTGGGTGTTGTCGTCGAGCAAGTGTGCGGGGATGACCTTCTTGATGAGGCCGTCGATCACCTGCTCGCAGATGTCGGCGTGCGCGCGCGGCGCGTGCTGCGTGGAGATGACGACGGCGTCGACGCGGGCGATCTTGCCCTCGCGGTACTCGATCGTGACCTGGGACTTGCTGTCCGGGCGGAGCCAGGACCACTCGGGGCGCGTCTTGCGGAGCTGCGCGAGCTCGTACATGAGCTGGTGGGAGTACTGGATCGTCGCCGGCATGAGCTCGGGCGTCTCGTTGATCGCGTACCCGAACATCATGCCCTGGTCGCCAGCGCCCTGCTCCTTGTACTGGCCTTCACCCTCGGTGACGCCCTGGGAGATGTGCGGGGACTGCTCTTCGATAGCGACGAGCACGCCGCAGGTGTTCCCGTCAAAGCCGGTGTCCGTGTGGTTGAAGCCGATCCCGTTGACGACGCGGCGGACGATCTTCGGGTAGTCGACCTTCACGCTCTCGGGCGCGGTGATCTCGCCGGCGAGCATGACGAAGCCGGTCTTGGTCGCGGTCTCGCAGGCCACGCGCGAGCGCGGGTACGCGGCGAGGTAGGCGTCGAGGACGGCGTCCGAGATCTGGTCGCACATCTTGTCCGGATGGCCCTCGGAGACAGACTCGGACGTGAACAGGTAATTCTTCAGGGCCATAAGAGTTGGTTCCTTTTAAGCAGGCGCCCCGCCGGCGGGCGGGGCGAGGAGCGCGGGAAGTATGTCGGCCCCGCTCAATTGCGTCAAGACCGGGTCGCAAAAGCACATGCCTCACGACCGCGTGGAGCCGTTAACGCGGCGGGTTCGTACGTTCCTTCTGGCGCTGAGCGGCGGCTTCGAGCTTCTGCATCACCTGATCGAGGGTGGTGTAGAGGTCGTCGGTCTCGTCGCTGGCGCGAAGGATGTCGCCGTGGCTGTGGACGGTCAGCTCGGCGCGGTGCCGGTGCTTGTCGACGGACAGCTCGATGTGCGCAGACGACGGGTCCTTGAGGTGCTTGGTGACCTTCTGGAAGCGCTTGTTCGCCCAGGCCTTGATGGCCTCGGTGGGCTCAACGTTACGGAAGGTGAACTCCAAATCCATCTTGTCGATCCTCCCCTCTTTGTAGAACTGCAGTCAGCACACGTTGCGACGTTTCGAGGACGGGAGAATCCCCATGGCCTCACGGTACTTCGCGACCGTACGACGAGCGATGTCGATGTTCTCTTTTTGAAGGACGCGCACCACGGCGTCGTCCGAGAGCGGGTTCGCGGGGTCCTCGGCGGCGATGAGCTTCTTGATACGGCGCTTCACGGACTCGGCCGCGACCTGCTCGCCGTGCACGGCGTTCACGCCGTTGTTGAAGAAGAACTTCAGCTCGAAGATGCCCTGCGGGCACTGCACGTACTTGTTCGAGGTCACGCGCGAGACGGTGGACTCGTGGATCCCCAGCTCGTCCGCGACGTCGCGCAGCACCATTGGGTGGAGCTGGTCGGGGCCGTGGTCGAAGAAGTCCGCCTGACGGCGCAGGATGCACCGCATCACGCGACCGATGGTGTTCTGACGCTTGTAGATGGACTTGATCAAGAAGTCGGCGCTGTTGAGGCGCTCCTTGATGTAGTCGCGTTCGGCGCGCGTCGACTCCTTGCCCTGAAGGATCTGCTTGTAATGACGGCTGATCCGCAGCTTGGGCAGCCCGTCCTCGTTCTGGAGGACCTGCCACTCGTCGCCGATCCGGAAGACGTGCACGTCCGGAGAGATGTACTGGGGCTCGGGGGACGTGTAGTCGCGGCCCGGCCAGGGCTCCAGCACCTTCAGCATCCGGTGGTACTCGCCCACGTCCTCCATGTCGATCTGAAGG
>CAJBVW010000101.1 GCA_903959175.1 uncultured Pseudomonadota bacterium
CGCCCCCCCCCCCCCCCCCCGCCGCCCGAGAGGCCTCAGCTGACCTTGATGAGCTCGACCTCGAACAGCAGCGTGGCGTTCGGCGGGATGAGTCCGGGGTAGCCGCGGCTGCCGTACGCGAGGTGGCCGGGGATGGTCAGCTTGCGGGTGCCTCCGACCTTCATGCCGGCGACGCCCTGGTCCCAGCCCTGGATGACCATGCCGGCGCCGAGCTTGAAGGCGAAGGTCTCGCTGCGGTCGCGAGAGGAGTCGAACTTCGTGCCGTTCTCGAGCGTGCCGACGTAGTGCACGTTCACGGTCTTGCCCTTGGTGGCCTCGGTGCCGGTGCCGACGACGACGTCTTCGATCTGGAGTTCGGTGCTCATGGGGTCTCCTTGGGGTGAGCGGGACTAGGCCGGCGGCGCGCTGTCGCTGCCACCGCCCGAGCGGCGACCACGGCGACCGCCACGACGACGGCGCTTGCGCTCGCCCTCGGGGCTGTCGTCGCCTTCGGCGGCGGTGTCGCCTTCGGCGGGGGCGTCACCCTCGGCGTCCGCGGCCTCGGGCGAGAGGACGGCGTCGGGGGCGGCCTCGGCGCTGGCCTCGGGGGCGGCCTCGACGACGGGGGCGGCCTTCTTGGGTGCGCGGGTGCGGCGGGCGCGGGGCGCCTCGGGGGCGATGGGCGGGAGCTCGGTGGAGGGCTCCTCGGGGGCCACGACGGCCTCGGTCGGCGCTTCGGGCTCGTTCATGGGCTCGGAGGCGCCGGACGCCACGAGGGCGAGGGCGGCGGGGTGGACCTCGGGCCAGCCGAGCTCGACCGGCGCCTCGTCGGGGCGCCCGCCACGCTCGCGCTTGCGACCGCCGCGGTCGCCACGGGGCTCCTCGCGGCGGGGGCCGCGGTCTTCCCGGGGCTCGTCGCGGCGGCCGTTGCGGGCCTCGCGCGGGGCTTCGGCGGCGCGGGGCTCGCTGGTGCGGGCCTCGCCGTTCCGGGCGTCACCGTTGGTGGGGGCCTCGGGCGCGCGGCGCGGGGCCTCGACGGCGCGCTTGGGGGCGGCCTCGGCGACGACGGGCTCGCGTTCGGCGGAGCCGTCTCCCTCGGTGCCCATGAAGAGCTCGGTGAGCACGGTGTCGTCGGGGTTCTCGCCGCGGGCCACGAGGGCACGGAGGCCGGCGGCGTGCAACTCGTCGAGGAGCTGCGCGGCGGACTCGGGGGCGATGAACGGCGCGGTGGTCGCGCGGGCGGCCTCTCCGTTGGGGTGGATGAGCAGGCCGGCGCGGAGGAGCGCGTGGGTGACCGCCTTGACCGTGCGGGGGGCGATGTCGGGGGCCTCCTGCTTGGTGCGGCGCAGGATGTCGCCCAGGACGAACTGGATGGCGCAGCTGCGGTTGCGACGCGCCCGCTCGGCGCAGGTGGCGACGAACTGCTCGACGACGATGCGGCGCTCGCGGGGCTCGCCGATCTCGAGGCCGGCCTCGGCGAGGAGGCCCTGGAGGCGGCGCGCCTCGGGGCCGAGCGTGCGCACGGAGGTGGGGCGGGCCTGGGGGGCCTCGTCGTGCGCGCTCTGGGGGAGGTCGACCCGGACGCCGCCGGCGCGGTCGTCCCGCGAGAGGGTGACCAGGCCCTTCTGGGCGGCGGTCTCGAGGAAGCGCGCGAAGGTGCGCATGCCGAGATCGACCTCGGAGAAGGTCGGCTCCTTGCGCTTCATCGACGCCTTGAGGACGCTGGCGTGGACGGGCGCGGGCTCGTCGCGCTGGTGGTTCTCGAGGGTCTCCACGAGGAGCTCGAAGGCCTCGTCCAGGGTGAGCCCCTCTTCTTCGTCGGTCTCGGGGACCGGGGCGGGGATCGAGGAGAATGAGGACGAGGCCGCGGCCGCCGCGGGCATCTGCTTCGGCGGGCGCATCGGCTCGAGGCGGGACTCGTTCCGGAGCGTGTCGTAGAAGAAGAACTCGTCGCACGTCTCGGCGATGAGGCGGCTGGTCGAGCCGCGCGTGCCGCAGCCGATGACGCGCTTGTTGAGCTCCTTGAGGCGCATGACGAGCGGCGTGAAGTCGCTGTCGCCCGAGAGGATGACGAAGGTGTCGATGAAGTTGCGGGTGAAGGCGAGCTCCATCGCGTCGACCACGAGCGCGATGTCGGCACGGTTCTTCGACTGCATGCCGTGGCTGGTGAGCTCCACCATCGTGACGCCTTCATGCACGAGGTCGAGCTTGAAGCGGTTCCATCGGCCCCAGTCCGCGAACGAGCGCGCCACGGAGATGCGGCCCTTGTCCTTGAGTCGGCGCATCACGATGCGGATGTCGAAGCGGCCGAGGCCTTCTTTCTCGCAGCCGGTGGCGATGTTTTCGAAGTCGATCAGGACGGCGAGGTTGCGTTCCACGGTCACGGGGATCCAGGGCGGGGCGGGGGTCTAACGCGCGGGCCGAGCTCGTGCGTGGTCGGGCGTACAGAACCGCCGGCCAGCGACGCGGATCGTCGCCTCCACCCCCCGCGTGGGCGTCGCGGCGCGGGCGTGGCCGAAATAGACGGCCGGATGTCCACCCCCACCGTGCACCAAAGCTTCTCCGGCACTACCCGCTACATCGCCGACGAGGGGCTCCTCGCCGACGTGAACGCCGCGATCGTCCTCGGCCGCCCCCTGCTCGTGAAGGGCGAGCCCGGCACCGGCAAGACGGTCCTCGCCGCCGCCATCGCCGAGGCGCTGGGCGTGCCCTTCCTCACATGGTCCATCAAGTCCACGACGAAGGCGGTCGACGGCCTATACCACTACGACGTGGTGCAGCGCCTGAACGACGCGCGCTTCGGCGAGGGCGACGTGCGTGACATCCGTCGCTACATCCGGATGGGGGTGTTGGGTCAGGCCTTCTCGGCGGACGAGCGCGTGGTCGTCCTCATCGACGAGATCGACAAGGCGGACCTCGAGTTCCCCAACGACATGTTGCGCGAGCTCGACGAGATGGCGTTCCACATCCCCGAGATCGACGAGACCGTGCGCGCGAAGCACCGCCCCATCGTCATCATCACGTCGAACGCCGAGAAGGAGCTTCCCGACGCCTTCCTGCGTCGCTGCGTGTTCCACTACATCGCGTTCCCCGACCGCGAGCGCATGCGCAAGATCGTGGACGTGCACCTCCCCGACCTCTCCGAGAGGCTCATCGAGAGCGCCTTCCAGCGCTTCTACGGGCTGCGCCGGCTCGACGGCATCCGCAAGAAGCCCTCGACCAGCGAGCTCGTCGATTGGTTGTCCGTGCTCGCCCGCGCGGGCGTGGCGCCCGAGGACATCGCGGCGAAGTTCCCGTTCCCCGGGATCCTCCTCAAGCAGGAGCAGGACCTCGAGCTCGCCAAGAGCAAGAGGTGATCCTGCTCAACCTCCTCTTCAACCTGCGCTCCCAAGGGCTCGGGGTGGGGACGGGCGAGTGGCTCGCGTTCCTGCGCGGGCTCGCGTCCGGCCTCGTCGAGGACCTCGACGGGCTCTACTACCTCGCGCGCGCCGTGCTCGTTCACAGCGAGGCGCACTACGACTCGTTCGACCTCGCCTTCTCGGCGACGTTCAAGGGTGTGGAGCTCCCGCCCAAGCTGAAGGACGCGCTGTGGGAGTGGCTGCAGGACCCCAAGCTCGCAGAGGGTGACCGGGTTCCGGGCGACTTCGAGAGCTGGGAGAAGCTGCAGGAGGAGCTGAAGAAGCGCCTCGAAGAGCAGAAGGAACGTCACGACGGCGGTAACAAGTGGGTCGGCACCGGTGGCACGTCCCCGTTCGGCCACTCGGGCAAGAGCGACCAGGGGATCCGCGTGGGCGGCGAGAGCCAGGGGCGCGGCGCGGTGCAGGTGGCGCAGGAGCGGCGGTGGGGCGAGTACCGCACCGACATGACGCTCTCCGTGCGCGACTTCAAGGTGGCGCTGGCGATGCTGCGCAACCTCGCGCGCGAGGGCCGCGAGGAGTTCGACATCGACGGCACCATCGCGAAGACGGCGAAGGGCGGCGGCGAGATCGACCTGCACTTCGCGAAGGAGCGCGTCAACCGGGTGCACCTCGTGCTCCTGATGGACGTGGGGGGCAGCATGGAGCCGCACGCGGCGCTGGTGTCCCGCTTGTTCACCGCGGCGAAGGAGATGAAGGTCTTCAAGACCTTCGAGCCGTACTACTTCCACAACGCGCCCTACCGCTACGTGTACAAGAACTACGCGACCTACGAGCGCCGCCTCACCGCGGACGTCCTGAGCGACCTGACGCCTCAGCACCGCGTGATCTTCGTGGGCGACGCGTCGATGGCGCCGTGGGAGCTGTTCAACACCGGCTTCGGGGACCCCGGCCCGTCCGGCCTCGACTACATCACCCGCTTCTCGCGCAAGGCGCCGGCGAGCGTGTGGTTGAACCCCGATCCCGCGCGCTACTGGGACCACCCGACGGTGCGTGCGATCGGCAACGCCGTGCCGATGTTCCACCTCTCGGTGGCGGGGCTCCGCGGCGCGATCCGCAAGCTTCGCGCCGGCGGCACGCCGGGGATCGGGGCGTAGGTGGGGAGGTTCACCGTCGCGTGGCCGACGCTCGTCGCGTTGTGTCGCGAGGCGGTGATCGCGTGGGGCACGCTGGGTCTGGTCGTGGCCGTGTGGCACCCGGCGGTCACCGTGCTCGGGATGTTGCTCATCGCGACCCGCCAACATGCGCTGTACATCCTCTACCACGACGCCGTGCACGGCCTGGTGGCGCGGCCGCGGCGGCTCAACGATCTGCTGATCAACGTGTTCGTGGGCATCCCGCAGCTGCTGCCGATCCACCTCTACCGCGCCCTGCACCTGGTCCACCACCAGCACCTCGGGACCGAGCGCGACCCAGAGCGGGTGTTGCTCTACGTCGGGCAGGCGTGGAACTATTCCCCGTTGCCGACCGGGCGGCTGATCTGGCAGGTGGCGGGGGACCTCTTGTTGTGGAACAACGTGCTCACCGGGCTCGGGTACCTGCGCGAGCGGCTGTCGCCGAGCGGGCTCCGCCTGCCGCCGGGGCCGGTCTACCCGGAGTTCTTCGTGCTGTCGGCGCTGTTCTGGGCGGGCTGCGGGGCGTTCGCGTGGGGGGCGCCGGAGATGGCGATGCGGGCGGCGATCGTGTGGTTCGTGCCGCTGCTCACGCTTACGCAGGCGATCCAGAAGGTGCGGTCGTTCGCGGAGCACGGGCGCGGCTGGGTGTCGTACTCGTGGGCGCCGGGGTGGTTCGGGCGGTGGGTGTTGTGGCCGTACAACATCAACTACCACCGCGAGCATCACGAGCGGGCGGATGTCCCTTGGTATGAGCTGCCGACGGTGTTTGCGGGGCGGGAGGCGTGGGAGGGGAGGCGATTGGTGGGGTTGGTCTGGAGGGGGTGAGAGCGTCCTAAATCCAGAACTCCGCCTCTCGAACTTCGCCTTCCGGCGCGTCCCGATCCGCCGCCGCCAGATCCCGGAGCAGCTCGATCCACTCGTGGTGGAGGTCCGCCGACGCGTGGTGGAAGGCCTCTCGCCCGTGCGCCCGGAGGTTGGCACCCTGCAACGCCATGATCGTCACGTCCTGCTCGATGACACGCCGCGTGTACCGACCCAACAGCGGCTTCATCAGCTTCGACACCAGGCGGGAGCCGAGGTTGTACGAGATCAACGTGTACACCCGCGTCGACGCCTCGGTCTCCGGCGTGCACGTGCTCGTGATGACGAAGCCGCGCTCCCCGAAGTGGTAGTCCACCCGCGTGGTGTTGGGCATGTAGAAGCGGTCGGTGTGCGTCATCGGCTCGCCCGTCGGGTTGAGGAGGCGGCCGGTGAAGCCGATCTCGTCGTCGGGTTGGTGGTAGGTGACGAGCACGCTCGCGTCCGTACGTTCGACGGTCATGGCGACCTTGCGCCGCGCCTCGCTGCGGAACCACCCCTTGTGAACGAACACCGTGTGCGGCACGTCCATGAAGTTCTCGACCAGCTGGGTCACCCCGTTCGCGAAGGGGGTCACCATGTAGTAGGCGCGCCACCCCGGGGTGTCCCAGTGCGGCATGGGGAAGGGGTCGCCGACGGGGGCGCGGCGGCCCATCCACACCCACACGAGGCCGTAGCGCTCGGTGACGGGCCAGGCGGGGACGGAGAGCGTCGGGATCGGCGCGTCCTTCGGTTGGGCGGGGATGCCGACGAGGTGGCCCTGAGCGTCGTAGGTCCACCCGTGGTACGGGCAGCCGATCCTGCCCTCGAAGCAGGCGCCGGCGGACAGGGGCGCGTTGCGATGGAGGCAGCGGTCGGTGAGCGCGACGGCGCGGCCGCCCCCGTCCCGGAAGAGCACGAGGCGCTCGCCCAGGATCGTGCGCGCGACGGGCCCGCGTGACGTGATCTCCTCTTCCGTGCCGGCCGCGTACCAGCTCTCGGCGATCCGTCCGCTCGTCTCCCGCATGCCGCCTCCGCCGCGTCCGTCCCTACCGCGCCGCGCCGTCGCGAACCAGGAGCGCCGCCACCACGGCCGGGCGTGTCTCGAGCGGGAGGGGCTTCTGGTCGCCGAGGGTGAGCCCGAGCGCCTCCACCGCCGCCTCCCACCGCGCCCACGCGTCGGGGACCACGGCGACGTCGACGGGAGCGAGCTGGTCGAGGTCGCGTGCGTAGCCGTACTGGGCGCCCGCGCAGAGCGCGCGCTCCACCGCGGCGCCGTCCACGGGGCGGTCCACCACGAGGGTGTACCCGGCCGTGCGCGGCAGGAGCATCGCGAAGCCCGGCGTGCCTCCGCCGCTCCACACCCGGTCGAGCGCCGCCCCCACGAACGCGGCGGTGAGCTTCTCGCCCACGAGGTCGGAGCCGCGGTCGAGCCGCCCGACGAGGCGCACGCGCGGCGCCTGACCGAGGTGGCCCACCACCTGGAGCTCGTCGGGGAGGGCGTAGCGGAGGAAGCCGTTGCCGGTGGAGAGCACGGGTTGGTAGCGCCCGCCCACGCGCGCCTGCCACGGCCAGACGCAGCGGCCGTCGTGAAGGTCGCGCAGCTCGAGGACGTGGGAGGTCACGGCGAGCACGCCGCCCTCGGTGTCACCGAAGGGGAAGGAGACCACGCCCTCGGTCGCGAGCACGCCCTTGGGTTGGAAGGTGACACCGGGGAAGGCCGCCATCATCGGCGCCACCTGGGTCGCGGCGAAGCCGTCGCCCCACGCCGAGATCACGCGCAGGCGCGGCCAGAGCACGGCGCCGTCGAGGTGGGCGCCCGTCCACGCGCGGGTGAGGCGCTCGCGGATCGCCGGCGTCTCGCCGAGCGCATCCCGATGTTCGCCCATCCACGCCAGCAGTCGCGTGAGGAAGGTGGGGCTCCACACCGAGACGAAGCCGAGCTCGGTGCACGCGAGCAGGTGTCGCGCCGTCGCGAAGCGCCAGGCCTCGATGTCCGCGCTCGCCGCCACCGTGCCCGGCACCGCCATCATCCGCGCGATCGCCCAGCGCGCCACGGGCCCGAAGTACTCCGCGTCCACGTCGAAGCCCACGCGCAGGCCGCCCGCCGTGCGCTCCTGTGTCCGGACGGCCCGGGACACCGACCAGTAGCTCGGACCGCCGACCAGCGTCGGGACGCGGCGGTGGAGGTCAACCATCCACACCGCCACCGCCTCGGCGAACTCCGAACGCAACCGCGCGGTGTAGGGGACGAGCTTCTCCGCGCCGGAGGACCCGCCCGTGCGCTCCATCATCTCCACGGGCTCGGTGGTGAACACGCTCGCTTCGCCCGCCGCCACCCGGTCGATCCACGGGCGGAGCGCGTCGTGGTCGACGATGGGCACGGCGCGCCGGAACGCGTCCGGGCCGGTCACCCCGTTCAGGCCCAGGTGTCGTCCGTACGCCGACGGCGCCGCCACCCGCAGCAGCCCCTCGAGCTTGTGCTGCTGGACCGCCTCGACGTCGCGGACGGCCCGTCGGAAGCGGGCCCACGCGACCGCTTGGGAGCCGAGCCACCCGATCTGGAGCGCGCCGGTCCCGAAGGCCACCTAGAAGTACCGCTTCTCGAGGGAGGGGGCGGTCGCGGGATCGGCGGGGAAGGGGACGGGCGGCAGCCACATCAGGGCGTAGCGGTACCACATCGGTTGGGTCTCGGCCCAGTCGGTGCGCGCCGGCAGCTCCTGCCACGGCAGCGCCGGGTGGCGGTGGTGGGTCAGGTTGCAGTTGAAGTTGAGCCACAACAGGCGCACCGGCGTCGGGACGCGGAGGTTGTAGGCCCCCTCTACGACGTCGATGGGAGTGCGGAGGTGGTAGACCCACTGGAGCACCGACCAGTGGTACGCAAAGACCGCGTACGCGAGCGCCAGCGTCTCCCAGCGCCACGGCCCCCACGCCACGATCGCCCCCCAGAAGAGCGCGAGCGCGACGGTCTCCAGGCGCATCCGCGTCCAATCGCGCGGGCCGAACTGGGCGAAGGCGGCGGAGTAGGTGTTGAACTTCGCCTTGGACCGCAGCCACTTCACGGAGCGGTAGGGGATGAGGAGGCTCGCCAACGGGAAGGCGACGCCCGCGATCCAGAGCCCGCCCATCGTCGCGAAGTAGTAGAGCAGCACCTTCCCGGCGTAGCCCTCGCCCGGGTGCACGAACTCGCCGCGCTCGGCGCTCGTGCGGTTGCGGATGTGGTGGCCCCAGTGGTTGATGCGGTGGAGCGTGGCCGAGGTGCCGAAGAGCACGGCGCCGACGACGCCGATCGCGTAGTTGGTCGCGGGGTCCGGGTGGGCGTTCTTGTGGAAGAACTCGTGCATGAGCGTGAACACGCCCTGCATCACCGCGCAGAACGCGAAGAGGAGCGGCACGGTCACCCACCACGCGGGCGAGCGGTCGAGCGCGGTGAGCAGCGCCGCCCACGCGACCACCTGGGCGCCGCACACGAGCAGGTTCTGCCGCCCGTAGCGCCCGAGCCCACGGTAGACGGGCTCGTCCGTCGGGAGCGGGCTCGCGGGCTCGAAGCTCATGCCGGTGCCTATTCCGGGGCGGGGCGGGGCGCCGCTCCCGACGCGCGCGGTTAGCCCGGCCCCGTGTGGTCCCCCGCCGCCTTCGCCACCTACGCCGAGCGTTACCCCGACACGCCCGCGCTCCCGACGGTCGTCTCGCTCGGCACGGCCTTCGTCGAGGCGTGGTCAGGCGCCGACCTCGACGCCCGCGTCGTCGCCGCCACCCGCGGCCTCCACGTCGTGTTCGTGCGGGGCTTCCTCGGCAACTGGATGCCGGGCAACCTCGCCGCGCCGGTGCGTGCCCTCCGCGCCCTCGGCGTGCACGCCACGCTCGCGCGTACGGACAGCGGCGCGCCCGTCTCCGCCAACGTCGCCGCCCTCGCCGCGCAGGTCCCCGCCGGCCCGCTCCTCCTCTGCGGCCACTCCAAGGGCGGCCTCGAGTGCCTCCGCCTCGCCGACACGCGCCCGCTCGACGTGCGCGGCGTCCGGTTGAGCCAGACGCCGCGCGGCCCCTCCGCCGTGCTCGAGAGCCTGCTGCTCCGGCGTCACCAGGAGAGCCTCGCCCGCCCCCACCGCCGCGCCGCCGAGGCCCTCCAGCGCGCAGGGCTCCACGCGATCGGGGCGACCCCGGGCGGGACCGAGCTCACTCGCGAGCCGCTCGCCACCGTGATCGCAGCGGTGGACGCCGCCCCGCCGCGCCCCTTCCCGGTGTGGCAGACCGCGTCGTGGTCCAGCCGCCCGACCGCCTGGCTCGACTCCTTCCACGAGCGCCTCGGCGAGATCCGCCCGCGTTGCGCCCACGACGGCCAGTTCTACGTGGAGGACCTCGTGTGGCCGGGGCTCCCGCACCTCCTCCTCCCGCACCTCGACCACGCCCAGCCCGCCATGGGGGGCTTCGGCTTCGACCACGTCCGCTACTGGAAGGCGCTGATCAGCCTGATCGCCGCGGCATGAGCAGCTTCCGGAGCACGCGGAGCGGGAATCTGAAGACGAAGCCCGCGTCGACCACGCCGATGCAGCACAGCTCCTCTCCCTCGGTGTGGTTCGGGTTGGCGGTCGCAAAGTAGCGGATGTCGGGGTCGTCGAGGGTGTCGATGGGCGCGACGGCCCGCCGCAGCCGCCCGTGGGCGACGCGCAGGACCAGCGCCTGCTCGTCGAGGCTGTCCCCGAAGCGGTCGCGCGCGAGCGTCGTGAGCAGGGCGCGCATGTGGGCGGGCATCGGCGCGTCGTGCCGCGGCCAGTAGGTCGCGAAGTTGCGCGTGAGCAGCAGGTAGGTCTTGTAGCCCTTCGAGATGAGGAACCACACCACCTGCTTGCCCGGGTTGCGCAGTCGCGCCCCGACGACGTACCAGAAGAAGGCACGCTGCAACGCCGTCTGTCCGCGGTAGCGCTCGTCGATCACGGTGTCGCCCGAGTACACCGACACGAAGTCGCGGCCGTCCACGGTGACGGGGCGCACGCAGAGCGTGGAGAAGCCGCGCACCTCGGTGCCATCGCGCAGGAGGATCACGTGGTCCTTCGCGGCGAGATCGGCGTCGAACGCCGCACGGCTCACGTCGTCGTAGTAGCGCTCGAACACGCCCCACATCGCGTCGCTCTCGGCGGGGCTCACCCGCGCGACGGGGACGGTGGTGGCGGAGATGCGCGACATGCCGAATCCCCAGCTACGGCTTCGCGCCCCAGACCGTCATCCCCACCACGGCGAGGAAGAGCGCGGCGTTGATCGCGATGTGCAGCGCGACCTGCTCCACCGAGCGCGTGTACTTCGCGCGGTCCTTGATCTCGCCCGAGTCGAGCAGGCGCAGCGGGTCGAGCGTCCAGATCTCAAGCCACACGTAGCTGACCCAGAACGCCGCGAAGGTGAAGAGGCGGGCGACGGTGAGGGAGTCGTCCCACGGGATCGAGAAGGCGTCGGGGAGGCCGCGGCCCGCCCCCAGATCGCGCCACCAGATCCAGATGTTCGAGAAGATCAGCACGCCGAGCGAGAGGCCGAAGCCGCCGCCGAAGGCGCGGTAGACGCGGATCACGTCCTCGTCGGTCACGCGGGGGATGGCGCGACGGAAATTGATGAGCAGGGCGAAAGCCACGAGGGCCCCGCCGTGGATCAGGCCGGCGAAGGTGGAGAGGAGGTCGGCGATCACGCGAGGAGCTCCTTGACCCATGGAGCGGCGTCGCTCGCGGCGTCCACGTCGGCGAGGGCGGCGGCGTCGGCACCGCCGTGCTTCTTGAGGGCGACGGCCTCGATGTCCCCGGTGGCCACGCTGCCCGAGGGCAGGGCGCGGCGCTCGGGCCACCAGCCGCCGCGGGTGGTGTAGAGCTTGATCTCGATGGGGAGCTGCCAGCGGAAGCCGGCGAGGTCGACGTCGCCGAGGTCTCCGCTCCTGGCCTGGAGGTTCCGCACGACCCGATCCGGGCGCGCGCGCAGGATCGGCCAGAGGTCCTCGCGGTGCCACTGCGGCCAGCCGTCGGCGTCCTTCAGGCGCGCGCGGAGCTGGCGGAGCTGCATGGGGTTCAACCCGGCGAAGAGGGGGCCGAGCGCGCGGGTGAAGCTCTCGAGCGTAGAGACGGAGAGGGCCCAGTCGTGGACGACCTCGATCTTCGAGGCGACGTGGTCGATCTCGCTGGCCTTCTCGGCGAGGGCGTCCGCGGAGAGGTCCTCCGGACGGAGCCCGTGGCGCGCGACGAGCACGCCGATCGCCCGCTTGAGGGACCACGCGAAGGAGAGGGGCGACTGCCCGTCCACGTCCGCGCCCGCCTTGTCCATCGCCCAGGGGAGGAGCCCGACGCGGATCTCGATCTTTTCGACCTGCTCGGCGCGCAGACGCTTGTCCGCCGCCTTGACGTGCCGCTTGAGGATCTCTTCGACGCCCTGGACCGCCACGCCGGCCCAGGTGCTCACCGCCTCGGGCTTGATGACCAGGGTGCGGGTGAGCCACGCGCGGCCGAGGCCGCCGTATGCGCCGTGGAGCGGGTGCTGGGAGAGGGGCCCGTAGAAGGCGCTGCCCTCGTCGAGCAGATCGAGGCTGCCCTGCGTGCGCGCGCGGCCGACGGCCTCCATCGCGGCGCGGGCGGTGCGGGCGCCCACCGCGGCGGGGTCTGCGGCGGCCTCGGCGGGGGTGAGGCGCTTGGCCTGCTGGAGGGCGAGGCTGATGGCGCGCGCCATTCCGTCGGCGTCGAGCCCGGCGAGCCACGCGGCCGAGGCCGCCGCCGCCGCGGAGGCGACGAAGGTGTCCGAGCGCGTGTGGCGCGGTCCGAGGAGCAGCGCGAGGCCGATGCGGCCGCCGATCTCGTTGCCGACGACGGTGGCGACGAGGAGATCCGCGACGGTGTGCCCCGCGGCGGACGCCCAGACGGCGGGCACGGCGGCGAGGCCCACGCGCCCCGCGAGCACGTAGTCGTCGTACTCGTGGAGGGCGGCGAGGCCCGCGTGGAGCTCGGCAGCGGCCTGCGGGGCGGCGGTGCCCCCACCCGCGAGCGCGGCTTCACCGGACGCGAGGTTCGCGCGGAGGCGTTGGCCCTCGGGCGTCGCGACACCGGCGCGCGCGGCGCCGGCGGCGCCGAGGTGCTGGAGGCGGGCGAGACGCAGCACGTCGTCCGGGATGTCCGCGGAGCGCAGCGAGCGGGCCCATTGGGCGAGAGAGAGGAGGGTGGACGGCATTCAGTACTCGAGGCTCCACTGCAGGCCCGCGGCGAGCAGGTGACCGCCGATGGGGATCGGAGAGCCGCCGATCGGGTAACCCGGCGTCGGCTCTGCGGGTTCGGGTCGGACGAGCTCCCCGGACGCGAGCAGATGGTACTGGAAGTAGCCATCGAGGCGCACGCGGCGATCTTCGAGCTTGCGAAAGGGGTCGTCGTGCTCCACGCCGACGCCGACCGAGAAGATCACGCGGTCGGAGTCGAGCAGGGCGGAGTCGGTCGTCTGGCTCACGAGCGGGGTCGGCTCGTAGCCGAAGCCGCCGCGCGTGAGGATGCGGATCTCGCCGAAGCGATCGCCGCCGTCGATGGCGGGGAGGCGAAGGTCCAGGCCAACGCGCTCGGAGACGGTGGCTGCCATCGTGATGTCGACGGTGTTCCCGTCGGCGATGGGGTCGTCGCCGAAGTCGATCGCGCCGCCCTTCACCGTGGAGTCGACGACGTGCGCGACGCTCACGGGCATGCGGTCCCACCGCGTCCACCGCACCTCTCCGGAGAGGGTGAGGGTGTCGAGCAGGGTGTACGCCGCGCCGCCGACCCACTGCTCGGGGACGTAGTGGTCGTACACGCCGAGCTTGATGCCGAGGAGGAGCGGCACGACGATGTTGTCGATGCCCTCTACGTCGTCGGTGCCGGCGTCGATCTGCAGGTCGATGTCGACGTCGACCGGGAGGCCAGCCTCGCCGCGCCACGAGGCGCCGAGGGCCAGCCCATCGAGCGCGGGGACGGCCTGACCGGCGTCCCAGTGGAGCGCGAGGTGCGGGGAGAAGCCCGGGATGAGGTCGAGCTCCATCGCGTGGACGTCGAGGCCCATGCCCACCACGTCGCCCGCGGTGGTGTCGCCGTCGGACGCGCCGGACACGGTGAGGTCGAGCGTCGCGTCGAGGCGGTAGCGGGCGCGCGGGACGACGGCCAGGCCGCCGCCGATGGAGATGCCGCCCCACGGCCGCCACCCGGCGCCGAGGCCGAGCTCGTAGCTCTGGACCCGGTTGGAGTACATGAAGTACGTCGGGATCGCGGGCTCGAACGTCGACAGGCGAAGGATGCGCTGGACGGGTACGAGCAGGCCGATGCCGACGCCGATGGTGGGGCCGATGGGGCGGGTCGCGCCGAGGATCACGGCCTGGACCGGATCGTAGCGGGCGGCGAGCTCGAGGGGCGCGTCGTTCGCGTCGAGCAGGCCGTCCTGGTTCGTGTCCCAGGTGAGGGGAGGGAGGTCGGAGAACTGCATCTCCGCGCCGAGGAACCCGAGGGAGAGCTCGGGAAACTCCCGCCCCGCCAGCGCGGCGGGGTTCAGAAGGACGTTCTCCGCCCCGTCATCGACGGCCACACCGCCACCTGCGCGCCCCATCTTGCGGCCGCCGAACCCAAAGATCTCCACCGGGCTCGCGTGGGCGCACGGTAGGAGGGCGAGCAGCGCCAGGATCAGGCGTACCCGATCTCCGGCACCGGCGTGAGGGCCGACTGCCGGAGCACCTCGATCACCTGCTGAGCGCCTTCGCCGACGAGGGCCTCGCGCAGGCACGCGGCGCGCCCGGAGAGGTACGCCGTGGCCAGGCCCGACCCGCGATAGCCGCCGCGGGTGCCGTCCGGGAGGATCGCGTTCCCGTGCGTGAGGAACTTGCCCGTGAGGGCGCCCCACTGCTTCGCAGGGAACCGGTGCGGCGCGAAGTAGTAGTACTTCTCCACCGGGCAGTCCGGGTGGCTGGCGACGCCGACGGTCTCGGGGAGATCGGCCGGGTAGGCGCGCTCTCCCTTCGGGTGCGCCGCCGCGAGGACCACCGCGCCTTGCTCGACGGCGAGCGCGCAGCAGTCGCGGAGGAGGAGCGCCTTGCCCATGTTCGGCGTGCCGAGGGAGAGGTTGATCACCCCCGCGCCGTTGCGGGCGCCGAGCTCGATGCCGGCCGCCATCAGGTCGGCGCTGGTGCGGAGCCGCGCGTCCATGATCTTGATGCAGAGGAGCTTCGCGTCGGGCGCGATGCTGTGGATGGCGGCGGCGATCTCGGTGCCGTGCCCGTTCTCGTCGGCGTAGTCGCCGGCGATGAGGACGTGCGCGGTGGCGCTCATGGAGATGCCCATGCCGCTCACGTCGGCGTTGGCGAGGCGCGGGTCGCGCACGTCGACCCCGCTGTCCACGATGGCGATCGTCTGGCCTTTGCCGCTGAACTCCTGACCACGGAAACGCATCTGTTTCCACCTCCCGGAAGGTAAGCGGATGGTAAGGAAGGACCGCGAGCGCCGCAAGCGATGCCGCGGACTCGCGCCGGGGGCGACGGGGCCGCCGGCGGGCGCTAAGTAAGCCGCGGAGGGATGCGTGCCGCTAGGGAAAGCGACGATTGGCGCGGCAAACGCCGGTGCTGCGGCGCCGATGACGCCGGTTGCCCTTCCGTTGGAGCCCGGCGGCCTCCTCGAACGGGGGGCGCTCGAATCCCTGCTCGTTCGGGCCCGCGAGCGGGGCGTGGTTGGCGCGCGCCTCTTCGGCCATGCCGCCGCGCCGCCCCCGCACGCCGCGGACGCCGCTCACGCCGCTGCCGGGGTCGTGGCGTTCACGGCCGCGGCCCTCGGGCTGGAGGCCGGGCTCTGGGCCCTCGGCGCAGGCGTCGTCTCCTGCGCGCTCGGCGCCGCCGAGCTGCCGTGCCTCGGCTCGCTCCTGCCGCGCCGCCCGTCCTGGTCGCTCCTCCTGCGCCCCGTCGGCGCCGGCACGCGCCGCCTCGTCGTCGCCCCCACCGATCGGGCCCGCCTCCTGCCGCGCCTCTCCCTCTTCGTGCTCGGCGCCCACGGCGTCGCGCTGCTCTCCCTCGTCGGCCCCTTGCCGGTGCGCGTCCTCGGCGCCGTGGCGCTCGCGTCCGTCGGCGCGGTGGCGGCCTGGCTCGGACGCGCCCCCCGCGCCGAGGCGGAGGGCCCCGAGACGCTCGCCGCCCGCGCCCTCCTCCGCTACGCGGACCTCGAGCACGACCCCTCCGTGGCTGTCGTGCTCGCCGGGTGCAGCAGCGCCGGCGGGGACGGCATTGCCTCGGTGCTCGACTGGTGGGGCGTCCCGAAGGGCCAGGTCGCGATCGACCTCGTGGTCGTCCCTGGCGCCGCGCCGCCGCCCGCCGCCGCCGCCCTCTCCGCCGCCGGCTGGGCCGTCCGGACGATCTCCCCCGAAGCGCTCCGGAGCCCCCCGTGATCCTGCTGTTCTCCCAGGCCTTCGCCGGCACCCTCTCCGGCACCGTCGTCGACACCGAGGGGGCCCCCATCTCCGGCGTGGACGTCGTCGCGTACGACGCGCGGCTGAACTACGCCACCGCCGAGACCACCTCCGACGGCGGCTTCCGCATCGGCGCGCTCCCCGCCGGCACCTACCGCCTCCGCGCGATGCCGTCGGACTCGGACCCGCGGGTCGACCGCTTCCTCCCCGACACCTGGGACTACTGCGCCGGGGAGGTCGTCGGCGTGACCGAGGCCGGCGCCGTGGACACCCTCGACTTCGCGCTCCCGACCGGCGGCTCGCTCACCGGGCGCATCGTGTCGACCAGCGGCGCCCCCGTCGTCGGCGCGCAGGTGCTGGGGCTCGGTCAGTCCGAGCGCATCTCGCTCGTGAGCCGTCTCACCACCACCGACATCGACGGCGGCTACACGATCGTGGGCCTCGACAGCGAACCGGGCGCGTCCGAGCCCTACGCCGTGTACGTCGCGGCCTCGGGCTTCCCGCGCCAGTACCTCGCGCCCAGCTACGACGAGGAGACCTCCGCCCTCTTCGACGTGACCCTCGGCGAGCCCGCCGACGCCGGCGAGCAGGCCCTCCTGGACGGCATCACCGTCACCGGGACCGTCACCGGGCCGGACGGTCCCGTCGCGTCCGGCACGGTGTACGTCTACAGCCCCTCGCAGGTGCTCTCGGTCGCGATCGCGTCCGACGGCACCTACGTCGCCGACGGCCTCCCGCCGGGCGACGTGACCGCGTGGGCCTCCTCGGGCGGCCTCGCGACGACCTACTACCCGGACGGCGATCGGCCCGGCGAGCGCGTGTCCTTCCCCGACGAGGGGCAGCTCGGCGAGGGCGTCGACCTCTCCCTCCCCACCGAGAGCTCGCTCACCGTCACCCTCGCCGCCGAGGGCGACCTCTCCGACGTGTCCGTGCTCCTCTACAACGACACCTACACCGTCGGCCGCGGCGGGGGCCTCGAGGACGACGGCACGCTCACCATCGCCGGGCTCCACCCGGGCGCGTACTTCCTCTTCGTGTACGGCGCCGACGTCGGCCTCACGGACGACTTCGTGCGGGACGCCGCCGGCGCCCAGCTCACCTTCGAGGTGGACGGCGCCACCGCCGCCACCGTGTCGTTGCCCGCAGGGGCCTCGTTCTCGGGCACGGTGCGGGGAGACGGCGGCGAGCCGGTCTACGGGGCGTACATCTACGCGACGACGGCAGACGGGGAGTCCACCGAGGTGGGCGTCACCGACCGCGACGGGGCCTACACGATCCCCGGCCTCCCGGGCGCAGACTACGTGCTACGCGCCGCGTACGCCGCGTATTGCCCGAGCGACGCGAGCTGGACGAAGGTGTGGTGGCCCGACGGGCGCTCCGAGGAGGACGCCACGGTCACGACGATTACTGCGGGGGAGGCCCGCACCGGCGTCGACTTCGTGCTCTTCGGAGACGACGATCAGGACCTGATGGGGGACGACTGGGAGGCCGAGAACGGCCTCGACCCCGAGCGCGACGACGCCGCCGAGGATCCCGACGGGGACGGCGCCGCCAACGCCGACGAGTGGCTGGCGGGGACCGACCCGACGAGTCAGTCCGAGGAGCTGGAGGGCTGCTCGAGGGGCTGCGGATCGGGGGGGGCGGCGCTCGGGATGCTCATCCCGCTGGCGGTCCTGCGCAGGAGGACCGCGTGGACGGGCGCGCCGCGCTCGCGCGCCTTGCGCTGGTAGTTCGTCACGACGTCGTCGTCCCAGAGGACGCCCTGGGCGTCCACGTCGGTGCGCGTGCCGACGAGCTCCCAGGGGAGCCCCTCGCACGCCTTCACGAGCGCCTTGATGTGGGGCCCGAAGTCGGTCTTGAGGCGCAGCTCGGCGCCCGGCGCGGCGAGGCGCGTGCAGAGCTCGGCGAATTCGCGGTCGATCAGCCGGTGGTGGCGCTTGGACTCGCGCTCCCAGGGGTCCGGGTGGTTGACGTGGATGCCGGCGAGCGAGTGGGGGAGGAAGAGCTTGTCGAGGGCGCGGGCGTCGAAGCGCACGATGCGCGCGTTCGTCTGGCCGGCCATGCGGAGCTTTTTGGCGACGAGCACCACGCGCTTGAAGCGCAGCTCGACGCCGACCCAGTTGCACTCGGGGTGTTTCTCCGCCATTCCGGAGAGATAGAACCCATTCCCTGATCCGACTTCGAGGTGTAGCGGGGCCTCGCGGCCGAACAGCTCGTGCCAGCGCCCGAGGAAGGCGGGGGCCTCCGAGCCGGGCACGATCTCCTCGCCGAACTCGCGGTGCGCGAGGACGTAGGGGTTGATGCCGGGGCGCGCGACCTCGTCGGGCATCACGTCCACGAACCGCTTGTGGTTGCCTGGCCTCACGTCGCGCTCCCTCCGGCGGGGCGGTTCGCGACCCACGCGGCGCCGTCCGCGTAGATCTCCTTCTTCCAGATCGGGACCTTGAGCTTCAACGTGTCGATCGCGAAGCGGGAGGCGGCGTAGGCCTCGTCCCGGTGCGGCGCGCCGACGGTCACGACCACGCTCGCTTCGCCCACGGCGACCTCGCCGGTGCGGTGCGCGATGGCGACCTTCACGGCGGGCCAGCGCGCGACGGTGTCGGCCGCGACCTGCCGCAGCTCGCGGAGGGCGACCTCGTCCCAGGCCTCGTAGAAGAGGGCCCGGAGGGGAGGGGAGCCGTCGTCCCGGGCCACCCCGGCGAAGGTGAGGAGCGCGCCGTGGGCGGGGTCGCGCACCGCGTCCTCGAGCGCCCGCACGTCGAGCGTCGCGTCGGTGAGCAGGACCATCAGCCACCTCCGAGGGGGGGGAGGAAGGCGAGCTCGTCGCCCTCGTGGAGGACGGTGTCGCCGGGCACCGTCGCCTGCTGGACCGCGTAGGCCACGGTCAGCGCGAGGCCGGGGAAGAGCAGGGTGAAAGCCTCTTTCGCGGTGGTGCCCGGGGGGAGGTCCACCCCCTCGGAGGCGCAGCCGCGCAGCTCCCGGAGCGTGGCGAAGTACCGCGTCGTGATTCGCATCGGGCCGCCATCTAACGCCGCCGGGGGGCGCGCCGGCAGCGGGGCGCGCGATATCATGCGGTCGTGCCCCTCCTGACGCTCCTGCTCGCCTGTGGAGACCCCGACCCCGTGCTCAGCGCGGTGCCGAAGCCCGTGACCGCGGAGGAGGTCGGCGAGCGTCGCGCCGCCGCCGAGCTGAAGGTCACCCCCGCGAACATCGACGCCACCTACGTCAAGCCCGCCGGCGTCTACGTCGACGCCCGGCACTTCGGCGGGCGGAACTACCGCACCGCGCGGGCGGAGGTCGAGCAGCAGCTCGGCGCAGTGCTGGAGGAGCGCGATCTCGGCGGCGCCACGCGCGAGGTCCTCTTCGAGCGAGGCACGCTCCGGCTCTCCGGCGACACGATCCAGATGATCGAGGTCCTCCTCCCGGAGCCCGCGCGCCGCACGGAGGCGCTCGCCCAGCTCGGCTTCCCGCCGGCAACCGACGAATACCAGTCGCTCTCCCTTGAATTCCGCCTGCTGAACGCCTGGGGCTTCCGACGGATCCGCCTGTTCCGCGCCTCCCGGGGCGCCGAGGAGATCATGCGGGTGCAGGCGTGGCGCTTCTCGGACGGCGAAGGGTAGGGGAATCCTCGTTCGCCCCCTTGACTTCGCGCCTCGTCGGGGAGAGTATCGGGCCGATCGGACGGGTCAGTCATGTCGTGGCTCTACACAGCGATGATGCTGCATGGGTGCGTTGACTACGTCATTCAGGATCCCGACGTCGACGCCGTCCCGGACGTCCTGGTGGAAGAGCGCTTCGTGCAGGCGCCCTTCCCCGACGTGGACGTGCTCTTCGTGGTCGACAGCACGGGCAGCATGGCGGACGAGCAGACGACCCTCGCCGACGCCGCCGCGGCCTTCGTCGGTGCCCTCGCCTCGCTCGACCTCTCCTACCAGATCGGCGTCGTCACGACGGACCCGCTGGACGAGGGCGTTCTGCTCGGCCGCCCCTGGATCCTCACCGCCGCCGACGAGCCCGACGCCACCCTCGCGGCCACTCTCCAGGTCGGCACCTCCAGCCTGCCGCCGGCGGCCGGTCTCTACACAGCCACGCTCGCCCTCCGCGACGCGGGCGGCTTCAACCGGGGCTTCCGCCGCGCGGGCGCCGGCCTGCACGTCATCTTCTTCTCCGACGGGGACGACCAGAGCGACACCTGGCTCGGGGACGATCCGGTCAGCGCCTTCGCGGACGTGCTCGCGGCCGAGGAAGCCGCGACCGGCCGGGTCGCGCGCGCCTCCGCCATCGTGGGGGACGTTCCCGACGGCTGCCGCTCCGACGCCGGGAGCGCAATCGCGGGCGAGCGCTACGCCGCGCTGGCCGACGCCACGGGCGGCCGCGTCGAGAGCATCTGCAACGCCGATCTCTCCGCCGTCGCCGAGGCCCTCGGGGGCGTCGCGGTGGAGTGGCCCACGCGCTTCGCGCTCCAGGCCCGCCCGCTGGACGGCTCCGTCCTCGTCGAGCTGGACGGGGAGCGCCTCGTGGACGGATGGTCGGTCGACGCCGACGGCCCCGCGCTCGTCTTCGACGTGGCGCCCGCGGCGGACGCCGTGATCCAGGTCAGCTACACGCTCGACGCGGGGGCGGCGCGATGATCGCCCTCCTCCTCGCCTCCGGCCTCGCCGCGGCCACCCCGCTCGTGCGGTACGACCTCGAGTCGAACGACGGCGACTTCGTCGCTACCGGCGATGTGCTCCAATGGTCCTGGGGCGCCGTCAGCAACGGCCCCGGCGCCGGGTTCGACGGCTCCCGCGCCTGGAGCACGGGGCGCACCCGCGACTACCTGAACGACAGCCTCGACTACCTCGAGATCCCCGTCCCCGACCTCTCCATGGCCGACCGCCCGACGCTCTCCTTCAAGCACTACTACGACATTGCCCCCGGCGACCTCGCATGGATCGAGGTCGATCCCGGCAACGGCTTCAGCCAGGTCACGCCGCTCTACGGCTACCCGACCCCCGCCGGCTTCGTGGGCGCGTCCTCCGGCTGGCGCACCGTCGTGGTGGACCTCACCGGGTACGGCGCCCACCCCCGCGTACGGCTGGTGTTCCAGGCGGATCTCGCCACCGTGGCGGACGGCTGGACCGTCGATCAGGTCGTCTTTCACGACGGCGACATCGCCGCGCCGAAGCTCTCCGCGCTCACGGCCCTCCCCGACACCGAGGACCTCGACGGCGCCTACCTCGTCGAGGTCGACGCCGAGGACGACTCCATCGTCTCCGAGGTCACCCTGCGGTGGAGCGCGGCCGGCGTCGAGGGCTCGGACGACATGGCGCCCGTCGGCGGCGGGACCTGGCGCGGCGAGATCCCCGTGCAGGCGCCCGGCACCGACGTGACCTACTGGGTCGAGGGCTCCGACGGCATGAACGAGAGCCGTGAGCCGCTCGTCTCCGAGCTCGGGTTCCGCGTGTATCTGCCCGCGCCGACGGACCTCGCCGCGCCCTCCGGCCGCCTCGTGGGAGACACCGTGGCGCTCACCTGGACCGCGCCCGTCTCGACCCACGCGGTGCTCGGGTACGAGGTCCTCCGTGGCGGTCTCGCCGTCGCCGAGACCACGAGCACCGAGGCCGACGCCCCCATCCTCGGCGGCGTGGAGACCTTCAGCGTGCGCGCGGTCTACGAGGCCGGCGCGGGGGACACCTCGGCGCCGCTCGTCGTCGACGGCGTGGTGCCCTCGCTCACCGGCGTCACGCCCGACAGCGGCTGGCCCGGCGAGACCATCCGCGTCCGCGTCACCGGCGCCTACCTGCTGCTCGTCGAGGGCGATGTAGACGCCGACCTCGGCGCCGGCGTCTACGTGGCGTCGATCGACGTGCGGGACGTCGACACCGCCTACCTCGAGCTCGCCGTGGCGCACGGCGCGTCACCCGGACCGCGCGCCCTCACGCTGCGCTCCGGCGACGCCACGGTCACCCTCGCGGACGCCTTCTCCGTCCTCCCCGACGTCGAGCGCCCGCGCCTCACCGACGTCGCGCCCGCCGACCTCGAGCAGGGCGACACCGGCGAGATGACCGTCGTGTACGTGGGCGAGCTCGCGGCCGCCCCCGTGGTGGATCTCGGGGCGGACATCGTGGTCGAGTCCGTCGACGTGGGGAGTGACAACACGTTGCGGATCCGCTATGCCGTCGCGACAAACGCTGCGCTCGGCTCCCGCCGCGTCACCGTGGACGACGGCGTGCGCGTGCTCGAGGGCGTGTCGCTCGAGGTGGCGGACGCCCGGGCGTCGGCCTCGCGCGGGTGCGGCTCCCCCGTCGCGCCGACGCTCCCGCTCGCCGGGATCGCGCTGGCCGCCGCGGTCCGTCGGCGTCGCGCGTGGGTGGCCGCCGCGCCGCACCGGTCTTAGACCGAGGGCCTCGTCAGCTGCTCCCGATTTGCGGGGCCCGACTGCCGGGGCTCCTCGAAACAACCCGGAAGCCGCCATGTCCGAGTCCCTGACCGTCGCCACCGACACCGCCGTCTCCCTCCAGTACACGCTCACGAAGTCCGACGGCTCCGTGGTCGAGAGCGGAGAGATCAACTACATCCACGGCTACGGCAACATCATCCCGGGCCTCGAGTCGGGCCTCGAGGGCGCGGCGGTCGGCGCCAACCTCCAGGTCGAGGTGCCGCCCGAGCTCGGCTACGGCGAGAGCATGGACGTCGAGCCCCAGCGCGTCCCGCGCACGGCGTTCCCGCCGGACATGGAGATCGAGAACGAGACGCAGTTCCACGCGCGTGGGCCGCAGGGTGAGGCCCTCCCGGTGTGGGTCGTCGGCCTCGAGGAGGACATCGTCCTCATCTCGCCGAACCACCCGCTCGCCGGGCAGACGCTCCACTTCGACGTGACCATCCTCGGGGTGCGCGCGGCCACGGCGGACGAGATCCAGCACGGCCACACCCACGGCCACGACGGGCACGGCCACCACTAGGCGGTCGCCCGGTCAGCTCGTCGAACGCGCGGAGAGCACCTCCACCATCGCGAGCCCGAACGCCGGGAGATCGCGCGACAGGCGGGACGACACGAGGTTCCGGTCGATGACGACCGGGGCCTGGCTCCAGATCGCGCCCGCGTTCACGAGGTCATCCCGGATGCCCACGGTCGAGGTCATCCGTCGGCCGCGCACGATGCCGGCGGAGATGAGCACCCATCCGCCGTGGCAGATGCACGCCACCATCTTGCCCTGACGGTCGAGCTCACGGAGGTGCTCCAACACCTCGGGGTCCCGACGCAGGCGATCCGGCGCCCAGCCGCCCGGGACGACGGTGCCGACCACGTCCTCGAGGGGGAAGTCGGCGATGGTGCCGTCGGGGGTGCACGAGAGGCCCGCCCGCCCGCGGTACTCGTCGTCGCCGAGGCCCACGAAGCGCACGGCGTAGCCGGCCTCCTCGAGGCGCAAGCGCGGGTACCACACCTCCAGGTCGTCGAACTCCGGGGCGACGAGGACGAGCACCAGTTCGGCCATCCTGCCCTCCAAGGAAGGATCTATGTCTGTTTTGTCAACGGTCGAGGGGCGACGCGCCGTGCGCGCGTCTCCGGCGCCGGGGGAGGGCCGGCCGGGCTACGCTCTGGGGCGGAGGTAGGGATGGGGCTGTTGGCGCTCTTCGGCTGCGTGGCGGGCTCGCTCACGGCGGAGGACGCCGCCCTGGCCTTCGAGGCCGTCACGACCGTGAACGCCGACACGTACGCCGACATCTACGCCTTCAGCGCGCCCGACGGGGACGCCACGGGCGCCGGCAAGGACCTGACCTGGAACACCGACGCGGGCGGCGGCGATGTCTCGGGCGCCGTCGAGGGGCCCGGGAGCTGGACGGGCACGGTCGAGGTCACGGGCACGTACACCGTCACGCTCGTCTCGGCCGACGTGTGGTCCGCGGTCTGGGCGTTGGAGGCCAGCTACGTGGACGTGCAGTACGGGGGCGTGGCCCTCGACGGCGACATCCGGTGGGGCCTCGCGGGGGACGCGACGCGGTCCACGTTCCTGCACACGTCCAGCGTAGACGGGGACATCGTCGTGAGCGGCGCCGCGTCCGGCGCGGCCCCGATCGTGTACACCACGACCGTCTCCCTCGCGGGCGGGCGCTACCAGGTGCAGACCGTCGGCACCGTGGGCGAGTTTGACGTGAGCAGCGCCTACGACGCCACCGCCTTCGGCCTCTGAGCGTTACTCCAGCTCGTCCCACTTCTCGAGGCGGCCGGCGGCGAGGGCCACCGGGTACTTCTCGGCGTTCCGGGCGATCTTGGCCTCGGTCGCCGCCGCGAGGTCGATCCCCGCGGCCTCGCAGAGGTTCAGCAGCGAGATGAACACGTCGGCGGCCTCGTCCGCGACCCGGGGCGCGCGGCTGGCGACCGCGGGCTGCGGGCCCTCGTCCGCGCTCCAGAGGTAGAGCTCCAGCAGCTCGCCGGCCTCGACCGACACGGCCATCGCGAGGTTGCGAGGGGAGTGGTAGCGGCTCCAGTCGCGCTCGGCGTTGAAGGCGCGGAGCCGCGCGCGGAGCTCGGAGATCGCGGTGGTGGCGTCGTTCACGCGGGCCCCCGGAGCGCACGGGCGCGCGCGTAGAGGCCGCGGGCGACCTCGGGGTGGAGGAGCACGGGGTAGGCCGAGAGCGCCACCCAGCTGAAGGGGCCGACGTTCATCAGGGCGGCGATCCCGAGGTGGAAGCTGGCGCCGAGCGCGAGCAGCCACGGGTTGACGCGGCGCGACCACACCAGGAGCGGGAAGGTGATCTCGAAGAGGACGGTGGCCCAGCCCATCGGGGCGACGAGCCACTGCTGCCCGCTGACCCACACGGCGATCGCGCCGCCGCCGAAGTAGTGATGGAGGAGGTGCAACGCCAGCACCTCACCTGTCCACCACGCGGGCTCCTCCAGGAGCTTCAGCCAGCCGGTCGAGCCGTAGATGCCGACGAAGACGACAACGAGGAGCCAGCGCGACGCGGGGCTGCGCCACTTCGTCGTCAGCGCGCGCTCGCTCGCCGGGGAGAGGAGCAGCGCGAGGGAGATCCAGAGGCCGAGGCGATCGTGGGCCTTGATGTTCAGGGCCTCGGCGGCGAGGAGGACCCAGTCCGCGCAGAGCCACAGCAGCAGCCCCGGCCGCATCCAGCGCCCGCCGACGAGCACCCCGAGGAGGCCCAGGACGCCGAGGCCCCAGAGCCCCCACGCCGTGGGGAGCGTGACGCGGACGGTGTCGGCGAGGAAGAAGGGCCAGCTCGAGAAGACCATGTCGGAGGAGGCGTAGGCGTCCGCCAGCGCGGGGGCGCGGGCGAGCATCGACCACAAGGACACGACGCCGAACACGAGCCGGGTAGCGGCCCACCCGCCGGACCAGACGGGGGCGTAGAGGCGGTCGAGCCAGGACTCCGCCGGCGCTTCGGCGGGGGGCGCGGGGAGGGGGGCCACGGCGCCGCTCACAGGGGCCTCCCCTGGGGGAGGGACACGTCGCGCGCGCAGGACCAGTCCAGCAGCTCCTCCGAGGTGAGGCCCCGTCGGCGCGAACCGCTGGAGCCGAGCGTCTTCTTCCAGCGGTCGACGGAGAAACGCGCGCGGGTCGGGTGGTCGGGGTGGCGGCCGCAGGTGGCGGCGGCGAGGACGCGCATGCGGGCCGTCGACTTCCAGAAGCTCGTGCGGGCGTAGCGGGGGCCGGACTCCCACCGCGTGGGGAAGAGGGCCTCGAGGTCGATGGGTGTCCACGCGCCCGCGACCTCCACCTCGGCGCGGACCACGGAGTGACCAGGATCGCGCAGGGTGAACATCTGCCAGGTGGCGAACCAGCGCGCGAGCGAGGGCTCCCCCTCGCCGAGGGCGTTCTTCCAGCACCAGCCGTTGTAGCCGGCGAGCAGGACGAGGCACGCGAGGATGGGGATCCGGAGCGCGGGCGGGGTGGTGCGGGCGTCGAGCGTCATCCGGGCCCTGGTTGATCGTGGGGGCCTTCGCTATCATGCTGGCCGATGCTCCGTGCCTGCGACGCCCTGACGCTGGTCGTCGCCGCCTTCGCGCTCGCGGCGGGGGGCTGCGCGCGGCCCCTCGACGCGTCGGCGTCGGCGCCCCTCGTCGTGGAGGCGTGGTGGGTGCCGTCTACCGAGGGCCTCACCTGGGCCGAGGCGCGCGCGGGCCTCTGGTGGGCGCTCTCGAACCTCGGCGCGGCGCCCCCCGCGGACGAGGCCGGCCTCTCTCACGTGGTGGAGTCCGAGGACGGCGTGACGTTCACCCTCGACTTTGGCGCGGTGGGCCTCCCCGAGGCGAGCCTGCCGGCCGTGGAGGCCGCGCTCGCGCCGGTGCGCGCGTGGTCGGTCGACGAGGGCCCCGTGGACGTCGGCCGGATCCTCCTCGCGACCCTCTACGAGCCCGGCCGCTACTACGCGATCACGGGGGCGTGCCCCACGCTGGACGCCTGGCGTGCCGCCCGTCAGGTGGCGGATCCGCCGCTCTACGCCGTGACCCTCTCGCTCCTCGTCGACGGCGATCGCCTCGTCGCGCTGAACCCCGCGCCCGCGCCGACGGCCGCACCTGACCTCTCGGTCCTCGGCTGGCTGGCGGCCGAGGGGGAGGGGAGCCTCGCGGACGGCAGCTTCGTCGCGGAGGAATTCGAGACGGCGGACGTGATGGCGAACGGCCAGGCCCGCTACGCGGTGTACACGCAGGAGGGGGAGCTCCGCGCGGCCGGCGCCGCGAGCCCCGCGGGGCAGCCCGGGAAGTGCATGTGGTGCCACGAGGCCGGGATCCAGCCGGGCACCCCGGACAACCCCTCGGCCGAGGGCTACCTCGACTACGACGCGTTCGTGGCGGAGGTCGACGCGGCGGAGGCGCTCCTGTCCGTCGTGCGTGACGCCCAGCCCACCGCGCTCGACTGGCGCTACCCCACGCACGAGTGGGCCGAGCACCTCACCGCCACCTTCCTCGCGCCTGCTCCCGCGCGGGTCGCGCGCGAGTGGGGCGTCGGCATCGAGGAGGTGTACGCCGAGGGCCTCGCGACGCACACCAACGGCGAGTTCCCGGAGTGGGGCGAGCTCTACACGCGCGCGGACGTCGACGCGGCGCGGGCACGGCGGCAGCCCGGGTGGGCGCCCCTGGCCCTGCCGCCCTCCGACCGCGAGCTCGACCCCGCGTGGCCCCTCTTCGGCGCAGAGGACCTCGCTTGTTCGCCCAGCGAGGCGACGGACGCGGGTTAGCTTGGGGCGATGGACGATCGTGTCGGTTGGTTGTTGCCCGTCCGCGACGCCGCGCGCTGGCTTGCAGAGGCCGTCACCTCGGCGCTGGACGCGTGCGGCCCGGACGACGTGGTCCTCGTCGTGGACGATGGCAGTCGCGACGATCCGCTCGCGGTGCTCCCGGTGGACCCCCGCTTGCGCGTCCTCCAGCAGCCGCCGCTCGGCATCGTCGCCGCGATGGAGCGCGGCCGCCGCGCCCTCGACACCCCGCTCCTCGCGCGCCTCGACGCGGACGACGTGGCACTGCCGGGGCGGATCCCCGCCCAGCGCGCGCGCATGGCCGCCGATCCCTCCCTCGGGGCCGTCGGCGGGCGCGCCCGGATGCGCGCGGACACGGGCGAGGTGCCCGAGGGCATGCGCGTCTACACCGAGTGGGTCAACGGGCTCGACGATCCGCGCGTGGGGCTGCTCGTGGAGAGCCCGCTGTTCCACCCGGCGGTGACCATGCGCGCCGCTGCGGTGGAGGCCGTGGGCGGCTACCGCGACGGGCCCTTCCCCGAGGACTACGACCTCTGGCTCCGCCTCGCGGCCGCCGGCTACGGGCTCGCGGCCGTCCCGGAGGACGTGGTCCTCCTCCGCGACCGCCCCGGCCGGCTCACGCGCACCGATCCCCGCTATGCGCGCGCCGCGTTCCTCCCGTTGAAGCTGGCGTGGGTGGGGCAGGTGCTCCTCCCCGAGCGCCGCCGCGTCGTGGTATGGGGCGCGGGGCAGGCCGGTACGCCCTGGATCCGCTGGCTGGTCGAGAAGGGGCACGACGTGCGCGCCGCGCTCGACCTGAAGCCGGGGACGACCCGCCACGGCGTGCCCATCCTCCGGCCCGAGGCGCTGGCGGAGCTCACCTTCGACCTCCTGCTCGTCGCCGTCGGCTCACGCGGCGCGCGGGCCGAGATCCGGGCGCGCATCGCGGCGCTGCGGCCGGAGCTGGTCGAGGGGCGGGACTGGTGGGCCGTCGCGTGAGCGCGCGCGGCCGCCGTCGCTTCAAAAGCCGACGCCCGCCTCGATGCCGGCGTAGCTGACCACGTAGGGGTTGATGTAGCCGGCGAAGATGTCGCCGCCGAGCTTCAGCTGGAGGTAGACGCGGCTGTTCGTCATCCGGCCGAGCATGAGCCCGCCCTGCCCGTAGACGCCGGCGCCGAACCCGAAGTCGTCGTAACCGCCGATACGCGGCCCGCCGCCACCGCCGGCGTAGAACGCCGTTCCACCCTTGGAGGGGAAGATGTGCGAGAGGCCGACCTCGGCGAAGGCCATGCCGAAGGTGCGGTCGGCCGTGAGGCCCATCGGGACGGTGAAGCCGGCCGCCACCTCGAGGAAGCGGTCCTTCTTCTCCTGACGCCAGGTGAAGGTGTTCGTCAGCGAGAGGCCGAAGCCGGGCCAGAGCGGGCCGAGGACGCCGAGCTTGAAGCCGGGGAGGCTCGTGCTGCGCGGGCGGCGGGGCGCCGCGGTGGAGGGGGTCGGCGCGGTCGAGGCGGCGGGGCTGGAGGCGCTGACCGGGAGCCGCGAGGCCGGGACGCTCTCGAGCGGGACGCGGGCGGCGAGGGCGCGCGCGATGCGGTCGAAGGTGCCGGGGAGGGCGTCGAGCCCGTTGGCGACGCTCTCCAGGCGCTGGGTCACCACCGCGGCGGCGTCGCGCTCGATGACGGTGACGTAGATCTCCTTGTCGAGCCGCACCAGATCGAGGGTGATCCACCGGGTGCACGCGAGCGAGAGGCACGCGGCCTGGAGGCCCTGGTCGTCGCTGAAGGTGATGGCGGCGCGGACGCGCTCCTCGTCGGCCGGGGCCTGCCCAGCGGCCATCTCGTAGCGGCGGCGGAAGAGGATCTCCGCGGCGCGGACCTCGGCCGTGGTGAGGTTGGCCGCGCGCGCGGGGAACACGACGGTCGGGACGTAGGAGCTGAGGACCGGTGCGGCCTCGGTGGGGGCGGGCGCGGGTGCGGCGGGGGTGGTCGCAGGCACGGCGGGCGAGGGCACGGCGGGCGTGGTCGCGGCGGGGACGGCCGTAGGCGGGGCGGCCGGCGCGTCCTGGGCGGACGCGAGGGCGGAGAGCAGAAGCAGGGCGAACATCTTCCCGGGTCTCCAGGGTCGTTGCAGACTACCAGCTAACGTGTCGGGCCGCGCCCCCCGCGCTCCGAGGGGCCCGCCGGCCGACTAGGCCGGGGCCGGGAACCGTGCCTCGAGCATCCCGGCCACCTCCTCGGCGACCTCGGGGCGCGCGAGGGTCTTGGCGGCGGCGGCCATCGCGACGCGGCGGGGCTCATCCGCCATCAGGGCGCCGATCTGGGTGCTCACGGCCGCGGTGTCCATCCCGCCTTCGAGCACCACCACCGCGGCGCCCGCGCGCTCGAGCCCGCGCGCATTCTCCTCCTGGTGGTTGTCCGTGACGTTCGGAGAAGGGAGGAGCACGGAGGCCTTTCCGACGGCGCAGAGCTCGGCGAGCGTGCTGGATCCGGAGCGGCACACGACGAGGTCGGCGACGGCGAAGGCGTCCGCCATGCGGTCCTCGTATCCGCGCAACACGACGCCGGCGGGGAGGGTGCCGTAGGCGGCGCGGACCTCCGCCTCGTAGCGGGGGCCGGTGACGTGGAGGATCTGGTAGGCGCGGGCGGGGTCCCGCGCGAGGGCGATGGTGAGCTCGTTGAGCTTCGCGGCGCCGAGGGAGCCGCCCACCGCGACGAGCACGGGGCGGGCCGGGTCGAGGCCGTACCGGGCCGCCGCCGCTCCGCGTTCGCCCTGGAGGATCGTGGGGTTGACCGGGCAGCCGACGACCTGCTTCTCGGCGGTGCCGGGGAGCCGGCTCGCGGTCTCCTTGTAGGTCAGCAGCACCAGCTTCGCGACGCGCGCGCACAGCCGGTTCGCGAGGCCGGGCGCGACGTTCGACTCGTGGATCGCGGCGGGGATCCCGAGCGTCCAGGCGGCGAGCACGGTGGGCGCCATCACGTAGCCGCCGACGCCGAGCACGAGCGTGGCGCGGTCGGCCTTCAGGAAGGCGCGGGCCTGCATCACCGAGCGGAGGAGCGAGCCCGCGAACCGCACCTTCGCAAGGAGGCCGGCGCGGGGGAACTGCGCGGCGTCCACCCCGCGGAAGGGGTAGCCGCGGGCGGGGGCGACGCGGCCTTCGAGCCGGGCGGCGTCCCCGTAGTAGTGCAGGGAGTGGCCGTGGGTGCGCAGGGCGTCCCCCATCGCGAGCGCGGGGTAGACGTGCCCGCCGGTGCCGCCGCCGGCGAGGATGACGGTGTGTGCCATGGGGCCGTCGTCTAACCGGAAACGTAGGCGCTCGGCGGTCAGTACGCCGTGATCACGCCGTAGGTGATGTCGTCCCCGTCGCGTACGGCGACCACGACCTCGTCGTCCACGGTGACGTGCACGTCGAGGTCGTCGGCGTCGACCAGGCCGGTGTCGAGCTCGACGCTCGTGTAGCCGGACGCCGGCTCGCCCCAGTAGAGCCACACCCGCGCGCCGTCGATGTAGACGACGTACAGCCGGCCGCGGCTGTCCATCGCGACGTCGACCTGCGAGGCGTCCGCCGCGGGGAGCACCTCGGCGTCGGGGTACTTGTAGGTGTAGACGCCGTCCGAACCCTCGGCGGCGGCGATGACGATCTCGCCGTCCTGCAGCAGGGTCTCGATGTCGTAGGCGTTCCAGCCCGTGAGTACGCCGGAGTACGAGAGGCCCGCGGAGTCACTGTAGGTGTAGGTGCCGAGGGTGCCGGCGCTCCGGAAGCTCGCGAGCAGCCACGAGGAGGAGGGGAGCGCGCCGCAGGTGTCGGACAGGACGTTCGCGCGCTCGTAGCCGAAGGCGAGGCCGTTCGCGAGCTCGGCCCGGGAGCCGTGCACCCAGGTGAGGTAGCCGCCGCCGCTGTCGCAGCCGACGACGTGCAGGCGGCCGTCGGTGTCCTCGATGAGTTCGACGTCGTCGAAGGTCTGCGAGGTGCTGCGGGAGACGCCGGTGTTGCCCCAGGCGCTCGTCGCGAGCGCGTAGCCGTCCCCGAGGAGGTAGCGCGTGCCGCCGTAGTGGAGCCCGTAGGCCCACATCCAGTGGTCGTCGTCCGCCCAGAAGTCGACGCCGCTGTCGAACGAGTAGCCGGAGCCCCACTCCCACCAGGTGTCGGAGGCGGGGCCGGAGCGCAGATCGCTCGTGGCGAGGAGCTGCATGCCCGCCGCCGTCGTGAGCGGGGTGCCGCTGTAGCGCATGCCGTCCGCCAGCCAGGTGACGAGGACGTAGCCTGTCATCTCGCCGATGCGCGGCCCCTGGGTGTCGGTGCTGCCGAAGGTGTCGAGGGTCTGGAAGCGGGGGCGGTCGGCGTCGCCGTCGCAGTCGCCGTCCACGCCGTCGTCGAGGGTCTCGGCGCCGCTGGGGTTCACGGCGGCGTCCGTGTCGTCGCAGTCCTCGCCGCCGCCCGAGGGGGCGAGCGTGCCGTCGCCGTCCTGATCGTAGTCCTCGCCGCCGTCGCAGCCCTCGTCCACGCCGTCGTACCAGACCTCGGTGGCGCCGGGGTGGGACGCCGCGTTCGTGTCGTCGCAGTCCGCCCCGCCGGAGGCCTCGGCGACGAAGCCGTCGCCGTCCTGGTCGGTGTCGTTGCCGTCGCAGTCCTGGTCGGCCCCGTCGTACCAGACCTCCGCCGCGGCGGGGTTCACGGCGGCGTCGGTGTCGTCACAGTCGTCGCCGCCGACGGCGGGAGAGGCGTAGCCGTCGAGGTCCTGGTCGGTGTCGTTGCCGTCGCAGTCCTGGTCGATGCCGTCGTACCAGATCTCTTCGGCGCCGGGGTAGACGCGGCGGTCGTCGTCGTCGCAGTCGTCGGCGTCCCAGGAGCCGTCGCGATCGGCGTCGTAGGGGCCGGTGTCGTAGGGGCCGGTGTCGGGCGGGTCGGTGTCACCGGGATCGGTGCTCGTGTCACCGGGGTCGGTGTCACCGGGGTCGGTGTCCGTGTCCGCCGGGTCGGTGTCGTCCGTGTCCGCGGCGTCCGTGTCCGTGTCGGCGTCCGCCGAGTCGGGTGCCCCCGTGTCGCCGAGGGACGGCTTCTGGTCGACGGGGCCCACGAAGGACTCGCTGCAACCGGTCATCGCGAGGAGGAGGAACATCAGGCGCTCAGTATACCCGGCTACGGGCCAGAGCCGGCGTCGCGCCTCAGACGTCGACCTCTTCGACCTCGTTCGCGTTCTCCATGATCTCGCGGAAGCGCGGCGCGGCGTCGCGGCCCATCAGATCGGAGATGGTCTGCTCGGTGCTGACGCGCTCGCCGTCCGGGATGGTCACCTGGAGCAGGCGGCGCTTCTTGGGGTCGAGCGTGGTGTCGTACAGCATCTTCGCCGACATCTCGCCGAGGCCCTTGAATCGGGTGATCTCGGGGTTGGCGCGCGGGGGCAGGCGCTTGATGATGCGGGCGCGGTCGGCCTCGTCGCGGGCCCACCAGGTCTGCTGCCCCACGTCGATGCGGAACAGCGGCGGCTGGGCGATGTAGAGCCAGCCGCCGTCGATGAGCTTCGGCATGTAGCGGTAGAAGAAGGTCAGCATCAACGTGGTGATGTGGTGACCGTCGCTGTCGGCGTCCATCAGCAGGATGATCTTGTGGTAGCGCAGGCGGGAGGCGTCGAAGTCCTTGCCGATGCCCGTGCCGAGCGCGCTCACGATGTTGGAGAGCTCCTGGTTCTCGAGCACCTTCGACAGCGTGGCCTGCTCCGCGTTGAGCACCTTGCCGCGGAGCGGCAGGATCGCCTGTGTGTCGCGATCGCGGCCCTGTTTGGCGGAGCCGCCTGCGGAGTCGCCCTCGACGATGAAGAGCTCGCCCTTCGTGGGGTCCGAGCTGGAACAATCGGAGAGCTTGCCCGGGAGGTTCAGGCGGTTGTTGACCGCGGACTTCCGACGGACCTGATCCTCTGCGCCGCGGGCGGCCATGCGTGCCCGCGCCGCCTGGATGACGCGGGTGACCACCACGTCCGCGATGGTGCGGTTCGTGTTGAGGTACTGCTCGAGCGCCGTGCGGATCGCGCCCTCGATCGGGGCCTTGATCTCGGGGTTGTTGAGCTTGTCCTTGGTCTGACCCTGGAACTGGGGCTCGGCGAGGAAGATGGACGTGACGGCGACGAGGCCCTCGCGGATGTCGTCCGCGGTGAGGGTGATGCCGCGGGGGCAGAGCTCGTGGGTGTCGATGTAGGTGCGGAGGGCCTTGGTGACTCCGTCGCGCGTGGCGGCCTCGTGCGTGCCGCCGCCGCCGGTGGGGATGCCGTTCGCGAAGCTGGCGAAGAGCTCGCGGTTGGCGTCCGTCCACGCGAGGGCGACCTCGAACTTGACCGTGGGAGCTCCGGGAGACCGCTGGGCGCCGTCGACGCTCGTCTCCTTCTCGAACCAGAACGTCTGCATCATCGGCGCGCGCGCGTTCTTCTTGCAGAGCGCGGCGACGTAGTCCCGGATGCCGCCTTCGGCCTTGAACTCCTCGTTGGTGCCGCGGCCCTCATCCTTGAAGACGATGCGGAGGCCGCGGTGGATGTAGGAGGAGATCTCGAGGCGCTCGCGCACGACCTCGGGATCGAAGGCGAGCTCGCCGAAGATCTCGGGGTCGGGGCGGAACTTGATGGTCGTGCCGCTGCCGCGGGCGTCCCCCATCCGTTGCACGGGGGCGCGGGGCTTGCCGCGCCGGTAGGACTGGCGCCATTCGCCGCCCTCCCGCTTGACGGTGGCGACGAGCTCCTCGGTGAGGGCGTTCACGACGGAGCTGCCGACGCCGTGCAGGCCACCAGAGGCCTTGTAGCTGGCGTTGTCGAACTTTCCGCCGGCCCCGAGCTCGGTGAGCACGACCTCGAGCGTGGAGCGGCCGGTGGCGTGCATCCCGACGGGGATGCCGCGCCCGTTGTCGGTCACGGTGGCGGAGCGACCGTCGGCATGCAGGATCACCTGGATGGTGGTCGCGTGGCCGTTCATCGCCTCGTCGACGGCGTTGTCCACGATCTCCCAGAGGAGGTGGTGGTAGCCGCCGGAGTCGGTACCGCCGATGTACATCGCCGGGCGCTTGCGGACGTGGTCGATGCCCTGGAGGAGCTTGATCGACTTGTCGTCGTAGGTCGTGGGGGTCGTGGGGGTCGTGGGGGTCGCCATTTAGGCCTCGCCTTCCGTCACGCGGGGCGCGTCGAGACGGACCTCGGGCGAGCGCTTCCACAGCGCGAAGTTCCCCCGCTTGAACAGCGGGTGTCCGCGGCCCGCGCGCGGGCCCTCGAACTTGTTGGGGCGCACGATCTCCTCGCGCCCGAGGGCGGTCACGACGGTGGGGCCGCCCATGGCGTCCGTCGTGAGCTCCCAGGCAAAGACGCGGTCGGTCTCCTTGAGCTTGATCGCGAAGACGCCCTTGCCCGCGGCGCGGATCACGGGGACCTCCCACACGCCGAAGGTCAGCACGCTGCCCTCGAACGACGCGATGCAGACGTCTTCGTTTCCGCCGGAGGCGTAGGCAGCCACGACCTCGTCGGCGCCTTCGTCCTCCAGGCGCATGAAGCCGCGCCCGGTCTTCTTGGAGATCTCGGCGTGCAGCGTGAGCGGGGTCCGCACGATGCGGCCCTGGCGGCTCACGGCGACGAGGTACGGCGGGGCGGGGGACTCGTCCGTCGCGTCGGCGACGAGCTTGGGGTCGGGGGGGGGCAGGTTGCGGGGATCGTTGCTGATCACACCGATGATCTGCTCGTTGTCGACGAAGGTGAAGTGCCGCTGGACGGGCTCGCCGTGGCCGGTGGTGGGCGTGATGGCGTCCACCCGGAGCACGTAGGCGGTGCCCTTGTTGGACAGGAGCGTCACGGTCGAGAGCGTGGTCGCGCGGAAGATCCACCCGATGGTGTCCCCCTCGCGGACGCGCACCTTGTCGATGCCCGTGACCGTGCCCTGACGCTTGATCCAACCACCGCGCGTGACGACGACGATCGTGTCCTCCGCGACGATGTAGCTCTGTTCGTCGTAGGCGATCACCGGCACGTCCGCCGCGATGGCGGTGCGCCGGGCCTGGCCGTGCTGCTTCTTGATGTCGACGAGCTCGGCCTGCACGACCGCCCAGAGGGCCTCCTTGCTCCCGAGGATGCCCTCGATCCGCTCGGCGGCGGCGCGCTTTTCGGCGAGCTCCTCCCGGATGATGTTGATCTCGAGGCGGGCGAGCCGGTACAGCTTGAGCTCGAGGATGGCCTCGACCTGCACGTCGTCCAGGCCGAAGCGGTCCATCAGGCGCTCGGCGGCGTCCCGCTTTCCCTCGCTCGCGCGGATGATGCGGATGATCTCGTCGAGGATGTCGAAGATCTTCGCGAAGCCGTCGAGGACGTGGATCCGCTCGCGGAGCTGGGCGAGCTCGTGGCCGAGCCGGCGCTGCACCGTGGCGTGCCGGAACTTCAGCCACTCCTCGAGGATCTCCTTGAGGTTCAGGCGCCGGGGCGCGCCGACCTCGGGGTTGTCCGTGGGGACGAGGCAGGTGAGGTTGACGTTGAACTGCGTCTGGAGCGCGGTGTGCTTGAAGAGGAACGCCATCGCGGCGGGGGCGTCCTCCGGGGCGCGGAGCTCGAGGACGACGCGCACGTCGGTCGTCGACTCGTCCCGCACGTCCACCAGCTGCGGACACTTCTTCTCGCGGATGATCTCGCCGATCTTCTCGACGAGCTGCGCCTTGACGACGGCGTACGGCACGCTGGTCACGATGACGTAGTGCTTGCGGCCCTTCTGCTCGGTCTCCCAGGTGCCGCGCACGCGGATGGGGCCCTGCCCGTCCTCGTAGACCTGCTGGATCTCGTCGGCGCCAGAGATGATCTCGCCGTACGTCGGGAAGTCGGGGGCGCGGACCTTCTTGCAGAGCTCGGCGATCGTGGCGTCAGGCTTGACGATGAGGAGGAGGCAGGCGTCGATGATCTCGCGCAGGTTGTGCGGCGGGATGCGCGTGGCCATGCCGACGGCGATGCCCTCTGTGCCGTTGACGAGCAGGTGCGGGAACTGGGCCGGCAGGACGATGGGCTCGGAGTGCTGGCCGTCGAACGTGGGGCGGAAGTCGACCGTGCGCTGCTTGATCTCGGCGAGGAGCTCCATCGCGATGGGCTGGAGCCGGGCCTCGGTGTAGCGGTAGGCGGCGGCGTTGTCCCCGTCAATGCTGCCGAAGTTTCCCTGCCCGTCCACCAGGGGGTGGAGGAGCGAGAAGTCCTGTGCCATGCGCACGAGCGCCTCGTAGACCGAGGAGTCGCCGTGGGGGTGGTACTTCCCGAGCACCTCGCCGACGATGGCCGCGCACTTCTTGTAGCGGGCTTCGGGCGTCAGGTGGAGGTTGTTGAACATCGCGTAGAGGATGCGACGTTGGACCGGCTTTAGCCCGTCACGCACGTCGGGTAGCGCGCGCGAGGTGATGACCGAGACCGCATAGTTGAGGTACCGGCGGCGCGCGGCTTCGCGCAGCGCGACCGGCGTGGAGAGGATGTCCATTCGCGCGCTCGGGGGGTCGCTGGAGGGGGAGGCGGAGAGGGGAAGTCTGGGGGAAACGGGCGGGTGCGCCGATATAGCACACATGGTGACGCGGGCTACGCCCTTCCCGCGACCAGCAGCGTGAGCAAGCCGACGACGCCGATGAGGAGCAGCGCGACCAGGACGGCGGTGGTGGTGCTGATCGGGAGCTCCGGGAGGAACACGCGCCCGAACACGACCACCACGGCGAGGGTGAGCAGGAGGAGCGCGGTGATGCTCCCCGCGAGCACCTCGTCGGGGGACCATCCCCACCGGCCACGGCGATCGTCCATCGGACGAAGCTAGCCACGCCGGGGCGGGCCGCGTCAGCCGGCGATGAGGCCCATGCGGTGGAGCAGCTCGGCGTTGGCGATCGCGCCCCCGGCGGCGCCGCGGATGGCGTTGTGCGCGAGCGCGAAGAGCTTGATGCCCATGACCTCGCAGGCCTCGACCCGCCCGACCGTGATCGCCATGCCGCCGCCGGCCATCGCGTCGGTGCGCGGCGTGGGGCGGTCGCGGCGTTCGGTGAGGCGGAGGAGCGGGCGCGGGGAGGAGGGGAGCTCGTAGGGGGCCACGTAGTCGCGGAGGGCCTCGACGACGTCGGCCGGGGAGGGGTTGCCGGTGAGGCGGATCTGGGCGGCGATGAGGTGGCCGTCCGTCACCGGGACGCGGACGCACCGGGCCGAGATCGGGAAGGTGGCGGGCGCGATGCCGCCGCCGACGAGGGTGCCGAGGATCTTCTTCGGCTCCTCCGAGACCTTCTCCTCCTCGTCGCCGGGGTGCGGGTGGACGTTCCCGAGCATGTCCCACGCGCTCTCGCCGGGGTAGCCGGCGCCGGACACGGCCTGGTAGCTGGCGCAGGTGACGGCCTCGACGCCAAAGCGGTCGTGGAGGGGCCGGAGCGCGACGACCAGCGGGATGCAGGTACAATTGGGGTTGGTGACGATGACGCCGCGGCCGGCCGAGAGCGCGGCGTGCACGAGGCCGACGTGGTCGGGGTTGACCTCTGGGATGAGGAGGGGCACGCCCTCGTCCATCCGGTAGGCGCTCGCGTTGGAGATGACGAGGTGCCCGGCGTCCCGGAACGCGGCCTCGATGCCGACGGCGGCGCCCTTGTCGAGCGCGGAGAACACCACCTTCGAGCGGATCGTGCCCGGCTCGCACGCGACGACGACGCGGTCCTGGAGGAGGGGCTCGCTGTCGAGGCGCCACGGGGCGGCGTCCCCGTAGCGTTTGCCGACGGAGCGGTCGGACGCGGCGAGCTCGGCCACGCGGAAGAGCGGGTGGCGGTCGAGGAGCTCTACGAAGCGCTGACCGACCATGCCGGTGGCGCCGAGGATGGCGACGTCGATGCGGGACATGGGGCGGCGTCTAACCTCCGGGGGGCGTTGCGGGGGGGGGGGCACCCCCCGCACGGCCGGCGGTCGCGCAGCGGCGGCCGGCCCCCGATGCGCGCGCGGCGGGAGGGGGCTATCCGGGAGGGGATGCTCTCCCTCCTCCTGCACATGCACCAGCCGGACTACCGCGACCCACGCACCGGCAATCCGACCATGCCCTGGGTGCGGCTGCACGCGACGCGCGGCTACCGGGACGTGCCGCACGTCATCGCGGCGACGGGCGCGCAGGTGACCGTGAACGTGGTGCCCTCGCTCATCGACCAGTGGGAGCACTACCGCGCGGGCGGGACGGACACGCACCTCGCGCTCGCGCGGCGGCACGCGGGCTCCTACGAGCCGCACGAGGCCGCGTGGTTGTTGCAGAACTTCTTCCATGGGAACCCGTCGAGCTTCTCCTGGTTTCCGGCCTGGGGGGCGCTGAAGGCGGCGCACGACGCGGGGGAGCGCTTCGACGCGCAGCGGCTCCGGGACGTGGTGGTGTGGTCGAACCTCGCGTGGTTCGGCTTCTCCGCGCTGCGGGACCACCCGGAGCTGCGCGAGCTGCGTCGGAAGGGGCACGGATACACGGAGGCCGAGAAGGCGCACGTCCTGGACGTGCAGGCCGCGATCCTCCAGGAACTTCCGTCCCTCTACCGCAAGCTCCCCGAGGTGAGCTGCACGCCCTACTACCACCCGATCCTGCCGCTGCTCGTCGACACCGCGCACGCTCGTCGCAACCTGCCGGGTGTACCGGATCCCGGCTTCCGCTATCCGGACGACGCGAAGGAGCAGCTGGTGCGCGCGCGGGCGCGGGTCGAGGCGTGGATCGGCAAGCCGGTGCACGGGCTCTGGCCGTCGGAGGGCGCGGTGAGCCCCGAGGTGATCGAGCTCGCGGCGGACGCCGGTTACCGCTGGTTCGCGACGGACGAGGACGTGCTCGCGCGCTCGAAGCACGATCCCGGGGACATCGGCGGCCCCTTCGACGTGGGGCGGATGCGGGGGATCTTCCGGGATCACGGCCTGTCGGACCGCGTGGGCTTCGTGTACGCGAACTGGCGCGGGGAGGAGGCCGCGGCGGACCTGCTGCACCGCCTCGAAGGGAAGCCGCGGCTGTTGGCGCTCGACGGGGAGAACCCGTGGGAGTCCTACCGGGACGCCGGCGAGCACTTCCTGCGCGCGCTCCTGTCGAAGGCGCACACGCGCACCTGCGGCGAGATGGCGGCGGACGCGCCGCGGGGCCGCGTGCACGCGCTGCACACGGGCTCGTGGATCGGCGGCGACTTCGCGATCTGGATCGGGCACGCCGAGGACCGCGCCGCGTGGGAGCTCTTGCGGGACGCGCGGGCCGAGTGGGAGGCGCGGGGGCGGCCGCCGGCGGCGCGCGAGCACCTCCTGTCGGCGGAGGGGAGCGACTGGTTCTGGTGGTACGGCGACCAGTTCAGCACGCCGTTCGAGGGGGAATTCGACCGCTTGTTCCGGGCGCACCTGACCGCCGCGTGGGAGGCGATGGGCGCTCCCGTGCCCGCGGCGCTCTCGGAGCCGATCAAGCGCGCGGCGACGGGGATCGTGCCGCCCGCGGCCGCCTTGCCGCCGGACGGTGACGACTGGTTCGCCTGGGCACCGGCGGGGCGCGTGGAGCTGCGCGCGGGGGCGATGGCGCCGGTGCGCGGGATGCCGCGGACGCTGCTGTTCGGCGAGCGGGACGGCCGGTTGAACCTGAAGCTCGTGCCGTCGGGGGAGGGGTGGACGGCCCGGGCGGACGGCGCCGAGGTGGCCTTCGAGGCCGACCGCGCCGTGGTGGACGGGGGAGAGGCCGTGGTGCTCTCCGGGCCCGACGGGCTGCGGATCCCGGGGGAGGGCGCGCTGCGCTTGCCGTGGCGCGCGCGGGGCCCCGAAGCGCCGAAGGTGTAGCCGCGTCGTCTCGGAATGTCGGCGCCCCCTTCCCGAGCGGCCGGTCGCGCGTAGCTTCGTGTCGCGCCGGCTGACGCCTGTGCCCGAGGTGCTCTCCGTGTCCACGTCACCGGCCATCGCGCTCCGCAACGTGTCGCGCTCCTTCCAATCGGGGGGCGCCGACCTGACCGTCCTGGCCGACGTGAGCTTCGAGGTCGCGCGCGGCGAGCTGGTCGCCATCGTGGGGCCGAGCGGCTCGGGGAAGAGCACGCTCCTGGCGCTGCTCGCGGGCCTCGACCGCCCGACCACGGGAGAGGTCTGGGTCGACGGCGAGCCCCTCCACACCCGCTCGGAGGACGCGCTCGCGCGGTGGCGGCGCGGGGCGCTCGGCTTCGTGTTCCAGTCGTTCCAGCTCCTCGACCACTTCACCGCGCGGGAGAACGTACAGTTTCCGCTCGAGCTCCTCGGGGACGCCGACCCCGCCGCGAAGGCCGACGTCCTGCTCGCCGCCGTGGGCCTCGGCCCGCGCGGTCACCACTACCCGCGGCAGCTCTCCGGCGGCGAGCAGCAGCGCGTCGCGGTCGCGCGGGCGTTCGCCGCCTCGCCCCGCATCCTCCTGGCGGACGAGCCCACCGGCAACCTCGACGGGAGCACCGGCGCCCGCGTCCTCGAGGTGATGGACACGTTGCGGCGCACCAGCGGCGCCACCCTCGTGCTGGTCACCCACGACCCCGCCATCGCCGCCCGCTGCGACCGGCGCCTCACCATCCGGGACGGCCGCGTCGTCTCCGACGAGCGCTCGTGACCCTGCGGCTGATGATCCGCCTCATCGGGCGTGAGGTGCGCGGCGCCCGCGCGCGGCTGCTCCCGTTCCTCGCGTCGCTCGCCATCGGCGTGGCGGCGGTGGTGCTCGTCGCGGGCCTCGGCGACAGCCTCTCCCGCGCGATCCGTATGGAGGCGCGCCCGCTGCTCGGCGCGGACGTCACGGCGCGAAGCTCGCGGCCCATCCCCGCCTCCTTCGACGGCGTGGCCGCCGCCTTCCCCGACGTGCAGCGCGCCGACACCGTCGACTTCCTCACGATGGTCGCGGCGCCCGCCGGCGCGGACGGCGCGCCCGGGCGCAGCGTCATGGCCGAGCTCAAGGCGGTCTCGCCGGGGTGGCCCTTCTACGGCGCGCCGACGCTCGATCCCGCGCGCCCGCTCGCCGATCTGCTCGATCCTGCCGGCGTCGTCGTCGAGCCGACGCTCCTGGAGCGGCTGGGGCTCGCCCCCGGCGCCGAGGTGCGTGTCGGCGGCGCCAGCTTCACGGTGCGCGGCGTCATCACCGCCGAGCCGGGGCGGCTCCCGAGCGGCCTCGCCGCGGGCCCGCGCATCCTCCTGAGCCTCGACGGCCTCGCCCGCGCCGGCCTCGGCGAGAGCGGCGCCCGGAACACCTACCGCGCCCTGTTCCGCGTCCCCGACGAGGCCCGCGCCGGCGCCCTCGCGACGTGGCTGAAGGAGGACGCCGCGGACGCGACGTGGACGCGCATCGAGACCTGGTCCGACGCGCAGCCCTCTACCCAGCGCAGCATCGAGCGCACCTCCTCCTACCTCGGCCTCGTCGCGCTCCTCTCGCTCGTGGTCGGCGGCGTGGGCGTCGCCCAGAGCACGCGGGCGTGGATGGCCCGCCGGCTCGACGCGCTCGCGGTGCAGCGGTGCCTCGGCATGACGACGGGAGAGATCCGCACCCTCGCCCTCACGCAGACCGCCGTGCTCGCCGCCGTCGGCAGCGTCGCGGGCGCGGCGCTCGGCGTGGCGGCCCTCTCCGCGGCGCCCTACGTGCTCGAAGGGCTCCTCCCCGTCGGCGCCGTACAGCCCTGGCAGCCCGTAGCCATCGCGCGCGGCGTGGCCCTCGGCGTCGGCATTGCGCTCCTGTTCGCCGCCCGTCCGCTCGACCAGGCCGCGCGCGTGCCGCCCCTCCGCGTGCTCCGCCGCGACGTCGAGCCGCTCCCCGACCCGCCCCTCCGCGCCGCGCTCGGCGCCCTCGCGCTCGGCGGCGGCATCTACGGCCTCGCGTGGGTACAGTCCCGCGATCCGCTCGTCGCCGCCGCGTTCGTCGGGGGCCTCGGCGCCGTGGCCGGCGTGGGCGCGCTCTCCGCGACGGTGCTCGCTCGGGGCCTCGGCCGCTACGCGCACCGGGTCCGCACCTGGTGGCTCCGACACGGGCTCGCGTCGCTCGGGCGCCCCGGCTCCGGGTTCGTGCCGGCGGCGGTCTCCCTCGCGATCGGCGTGGTCGTGGTCCTCACCACCGTGCTCGTCGAGGGCCGCATCTTCGCCCAGATCGAGGACGAGTTCCCCGCCGCGGCCCCGAGCGCCTTCCTCGTCGACGTGCAGCCGGACCAGCGGGACGGCGTCGTGGCGATCCTGGAGAAAGCCGGGGCAACCCGGGTGAAGTCCGCTCCCATGGTCGTCGGCCGCCTCCTCGCGATCGACGGGCGCGGGGTGGAGGCCCTCGTCGCCGAGCGCGGCGAGGACGAGCGGTGGTCGCTCACCCGCGAGCAGCGCCTCTCCTACATGGCGGCCCTCCCGCCCGACAACGTCATCGTCGCGGGCGCCGCCTTCTCCGCGGCGGTCCCCGTCTCGGACGCCGCCCCCGCCGAGCTCTCGCTCGAGCAGCGCTACGCCGAGAGCCTCGGCGCGACGGTCGGCAGCCGCCTCCGCTTCGACGTCCAGGGCGTCCCCGTCGAGTTCGTCGTGAGCAGCCTGCGCACGGTGTCGTGGGAGAGCTTCGACATGAACTTCTTCCTCGTGGCCGAGCCCGGCGTGCTGGAGCAGGCGCCGCAGTCGCTCCTCGTCACCGCGCAGCTCGCCGCGGACCGCGAGGCCGGCGTGCAGGACACGCTCGCCGCCGCCTTCCCCAACGTGACGCTCGTGAGCGTGCGCGCGGCGCTGATCCAGGCACGCGGCCTCCTCGAGCGCATGGGGTGGGGCATCCGCGCCGTCGGCGCCTTCACCGCCCTCGCGGGCATCGCCATCCTCGTGAGCGGCGTCGCGGCGGACGCGGCGCGCCAGGGCCGAAAGGTCGCCCTCCTCAAGACGCTCGGCACCACCCGCGCGGGCGTCGTCGGCCTCTTCGCCATCGAGTACGGCCTCATCGGGCTCCTCTCCGGCGTGCTCGGGGCGAGCGGGGCGCTCGGCTTCAGCTACGTCGTCGTGACGCGCCTGATGCGCCTCGGCTGGCACACGGACGTGCCCGTGCTCCTCGCGGCGGTCGCCCTCACCGCGGGGCTCTCCGCCGTGGTGGGCGTCCTCGCCAACGCGCGCGCCCTGCGGGTGCGGCCTTCCGAGGTGCTGAGGGGCGAGTAGCCGTCGCGATCGGATAGCAATGGCGATGTCCCCGCGCGTCCGCTTCGGCCTGCTCGTGAGCCTCTACCTCTCGCAGGGGCTCCCGTTCGGCTTCTTCACCAAGGCGCTGCCGGTGCTCCTGCGGCAACAAGGGGCCTCCCTCCCGGAGATCGGCCTCTCCAACCTGCTCGCGCTGCCGTGGATGCTCAAGTTCGTGTGGGCGCCGCTGGTGGACCGCCGCGGGCACGGCGGCATGGGGCGGCGGCGCGGCGTCATCCTCCCGCTCCAGATCGCGACCGTCGCGGTGCTCGTGGCGCTCGCCGCGGTGAACCCCGCGTGGGGGATGATCCCGCTCCTCGTCGCGGTGCTCCTCTGTAATCTGCTTGCCGCCACCCAGGACATCGCGACGGACGCGCTCGCGGTCGACCTCCTCGGCCCCGGTGAGCGCGGGCTCGGCAACGGCGTGCAGGTCGGCGCCTACCGCCTCGGCATGGTCATCGGCGGCGGCGGCCTGCTCGTCGTGTTCGAGGCGATCGGCTGGACGAGCAGCTTCCTGGCGATGGCGGCCATCCTCGCGGTCGCGACGATTCCGATCGCCGTGTTCCGCGAGCCCGTGCCCGCGGCCGCCCCGGACGACGGCGCCGGCGGCGTCGACTGGCGCGCGCTCGGCGTGTGGTGGACGCGCAGCGACACCGCCGCGTGGCTGCTGCTGCTGTTCGTCTACAAGCTCGGGGACGCCCTCGCCGGCGCCATGGTCAGCCCGATGATGGTGGACGCCGGTCTCGACATGGCCGACGTCGGCTGGATCCTCGGGACGATCGGCAGCGCGATGGGCCTCGTGGGCGCGCTGCTCGGCGGCTGGGGCGCCGGCGTGCTCGGCCGGCGGCGGGCGCTGGTCCTGTTCGGGGTCCTCCAGTCCGTCGCGGTCGGCGGCTACGCGCTCGCGGCGCGGTGGCCCTCGCTCGGCGCCTTCCAGGCCGCGGCCGCGGCGGAGCACCTCTTCGGCGGCATGGCGACCGTCGCGCTCTTCACCGCCATGATGGACGCCTGCCGGGGCGAGCGCGCCGCCACCGACTACACGCTCCAGGCCTGCGTCGTCGTGGGCGCGACCGGCCTCGGTGCCGTCCTCTCGGGCTTCCTGGCCGAGCCGCTCGGCTTCCCCGCGTTCTTCGCCGTCTCCGCGGCGCTCTCGCTCGTGGGGGCCGGTCTCGTGGCCGTCTACACGGCGCGCGGCGGGGGCTTCACGCCCCGACTCGCGGCGATCTAGGCGGTCCACCAGCCGGAGAGGGTGAGGCGCTCGCGGGCCGGCGTCTCGACGACGTGCCAGGTGGTGGGCCCCGGGACGAAGAGCAGGAGGTCCCCCGCGAAGGGGAGCCAGCGCTCGGAGACGACAAAGGCCTCCGGCGTGGGCGCCCCGAAGGCGATGGCGCCGCCGTCGGCCGCGGTCCAGGCGTCGCAGAGGCCGAGCGCCCAGGTCGCGGCGTAGCGGCGGCCGTCGGGGTGGGCGCGCATGCCGTCGCCGGGGCCCATGCGCCACGCGTTGAGCACGAGGGCGTCGGGGAGGGACACCCCGAGCGCGCCGCCGACGAGGGCGCGGAGGGCGGGATCGAGGAGCAGGGCGCGCCAGGCGTCGAGGACGGGGGCGGCGCCGGGCTCGGCGCGCCACGCGTGCACCCGGTCGGTCTCGAAGCGGGCGAAGGCCGCGGCGCGGGCCTCCGTCGCGAGTGTGTGGATGTGCTCCGCGCCCAGGAAGCCCCGCAACGTCAGGCGCGCGCGCCCCGCGGCGCGGTCCTCGGCGAGCCGGCGCCACGTTTCGGGCTCCCGCCACGCGGGGGCGACGAGGGCGGGGAGCGCGGCGGCGTCGGCCGGATCGAGGCGCGGTGACACCACGGGGGGCGCCGCGGCCAGCGGCAGCACGCGCGCAGCCCACACGCTCGCGCGCACGGCGTCGGCGACCGCCCCTTCGAGGAGCGTGGCGCCGTCGAGCCGCGCGAGGAGGACGGCGTCGGGGGCGTCCAGGGACGCGGCCTCGGCCGACGAGAGCGCCACGAGGCGCTCCAGGAGCGGATCGTAGAGGTCCACGCCGCCGTCCGGTCGCGCGTGGCGCAGCACCTCGGGGCGGAGCTTCACCGCGCCCGGGCCCGCGTCAGTCGCGCGCGCGGCGGAGGGAGGCGACCGCGAGGGCGATCAGGACGCCGAACCAGCCGCTCGCCGCTGGCACCGCGTCGCACCGGCTGCCGCCGCCGCGCAGCAGCTCGCCGTCGCACACGTCTCCGGTGCCGTCCCCGTCGACCTCGTCGAGCTGGTCGGGGTTGTACACGTCCGGGCAGTTGTCGCAGGCGTTGCCGAGGAGGTCCTGGTCGTTGTCGTCCTGCTCGACGTTCACGACCGTGGGGCAGTTGTCGCAGGCGTCCCCGATGCCGTCGATGTCCTCGTCCTCCTGGCCGGGGTCGGCGACGCCGGGGCAGGTGTCGCAGGCGTTGCCGAAGCCGTCGCCGTCGTCGTCCTCGCCGTCGGGATCGGCGAAGAAGGGGCAGGAGTCGCAGGCGTCCCCGAGGCTGTCGTCGTCCGAGTCGAGCTGGTCGAGGTTGAAGGCGTCGGGGCAGTTGTCGCAGAGGTCGCCGAAGCCGTCGAAGTCGGCGTCGGCCTGCGAGTCGTTGTTCTGGCCCTCGCAGTTGTCGCAGGCGTCCCCGATGCCGTCGCC